>JBOHFT010000168.1:0-10136 GCA_050699815.1 Pseudonocardiaceae bacterium | reverse complement strand
GTGAGCAGGTTGATGATCATCAGCGTGAGCTGGCTGCTGAGCTCGCCCGCCGGGGTCTGGCCCTGCACCGTGACGCTCACTCCATCACCGTCGATGACATGCTCACCACCCTGCACACCTCGATCCGACACGCCAGCACACTGCATCCCTTCCAGCTCCGCGCGTGACACCACCCTGATCGCCTACGGTAGCCGCCGTGAGCATCTTCGCCACGTCCGCGGCTGAGCCGGAGACCGTGCACACCGATCCGCGCAGCGATCCCCGCTGGCGTTGGCTCGCCCTAGGCCCGCACGGCAGCGTGTTCACCTCGCCACCGTGGATCGACGCGGTGTGCGCCACCTACGGCTTCACGCCGACCAGCAGCATCCTGCTCGATGGGGAGGGGCTACCCCGGGCGGGACTGGCCTGGGTCCCGATCAGCGACATTCGCGGCGACCGACTGTCGAGCCTGCCGTTCTGCGACCGGGCCGACCCCCTGACCGATGACCCGGTCGACTGGAAAGCACTCGTTGACGGAGTCGTCACCACCACCGCCGCGCTGACGCTGCGGTGCTTCGACACCGCCGTACCCGTCGGCGACCCCCGCTTCCAACGGGTCGCCACCGCGGCGTGGCACGGTACGCCGCTGCACGGCAGCGTCGAGGAGATCCGGCAGCGGCTGTCCCAGCACGCCCGCCGCAACATCACGATCTCGCAGCGCGCCGGTGTCCGGGTCGAAGCGCACACCGGCCGCGACGCCATGCACCGGTTCCACGGGTTGCATGTCTCGCTGCGCAAGCGCAAATACCGGCTGCTGGCCCAGCCCTGCGAGCTGTTCGACCACATCTGGGACGCCTTCGCCCCGGACGACGCGATCGTGACGATGCTCGCGCACGCCGGCGACGAGCTGATCGCCGGCGCGGTCTTCCTCACCTGGGGTGACGTGCTCTACTACAAGTTCGGGGCGTCCCGCCACGAACACCTGGCGCTGCGCCCGAACGACGCGATCTTCTGGGCCGGGATCGGCTGGGGTGCCGAACGGGGAGCCCGACTGCTCGACTGGGGGCTCAGCGACCTCGACCAGCCAGGCCTGATCGCATACAAGCGCAAGTGGTCCGCCGAGGAGCGCACCATCGTGACCCTGCGCGCCGGCGGGGAGCAGGCCCGCAGCAGCTCCGAGGCCGGCCCGATGCTCTCTGAGCTCACCCGGCTGCTCACCGACGATGCCGTGCCCGACGAGGTGACCAGGCAGGCCGGGGCACTGCTGTACCGCTACTTCTGCTGAACCCGCTGGCGGGGCACCCGCACCGCGCGGCCGTACGGTGTCTTGCCCCATGGCTTGGCTACCGATACCCCCGTCGCCACGAGCAGCAACACCAGCGCGGCCGACCTCCCGACCAGCGTCTGCATCCCGACCGGCGCACCGTCTCCGGCAACGATCTGTTGCAGCCGAGGCAACATCAACAGCAGTCCGGTGCCGGCCAACGCGACGGCGATCGCGCACTTGGCGAGCACCCACCAGTGCCGCGCCAGACCCCACGGGGTGGACAGCGCCAGCACCAGACCGCTGACCGACGAGGTGAACACCACCGGGATCAGCACCCACGAGGCGAGCACACCCATCGCGGCGGCGATCCCCGCCTGCTCGGTGGGATTACCACTGCCTAGGCAGGTTACCTCCAGCGCCACCAGCGCGCCGTCGAGCCCGAGCCACCCCACAGACGTCGCGACGTGCACTGTGAGCAAGACCACTCGGGCCCGGCGCGGTAGTCGTGGAATCGCGACCACCAAGACTGCTCCCCCTTGCCGGCAGAAGACGATCCTTTGTCATCGCGCGCCGTGCCCCCGCAGCAAACTCGGGACGGTGCGCATCAGAATCATGAGATCGGTCCAGAAACTCCAGCTCCTCACATACCTCAGATCGAGTTCCAGCATCTCCAGCGTGCCCATCGTGCTGCGGCCGCTGACCTGCCAGAGCCCGGTGAGTCCGGGTGGGACGTCGAACCGCCCGGCGAACTTGGGCGGGAACATCTCTGCTTCCCATTCCAGGCAGGGCCGGGGACCGACAAGCGCCATCTGCCCCCGCAGGACGTTGAGGAGCTGGGGCAGCTCGTCGGCGCTGGTGCGCCGCAGGATCGAGCCGATCCGGGTCACCCGCGGATCACTGTCGATCTTCCAGCTACCGTTGACCGAGGTGTCCTCACCGCGCAGCTCCCGAGCGATGAGCTCCCGGTGCTGCGCATCGGAGCCACCCACCCGCATGGTGCGGAACTTATACATCGTGAACGGCCGGCCGCCCCGGCCCACCCGCTGCTGGCGATGCAGCGCCGGGCCCGGCGTCCCCAGCCTGATCGTCATCGCGACGAGCAGCATCGGAATCGCGAGCATCAGCAACGCGATCACCACAACCACCAGATCGACGGCGCGCCGGGCGACCGGTTCCCAACGAGCGGGTAAGCGCACTTGTTCAACGCCGCTGGACACTAAGCCTCCCCGTAGTGATTGCCATCAGCACGAAAAGCAGGTCCCCGGTGCCTCGAAGCGTCAGGTGCGGATCGATGATGGTGAGGATGAGCACGAACCCCCAGCAGACCCACAGCGCCGACGCCGCAGCGCCAACGGCGCCCGGCACGACCATCAGCTCCGCCGTCCTGCGCAGCACCGCGACCGCCAGCCAGACGAAGGCGGCCAGCAGGGGGATGCCACCGATCCAGAGCAGCTGCAGATAGCCGCCCTCCAGGTAGACGACCTCACGCCACCTCTCGGATGCCGGCAGCACCGAGTTGGGCGATACCCCCAGGAGCACGTTGATGAAGTCAAACTTCGGCAGGTAATAGTTGGACAGGTTGTTCCAGCGGCCGATCCAGCTGCGGGGCACTCCGTACTCGCCGAACCCCTGCAACCGGCCGATCAACGCCGGCGCGCCGAACGCAAGCACAATGGGCGCCAGCCACAGGAATCGCAGCGATCTGCGGCGTACCGTGCTGAAGCGCCACAGGATGAGCCCGGCCACCACGACCGCGGAGATCCAGGTGGAGAACTGGCCCGCGGCCAGCACACCCGCACCGAGCACGATACCCAGCCCCAGCCGCTCCCGGGGATCCAGCAGACCTCGGGCCCCGCAGCAGATCACCAGGGTCAGGCAGATGATGATGTAGTCGCCGGTGGCCAGCGCCGAGGCAAGCGTCGTCGTGCCCCGCTCACCGAGCGCCGCCGCGTGGCTGTCAGGTGTCCAGACGGTCAGCAGCATCGTGACGACCGGGCCAAACTGCAGGGTCTGCAGGATCGCGATCACCGCGACCACTGCCCCCGGCCAGATGATCAGCCGGAAGCACCGCACCAGCTGTTCCCCGGTGGTGACGCTGAAGCGCACCAGCAGGTAGATGGCGACGAGCTTGCAGACCGGCAGCACGGCCGCCAGATCGGACGGCACCGGTGGCTGCCCGCGCAACAGCATGGACAGCAGCGGCCACGCCGTCGACATCAGCAAGAAGACACCGATCGGGATGTCGAGCCGATGCAGTTGTATGGGCACCCGGTTGCCCCGGCACCATCGGAGGTAACCACCGGCCAGCGCCCCGGCCAGGAGCACCGCCAGCAACGCCTCGTTGGGCCGCACCAGCGGGATGAGGTTGCCGCGGTCGATACCGGCGAGAATGGGCAGGGTGCCCAGGTAGGCATACGTCGCGAAGACCGGCCGGTAGGCCGCCGCGGCGAAGAGCCCGACCAGGGCCAGCACCCCGATGACGCTGACCGCGAGCAGCGGCCCGGCCACCACCGCGAGGACCCCGCCGACCAGGGCGCAGCCGGCGGCTCCCAGCCCAAGCCAGCCGCTGATCGCCGGGGTTAACCGGCTCTCAGCGGAGGCAGAGACGGACTCACCGGAGGCGGGAGTTGAGCTGGACCCGGGCGGGAGAGTTTGAGTCATGACCCACCACCTATCCGCCGCAGCACCGCGACACGGAACACCGGGGCACGGAGCACCAGGACGTAGACCCCGAGCGCCACGACACCGCCCAGGACGAGGAGAGCGAGGTCGCTGAGCTGGCCGCCGCTCGTGACGTGCTGGAGCCACCACACCGCGGCAGCCACCGGCACCATCGCGAGCGTGGCCACCAGCGCGCCGGCCAGGGTTCGGAATTCGATGAACCGCTCGGGCCGGATCGCCCGGCGCAGCCGGGTCAGCACCATCCCGGCAGCAGCGAGCTCACCGGCCAGGATGGCCACGACCAGCCAGACGAGGCGCGCCCCATCGGCGGGCACCAGCAGGGTCGCGGCGGCGACCGCCAGTATCACGCCGAAGGCCGCCTCGCTGGCCCGCCGTGGAATGCGGTCATCAAGGCGCGCGAACAGGGCCTGGCGGCCGATGTCGTGCACCCCGCCGACCAGTTGGGCCACCGCCACCACCCCCAGGCAGGTGGCGAGTGCACCGATCAGTGCCGCATGCCGCAATTCGCCGTTGGCGAGAACGTTCGCGGCGGGTCCGGAGAGCACCGCGAGCAACACCAGCAGCGGCAGGCTGGCGATGACGGCATAGGACAACCCTTGGCGCCATGCCGAGCCGAACGTGACACCGTCCTCGCGATGGGCGGCGCGCGCCAGTCCGGGCAACGCGGCCATCGACACGGCACGGGCACTGAGGTAGGACAGCGCGTAGAAAACCGAGTAGGACAGCTGCACGACGAAAACACCGCCCGGCACGGTTCCGGCCAGGGCGAACAGCACATACATCGCCGCGGCCGGCCAGGCCGCCACGCCGACCGAGCGCATCAACCGGCGGGTGACCGCGACAGCCTCGGGGTCACGGCGCCAGCGCATCGACGGGCGGGTCAGCAGCCCCGCCCGCGCGGTACCGAACAACTGCAGTGCCGCGTGCACTGCGACGGCCACGGTGCTGCCCACGCTGAGCACGATCACCAGGTCGGCCGGGACCTGGCCGACGTCGCGGCCCGTCCCGTAATACCAGCCGGCTGCCACCACCGTCAGGATGAGGATGACGTTCTCCACGGCCGGTGCGCCCGCCGCGAGCGCGAAACGCCCGCGGGCCTGCTGGGCGGCCATGCCGACGTGCAACAAGGCGTAGAGCAGGACCTGTGGTGCGACGAGCAGGACCAGCAGCGTGGCGAGCCACAGGCCCCGGGCCCGTTGCACGGGGTCCGGGATCCCGAAGGTCAGCGTCCAGGCGACCACCGGGGCGAGGATCATCAACAGCGCGACGACCGCGGCCGAGACGGCGAGCAGCCACCCGGTCACCCGGCCGAGCACCTCCCGAGCCCGGGGCAGGCCCCCGGCACCGATAGCCCGAACCACACCAGGTACCAGCACCATCGCCAGTACCGGCCCGGCGATCAACGTGAACACCAGGTTCGGCACGACGTAACCGGCCTGGAAGGCGTTGGCGAAATAGGTGGGTCCCAGCACCGCGCCGATCACGACCACCCGGAGCAGCCCGGTGACCCTGCTGACCAGTGTCCACCCGGCAACGGTCGCCGAGTTCCGCGCTGTGTTGGTGGTGGTGTCGTCCTCGAGTGCGGTCACCGTGGGGGCGGCCACAGCCGGGTCCTCACGATCTCACCCGGCGCCGGGCAGCCACGGCCACGACCCCGCCGGCCACGATCAGTCCGACCAGCGCACCCGTGCCGGCCGCGATCAGCGGCTGCGGGCTCACCGGGTCGGCCAGCACGTAGGGCGCCGTCAGCAGCTGGGCGTTCGGTCCCGACCTGCCGGTGAGGTTGATCTCGTCGATCCGGACCTGGATCGCCTTCTCCCGGTCCACGGATGTGACCACCTGCGCCCGGGCTTCGTTGAGGGAAGCCTGGGTGGCGGTTCCGGCCAGCACCGCGGTCGTGAGCTGCGACACCTGCGTCTGGAGGCGGGCGGTGTTCGCGCGCGCGTCCGCGAGCTGGGTGTCGAGGTTGCGGGTCACTCCGGTGGGCTGGCCGGCGAGCTCCAGGTACCCGTCGACGACGGCCTGCAGCGTCTGATTGGCGGCCTCCTTGGTGGATCCGTGGGCCTCGACCTGGATGACCTCGCTGCTCTGCAGGACCTGCACGCTGATGTCCCGGTCAAGGTCTTTGAACTGCCGTCCCTGCTTCTGCGCGATCGGGCCGAGCACGACCCGGCTCTTCAGGTACACCAGCTGGGTGGTGAGCTGGCGATCCTGCCGCAGCGGGTCACCACCCCGCTGGTCCTGGCTGATCGGGTAGAGCAGCTCCGCCCGCGCTCCGTAGGTTTTCGGCACGGTCAGCGCGCCGACCAGGCCAGCACCTGTGCCGAGCAGAATGATCGTCAGTGCCACGGTGGCCAGGCGCGCTTGCCCGGCAGGCGTCAGCCGACCACTGCCGCCGGGATCCGCGAGACGCTCGGACTCAGTGGCCGAACGCGGCGGCGGCACCAGGTCGCCAGTCCCTTCGGACTGCGGCAGCTGCTCGGTGGACCCCGCCGGATGACCGTTGGACTCGCTCGCCCCGTATCGGAAGACATGGGGAATGTTCTTCACAGCGCACCTCCAAGCACATCGCAGATCCGCGCAACCTGCTCGACAGTCAGGGTCGGGGACATCGGAACGGAAAGGATCCGGTTGGCCGCAGCCTCTGCCACCGGCAATTTCTGGGCCGAGTGGAAGATGGCCAGGGCCGGCTGCTGATGGCAGGGGATCGGGTAGTGCACACCCCACCCGATGCCGGCCGCGGTGAGCGCCTCGGTGACCTGATCGCGGTCATCGACCTGGATGACCGCCAGGTGGTACACGGGCTGGGCACCCGGCTGCACCGACACCGGCGGGCAGCGCGGCGGCAGCAGCTCCCGGTAGGCCGCCATCGCGGCCACCCGCCGGGCATTGCCGGCATCCAGCCACCGCAGCTTGGCCGACAGCAGCGCCGCCTGCAGCGAGTCGAGCCTGCTGTTGCGCCCGACGAGATTGTGCAGGTGGCGATCGGCTGCCGAGCGCCCGTGGTTGGCTATGCTGCGGATCTTCTCGGCCAGGGCGAGATCGCTGGTGACTACCGCGCCGCCGTCGCCCAGGGCGCCGAGATTCTTGCCGGGATAGAAGCTGAACCCCGCTGCGACGCCTACGCTGCCCGCGGTGGTGCCCCGGTGCCGGGCGCCGTGCGCTTGCGCGGCGTCTTCGATGAGGGCAAGTCCGTGTGCCGCAGCGACCGCCGAGATCGGCTCGGGGTCCACCATCTGGCCATACAGATGCACGGCGATGATCGCGGCTGTCGAGCTGCTGATCGCCGCCTCCGCCGCCCTCGGGTCGATCAGCAGGGTGTCTGGACAGACGTCCACGAACCGGGGCCGGGCTCCGGTGGCGCATACCGCCTCGGCCGTGGCGATGAATGTGTTCGCCGGGACGATGACCTCGTCGCCACGCCCGATCCCGAGACCGGCGAGGATGAGTTCCAGCGCGTCGGTCCCGTTGGCGACTCCGACGCAGGCCAGCGTCGCGCAGTAGGCCGCGAACTCGCGCTCGAAACGCTCCACCTCAGGCCCACCGATGTAGCCACCGTGGTCCAGCACGGTCTTCCAGGCCAGGTCGAAATCCTCGCGCAGCCCGTTGTTGACACCCGCTAGGTCCAGGAAAGGAATGCTCATGACGCCACCCCCCGCACGAGATTCGCCCCTGCTGGATCGGTGCTGCTGGTGATGAAGGCGGGGCGTCCGGTGGCCTCCGCGACGTCGGTGGCGGCCAGCACCCGCACGATGTCCAGCCCGCGCTCGCCGGGTGTGTTCGGCTTGGCGCCGGTACGAATGCACTCGATGAAGTGGCTGTCCTGAACCAGGAGTGGCTCGCTGAATTGCACGAATGGCGAGACGATGTCCCCGGTCCGGTAGGAGACCGGCATGGCGTGCGATTCACCATGGTCGTCCGGATCAGCCGGATCGACACCGATATCGTAGACCCGGATACGCTCATTGTCCGACATATCGTCGTAGACGGCCATCTTGCGTTCCCCGACAACGGTGACCCGCCGGACCTTGCACGGATCCAGCCAGCTGACGTGCACGAACGCGTGGGTGGCCGCCTGCTCGAAGTCCAGCCGCAGGTAGGCCACGTCGGCGTGGCGGTTTCCGACGTGCCGTTTGGCCCAGACGCAGGTAGTCCGGGGAACCTCGCCGAGCAGGTACGAAGCGATCGAGATGTCGTGCGGGGCGAGGTCCCAGATGACGTTGCAGTCGCGCTGGTACTTGCCCAGGGACAGCCGAGCGGCGTCGATGTAGAGGATCCTGCCGAGCTCCCCGGAGTCGATGATCTCCTTCAGCTTCCAGACGGCTGCGTTGTACTCGAAGGTGTGCCCGACCATCAGGTGCACCTTGTTGGCGGCTGCCGAGTCGACCATTTCCTGGGCGTGCTCGACCGTCGTGGCAAGCGGTTTTTCCACCAGAGCGTGCCGGCCGTGGCGCAGTGCCTGCAGCCCGACCTCAGCGTGCGCAGACGGCGGGGTCGCGACGACCACCGCGTCCACCCGCGAGAGCACATCGTCGAGACGGTGCGCCGATTCCGCTGACGGGTAGCTTCGTCGTGCCTCCGCGATCCGCTCGGGATCGGAGTCGACGATGGTCACATGCACGCCCGGCATGCTGCTGAGCACCCGCATGTGCTTGGATCCCCAGTAGCCGTAGCCCACCACCGCCACCCGGACATCGGGGGCAAACGTCGTTACACCCCCAGACTCCCCGCGGCGGGCGAAAGGTGCTCCTGGTTGGGTGGTACCTGCAACGAACTGCATCGGGACGGGCCCCCTACCGTAGCCGTACTCTGCCGTGGCTCAACTTGAGTGTCATGAAACGCAGTGTCATGAAACGCACACGGAAAGTAGGCTAGGCCAGCGGCCTAACCAGCCCCCCGCGAACGGAAGTCTCCCCGTACAGTGGGATCGCCCCTTCCCACACCGCGTATATCTGCCACGCACCGCCACTCGTTACTTGCTCGGCGTAACCCTTTCGACGGTCACCCTGACGGAGTAGCCGGTTTTCCGGCCAGCTTGACTGCAGAGAGTCATCAAGCGCTTACCGACGGTTGATAGCGCACGCCGGCCGTCTGGTCTCGACCTCAACGCGGCTATCGCCGCGCCGCTCGACAAGTTGCGGCCAGCAGCACGACCAGCGGCCAGGCCGGGAGCTCGCTCAGGGCCTGGCGGTGAGCTTGGCCAGCCGCTGCGGAGTCGGCCAGCGCACGTTCCACACCCAACCGAGCTTCTCGAACAACCAGATCACCCGGGCCGATATGTCGATCTGGCCGCGGAGCACGCCGTGCCGGGCCGACGTCGGGTCAGCGTGGTGCAGGTTGTGCCAGGACTCCCCGGCGGACAGGATCGCCATCGGCCAGAAGTTCGCGGCCTTGTCGCGCGAGGCGAACGGCCGGTTGCCGATCATGTGGCAGACCGAGTTCACCGCCCAGGTGACGTGGTGCAGGAACGACACCCGCACCAGCCCAGCCCAGAACAGCCCGGTCACCACGGCCCACCAAGACCAGGTCACCAGCCCGCCGATGATCCCCGGCAACACCAGCCAGATCCCGGTCCACAGCCAGAACAGCTTGCTGACCCGCACCATCGTCTTGTCGGCCAGCAGGTCCGGGACGAACCGGCGCGGGTTGGACAGGTCGCGGTTGAACAGCCAGCCCATGTGGGCATGCCAGAAGCCTCTGGCCACGGCGATCGGTGAGGTCCCGAACAGCCAAGGCGAATGCGGATCGCCCTCCCGGTCGGAGTACGCGTGATGGCGCCGGTGGTCTGCTACCCAATGCAGCAGCGGGCCCTGCATCGCGGTGCTGCCCAGCACCGCCAGGCCCACCCGCAACCACCGCTTGGCCTTGAACGAGCCGTGGGTGAAGTGGCGGTGGTACCCGACAGTCACTCCAAGGAGACTGATGTAGTAAGTGGCCACGAAGAGCACGACGTCGACCCAGCCCAGCCCCCACCCCCAGGCCACCGGCACCGCGGCGATCAAGGCAACCAAGGGGGCGAGCACGAACAGGTACACGAGAATCTGGGGACCTAGCGGTCGCCGACCGGACAGGATCGGCTCGGGACCCGTATGTTGGTCGCTGTCTCCGGCGGTCAGCGTCATTGCTGGTGCTCCTTGTGGCGTCAGGGGCGCGGCGGCCGCCCCACCGCAGCGAGGTGCCACCGTGCGCACGCCCATGGCAGTAGTGC
>JBOHFT010000167.1:0-10210 GCA_050699815.1 Pseudonocardiaceae bacterium | reverse complement strand
GCGCCGAGGACGTCGATCTCGATGCGTTGACCCGCCAGCTGGGCGACGGGGCCCGCATCGACGCCCGCCGGCTCGCCGACCTGGAACGCGAACTGGAGCGCCACGGCTTTTTCGAGCGTGCCCCGGACGGGTCACTGAGGCTGTCACCCAAGGCGTTGCGCCGGCTCGGCTCGCAGGCGCTGACCGACGTGATCGACGTGCTGCGCAGCCGGCGCGGGGAGCGGGAGGTGCGTCGGGCCGGCGCCGCTGGGGAGCCGACCGGGGGCAGCCGGCCCTGGGAGTTCGGTGACTCCGAGCCGTGGGACGTCCCCCGCACCGTGCACAATGCCGTGCTGCGCCGGGCCGCCACCAGCAGCGCGAGCCCGCTGCTGACCGTCGAGGACGTCGAGGTGACCGACACCGAGCAGCGGGCCCGGGCCGCGGTGGCGCTGTGCGTGGACACCTCGTGGTCGATGGTGCAGGACGGGCACTGGGCGCCGATGAAACGCACCGCGCTGGCGCTGCATCACCTGGTCGCAACCCGGTTCCGGTCCGACGTGCTGGAGCTGATCACCTTCGGGCGGCACGCCCAGCGGGTGGACATCGCGCAACTCACCGGGCTGGCCGGGGTGTGGGAGCAGGGCACCAACCTGCACCATGCGCTGCTGCTGGCCGGGCGGCATCTGCGCCGCCATTCCGACGCCGCGCAGGTCCTGCTGGTGGTCACCGACGGGGAGCCCACCGCGCACCTGGAAGCCGGCGGGGAGGCGGTCTTCAGCTACCCGCCGTTGCCCCAGACGCTGGCCCTGACCGTGCACGAGATGGACTGCCTGGCCCGCAACGGCACAGCGGTGAGCATAGTGATGCTGGGCCAGGACCCCCGCCTCACCGGCTTCGTGCACGCACTCGCCCGCCGTTGCGGCGGCCGAGTACTAGACCCCGGCCCCGACGGCCTAGGCGCCGCAGTGGTGGGCGACTACCTACGCCACCGTCGGCGCCCCTAAACCGGCGTGTCGCGCTCTCGTGCACGGTGTGTCGCGCTTTCGTGCCCGGTGCCAGGAACGCAGGACAGCGCCGTCCGGTGACGTAGTGTCGAATGCATGCAGCCCTGGACGTCGACGCAGGTCCCGCAGCTACCCGGTCAGGGTCCCCCGCTGCGGTTGCACGACACCGCGACCGCCACGGTGCGACCGACCGCGCCCGGGGACACCGCGCGGATGTACGTCTGCGGGATCACCCCCTACGACGCCACCCACCTCGGGCACGCGGCCACCTACCTGGCCTTCGACCTGATCCACCGGTACTGGCGCGACGTCGGCCACGAGGTGCACTACGTGCAGAACGTCACCGATGTCGACGACCCGCTGCTGGCGCGAGCCCAGCGTGACCTGGACGACTGGGTGGTGCTCGGGATGCGCGAGACCGCGCTGTTCCGGGAGGACATGGAGTCGCTGCGGGTGCTGCCCCCGCGGGACTTCATCGGTGCCGTGGAGGCGATCGGCGAGATCGTCGAGGTGGTCGGCAAGCTGCTCGCCTCCGGCGCCGCCTACCGGGTCGACGACCGAAAGCACCCGGACATCTACTTCGACCACCACGCCGCGGAGCACTTCGGATCCGAGTCAGGTTACGACGCCGGCACCATGGCCCGGCTGTTCGCCGAGCGTGGCGGGGACCCGGAGCGGCCCGGCAAGCGCCACCCGCTGGACGCCCTGCTGTGGCGCACGGCGCGCGACGGCGAGCCGTCCTGGGACTCCGAGCTGGGCCCGGGACGCCCGGGCTGGCACGTGGAGTGCTGCGCGATCGCGCTCAACCGGCTGGGCACCGGCTTCGACGTGCAGGGCGGGGGTTCTGACCTGATCTTCCCGCACCACGAGTTCTCCGCCGCCCACGCCGAGGCGCTCACCGGCGAGCACCCGATAGCCCAGCACTACATCCACACCGGGATGATCGGCCTGGACGGCGCGAAGATGTCCAAGTCCAAGGGCAACCTGGTCTTCGTCTCCAGGCTGCGCGCCGACGGGGTGGACCCGATGGCGCTGCGCCTGGCGTTGCTGTCCGGGCACTACCGCACCGACCGGTCCTGGACCGGCGGGCTGCTCGACGAGGCGGCGACCCGGCTGGCCCGCTGGCGCGACGCCGCCGCGCTGCCCGCCGGGGCGCCCGCGGCCGATGCCGTCAGCCAGCTGCGCGCCCACCTTGCCGACGATCTGGATACTCCTCGCGCCCTGGCCGTAGTCGATGCGTGGGCCACCGACACGTTGACCCGCCGCGGCCGGGACGCCGACGCCTCGGCTGTGGTCCGCACCGCGGTCGATGCCCTGTTCGGCATCGCCCTCTGACCCGACCCCGATAATTGGGGACATGGCGACCACGTCGGTGCTGATCCCGAGCCGGGTGTTCGACCTGCGGCAGCGTGACGTGGAGCCCGCGCTGGTTCGGGTCGAGCGGGCGCTGGGGACGCGGTTGGATCGTGACGCCGCGGTGCGCAAACGTCGGTCCGGTCATAGCCTTGGCGGATGTCTGCAAGGCACACGGCCTGGGAGATCGCGGAAGAGCTCCGCACAGCCATCACCAGAGGCGACTACGAGCCCGGCGCTCGGCTTCCCAGCCGTGCCACCCTCAGCCAGACCTACGAGGTCGCCCCGGCCACCGTGGTCAGCGCACTCAACACGCTGCGCGGGGAAGGCTTGATGCATTCAGCGGGCTCAGCGGGGTAAACAGGGTGCCGATAACCCCGCTGAGCCCGCTGAATGCGTATCAGGGGTCGGGGTTCAGCGGGGGCCGCGGGGGCCTGAGGTGCCGCCGGGGCGGCGGCGGCGCAGGTAGCGCTCGAAGTCCGCGGCGATGGCGTCGCCACTGGCCTCGTGCAGGGTGAGCTCGGTGTCGCCGCGCTCCTCCAGCGCCCGGACGTAGTTGGCGACCTCGTCGTCCTCGTCGGCCATCTCGCTGACCGTCGCCTCCCACTCCTCGGACTCCTCCGGGAGCGCGCCGAGCGGCACCTCAAGGTCGAGCACCTCCTCCACCCGGTGCAGCAGCGCCAGGGTGGCCTTGGGCGAAGGCGGGGCGGAGACGTAGTGCGGCACCGCGGCCCAGAACGAGATGGCCGGTACCCCGGCCTGCACGCAGGCGTCCTGGAAGACCCCCACGATCCCCGTCGGGCCCTCGTACTTGGAACGCTCCAACTTGAACCGGGCGGCCGAATCAGCGTCATAGGAGGTGCCGGTGACCGGCACCGGCCGGGTGTGGGGGGTATCGGCGAGCAGCGCGCCCAGGGTCACCACCGTGGTGATCTCCAGGTCCTGGACGTAGCGCAGCAGCTCGTTGCAGAACGACCGCCAGCGCATGTTCGGCTCGATGCCATGCACCAGCACCACGTCGTAGTTCGCCCCGGGCGGCCGGCAGACCGACAGCCGGGTGGTGGGCCACTCCAGCCGTCGCGTGATGCCGTCCACAAGCTTGGTGGTGGGCCTGGTGACCTGGAAGTCGTAGTAGTCCTCAGGGTCGAGCTCGGCCAGCGGCGTCGCATCCCAGCTCAGCTGCAGGTGCTCGATCGCGGTACTGGCGGCGTCCCCGGCGTCGTTCCAGCCCTCGAACGCGGCCACCAGCACCGGGGAGGTGAGCTGCGGCAGCAGCTGCGATCCGCGGTCGGCCGGGCCGGTGCCGGAGGTGTGGGGATAGGTCACCGCGTTAGCGTACGACCCCGGGGCCGAGATGGTCGTCACGCGCTACCAGGGAATCGCGATATCCCTGCTCTACGCTGACTCTTATGTCTTGGTCACCGCTGCTCGACGTCCTGGCGCGCCGTGTCCTGGTCGCGGACGGGGCCATGGGCACGATGCTGCAGTCCGCCCCGCTGAGCCTGGACGATTTCGCCGGGCTGGAGGGCTGCAACGAGATCCTCAACGTCACCCGTCCGGATGTCGTGCGCGCCGTGCACCGGGGCTACCTGGAGGCGGGCGCCGACGCGGTGGAGTCCAACACCTTCGGCGCCAACCTGGCCAACCTCGCCGAATACGACATCGCCGATCGGATCCGGGAGCTCGCCGAGGCGGGCGCCCGGCTGGCTCGCGAGGTGGCCGACGAGTTCGCCGGACCAGACTGGCCGCGGTTCGTGCTCGGCTCGGTCGGCCCCGGCACCAAGCTGCCCACCCTGGGTCATATCTCCTTCGCCGAGCTGCGCGACGCCTACCACGAGCAGGTCCGCGGCCTGCTCGCCGGCGGCGCCGACGCGGTGCTGGTGGAGACCAGCCAGGACCTGCTGCAGTGCAAGGCGGCGGTCACCGCCGCCCGGCGCGCGATGGTCACGGAGGGCAGGCACGTCCCGATCATCACCCAGGTCACCCTGGAGACCACTGGGACGATGCTGCTGGGCACCGAGATTGGTGCGGCGCTCACCGCGCTGGAACCGCTGGGCATCGACCTGATCGGGCTGAACTGCGCCACCGGCCCGGCCGAGATGAGCGAGCACCTGCGGCAGCTGTCCAAGCACTCCCGGATCCCGCTGTCGGTGATGCCCAACGCCGGCCTGCCCGAGTTAGGCACCGACGGGGCGGTCTACCCGCTGACCCCCGACGAGCTGGCCACCGCGCTGGCCGGCTTCGTCACCGAGTTCGGCGTCCGGCTGGTCGGTGGCTGCTGCGGCACGACCGGGGAGCACATCGCCGCGGTGGCCGAGGCGGTCGGTGGCCTAGCACCTCGCAACCGGCGGCCGCGTCCCGAGCCCGGGGTGTCCTCGCTCTACGCGGCGGTGCCGTTTCGCCAGGACGCCAGCGTGCTGATGATCGGTGAGCGGACCAACGCCACCGGGTCCAAGGCATTTCGCGAGGCCATGCTCGCCGAGCGCTTCGAGGACTGCGTGGAGATCGCCCGCGCGCAGACCCGGGACGGCGCGCACCTGATCGACCTGTGCGTGGACTACGTCGGCCGTGACGGCGCCGCTGACATGGCCGAGCTGGCCGGGCGGCTGGCCACCGCGTCGACGCTGCCGGTGATGCTGGACTCCACCGAGCCCAACGTGGTGCGGGCCGGTTTGGAGCGCCTCGGCGGGCGGTGTGTGGTCAACTCGGTGAACTACGAGGACGGCGACGGGCCCGGCTCGCGCTTTCAGCGCGTCATGGAGCTGATCCGCGAGCACGGTGCCGCGGTGGTGGCGATGTGCATCGACGAGCAGGGGCAGGCCCGCACCGCGGAGTGGAAGGTCCGGATAGCGTCGCGGCTGATCGACGACCTGACCGCCAACTGGGGCATGCGGACCTGTGACGTCATTGTCGACTGCCTCACCTTCCCGATCTCCACCGGCCAGGAGGAGGTGCGCCGCGACGCGCTGGAGACCATCGAGGCGATCCGCGAGGTCAAGCGGCTGTACCCGGAGGTGCAGACCACGCTCGGGCTCTCCAACGTGTCCTTCGGGCTCAACCCCGCGGCGCGCCAGGTGCTCAACTCGGTATTCCTGCACGAGTGCGTGCAGGCCGGGCTGGACACCGCCATCGTGCACGCATCGAAGATCGTCCCGATGGCCCGGATCCCGGACGAGCAGCGGGCCGTGGCACTGGATCTGATCTACGACCGCCGCCGGTCGGGCCCAGAAGGGGATTACGACCCGCTGCAGCAGCTGATGGCGCTGTTCGAGGGCGTCACCGCGTCGTCGTCGAGGCAGTCGCGGGCCGCCGAGCTGGCCGCGCTGCCGCTATTCGAGCGGCTGGAGCGGCGGATCGTCGACGGGGACCGCAACGGGCTGCCCGACGACCTGGACGCCGCGCTGCGGCAGCGGCCCGCGCTGCAGATCATCAACGACACCCTGCTGTCCGGGATGAAGACCGTCGGTGAGCTGTTCGGCTCAGGCCAGATGCAACTGCCCTTCGTGCTGCAGTCGGCCGAGGTGATGAAGGCGTCGGTCGCGCACCTGGAACCGCATATGGAGCGGTCTGACGACGACACCGGCAAGGGTCGGCTGGTGCTGGCCACCGTCAAGGGCGACGTGCACGACATCGGCAAGAACCTGGTGGACATCATCCTGTCCAACAACGGCTACGACGTCGTCAACCTCGGCATCAAGCAGCCCATCAGCGCGATCCTGCAGGCCGCCACAGAGCACCGGGCGGACGCCATCGGGATGTCGGGGCTGCTCGTCAAGTCGACGGTGATCATGAAGGAGAACCTCGAGGAGATGAACTCCCGGGGTCTGGCCGACGCGCTGCCGGTGCTGCTCGGCGGGGCCGCGCTGACCCGCGCCTACGTGGAGAACGACCTCGCCGAGCTGTACGAAGGGGAGGTCCGCTACGCGCGGGACGCCTTCGAGGGGCTGCGGCTGATGGACTCGATCATGACCAGGAAGCGGGGCGGCACCGTGGCCGCCGACCCGGGGGAGCAGGCCAAGGCGGCGGAGCGTAAGGCGCGCCGCGAGCGGTCGCTGCGCATCGCCCAGACGCGCCGGGACCGGGCCCGGGAGAGCGGCGACGAGGAGCCGGCGCCGGCCCGCTCCGACGTGGCCGTCGACGTGCCGATCCCGACTCCGCCGTTCTGGGGCTCCCGGGTGGTCCGGGGCATCCCGGCGGCCGAGTTCATCGCGATGCTCGACGAGCGGGCCACCTTCCTGGGCCAGTGGGGGCTGCGTGGCTCCCGGAGCAAGGACGGCCCCTCCTACGAGGAGCTGGTGGAGACCGAGGGGCGGCCCCGGCTGCGGTACTGGCTGGACCGGCTGACCACCGAGGGCGTCCTCGCGCACGCTGCGGTGGTCTACGGGTATTTCCCGGCAGTCGCGGAGTCCGACGCGCTGGTCGTGCTCACGGATCCCCGGCCCGACGCGCCCGAGCGGTTCCGCTTCACCTTCCCCCGCCAGCGCCGGGACCGGCGGCTGTGCCTGGCCGACTTCTACCGGCCACGGGAGGCCGCCCTGGCCGCAGGCGAGGTCGACGTGGTGGCGATGCACCTGGTGACCATGGGGCAGGCGATCGCCGACTACGCCGCCGAGCTGTTCGCCAAGCACGCCTACCGCGACTACCTCGAGGTGCACGGCCTGGGCGTGCAGCTGACCGAGGCCCTGGCCGAGTACTGGCACCGGCGGATCCGGGAGGAGCTGCACTTCGCCTCCGGCGCCGCGGTAGCCGACGAGGACCCCGCCGAGGTGGAGCAGTACTTCAAGCTCGGGTACCGGGGTGCCCGGTATTCGCTGGGCTACGGGGCCTGCCCGGAACTCGAGGACCGGGCGAAGATCGTCGCGCTGCTGGGCCCGGACCGGATCGGGGTGACGCTGTCCGAGGAGTTCCAGCTGCACCCGGAGCAGTCCACCGACGCCATCGTCGCGCACCACCCTGAAGCCAAATACTTCAATGCGTGATGGGTCGTGAGGGCAACCCGTGAAGACGTTCGACGAGCTGTTTGCCGAGCTCACCGAGCGGGCCCGCACCCGGCCGCCCGGCTCGGGCACGGTGGCCGCCCTGGACGACGGGGTGCACGCCCAGGGCAAGAAGGTGCTCGAGGAGGCCGGCGAGGTGTGGATCGCCGCTGAGCACGAGTCCGACGAGCGGCTGGCGCAGGAGATCTCCCAGCTGCTCTACCGGGTGCAGGTGCTCATGCTCGGCCGCGGGATCAGCACCAGCGATGTTTACCGCTACCTGTGAGGTGCGTGTCGATGAATGGCGGCAGTGGGATGCTGCGGGTCGCCGTGCCCAGCAAGGGCACGCTGGCCGTGCCCGCCGCGGAGATGCTGGCCGAGGCGGGCTACCGGCAACGGCACGACGCCAAGGACCTGACGGTCATCGACACCACCAACGACGTGGAGTTCTTCTTCCTCCGGCCCAGGGATATCGCCATCTACGTGGGCTCCGGCGAGCTGGACCTCGGGATCACCGGCCGGGACCTGGCGCTGGACTCCGGGGCGCCGGTCACCGAGCGGCTCGCGCTGGGCTTCGGCGGGTCCCTGTTCCGCTACGCCGCCCCGCTGGGCCGGGAATGGAAGGTCGATGACCTGGCGGGCAAGCGGGTCGCCACGGCCTACCCCCGGCTGGTCAGGACTGACCTGGCCCGGCGCGGTGTGCACGTCGAGGTGATCCGGCTCGACGGTGCAGTGGAGATCTCGGTGCAGCTGGGCGTGGCCGACGCGATCGCCGACGTGGTCGGCTCCGGGCGCACCCTGCGCCAGCACGGCCTGGCGGTCTTCGGCGACCCGATCTGCTCCTCGGAGGCGGTGCTCGTGGAGCAGGCCAACGCGGCGCCGTCACCGGACCGGGCTCAGCTCGCCGCGCGCCTGCAGGGCGTGGTGTTCGCCCAGCAGTACCTGATGCTCGACTACGACTGTCCGCGGACCCTGCTCGACGAGGCGGTCACCATCACACCCGGGCTGGAGTCACCGACGCTGGCCCCGCTGGCCGATCCCGACTGGGTCGCGGTGCGCGCGATGGTGCCGCGCAAGGACGCCAACCGGATCATGGACGAGCTCTCCGCCCGCGGCGCCAAGGCCATCCTGGCCAGCGACATCCGCTCCTGCCGGTTCTGAGCGGGCAGCGCCCACAGCGCGTGGTGGTCACCAAGAACATCAAGGATTTCATCGTCTTGGACACTCACTACCGCGCCATCGGCTCCCCCCATGCCGGGCTGGTGCTGGTGTCCACCAAGACGCTCCCGGATGATCGCCACGTCACGGGGTCACTGAGGGTGGGGTTCGTTTGGTCTGGTGCGCGCTGCTCGCGATCCTCCGATTTTGTCGGTGTGGGGTTGTAGCGTGCTGGTCATGAGCGTTCGACAGCTGATTCCGGAGGATCTGGCGGATATTCCGCCGGGACCGGAGTTGGCGCGGGCGCTGTCGGGTCTGGAGTTGTCTCGGCTCTCGGGTTTCGATTGCGTGGAGGTGCTCAAGGCCCAATACCGGCAGGCAAACCATGAGCGGGCCCGGCTGCTGGCCGCGATGGTGGAGGTCGGGTTGTGCGGGGTGGTGGTGGCGGATGATGAGCTGCGGCGCAGGACGGCGCCGAGTGAGTTCTCTGCGGATGAGATCCGGGCCGCACTGGTGTTGACCCGCCGCGCCGCGCAGGACCAGTTCGGCTTGGCCTGGGATCTGGTGACCCGGCTGCCGCAGGCACACGCCGCGATGGTGGCGGGGGTGCTGGACGAGCCGCGGGCGCGGGTGTTCTCGGAATGGACGCTAGAGCTTTCCGCCGAGCAGGCCCAGGCGGTGTGCGCCACACTGTTACCCCGGGCGCCGGGGCTGACCACCGGGCATCCGCGCGGATTTGTTCCTCGGGATGACCGATGGCAGCTACACCGGGCTAGATGACGCCGCCATTATCGAGCTGCTCACCACGACCGGCCCCGACCGCGGCGACAGCAGCGGCGAGGTGAACCGCGACGACGACGGGGAACCCGACGGCCACGACCCCGACATTCCGGAACCAGACGACAACGGGCCAGACGACAACGGGCCGGGCGGTGGTGCGCAGGCCGACGAGCACGGGTCCCGGGTCCCGGGTGCTCCGTCGGCCCGGTCGAGCTGGGGCGCGGGGGTGGAGTTGCGGGTACAGCTGTCCACCCTGCTCGGCCGTGACCAGTACCCCGCCGAGCTGGCCGGCTGGGGCCCGGCACACGCCGAGCTGGCCCGCGACCTGGCCCCCACACTGGGGGGCGCGCAGTGGCGCTTCGCGATCACCAACGAGCACGGGCAGCTGACCCACAGCGGGATCACCCGCGCCCGACCCACCGGCACCCCCACCCGCGCCGCAGCCTGCCGGGCCATCGTGGAACTCCAGATCCCCGCCACCATGCTGCGCGCCCTGGCCACTGACCCCAGCACGGCGGGCAGCTGGGCCGGGGTGGTCGCCGACCTGACCGCCCAGCTCGACCACCACCTCCCCGACCATAGCCAGGACTGCGGCGATGCCGCCCGGCGGGTGCCCGGGGCTGTGCTGCGCCGTTTTCTGGAAATCCGCGACCGATTCTGCACCATGATCGGCTGCCGGGCCCCCGCCCACGGCACCGACCAGGACCACACCCTCGACCACGCCCTCGGCGGCCCGACCATCGGGCCCAATCTGGGGGGTGCCTGTCGGCACGACCACCGGCTCAAAGGCGAGGGCGGCTGGCAGCTGCACCAGCCCGAACCCGGCGTGTTCTGCTGGAGAAGAGTCGGCGTGTGACACACTCTCGGCATGACTGCAGAACCCCCTCGTATCGCCGCGATCTACGCGCGGATCAGCAACGACAAGACCGGTGCCGGGCTGGGCGTCGAGCGCCAGGAGGC
>JBOHFT010000166.1:0-10233 GCA_050699815.1 Pseudonocardiaceae bacterium | reverse complement strand
GTCCGGCGCGCCGCTGTGGGTGAGCGCCACCCTGGCGCTGCTCGCGCTGGCGGCGGGCTTCGGTGGAGCGCTGGGGGCGGTTCACGGCCACCTCACGCGGCGCTTCCAGCTGGCCAACCAGCGCAACCCGGCGCTGGAGCGCTGCCTGGGCGCGTTCGAGCGGGCCGAGCACGCCGCCCACGCGCTGGTCCGCCTGTCGGCCGCCTACGAGCAGTACCTGGACTGGGCCGCCGCGATCGGCTGGGTGCTGCGCTCCGCCCCGCCCCCAGCCGGCCGCGGCGGCGAAGACCCCCTCGACGACTGCGACCTGGCCACGCCCCACGCGATGGCTGTGGCCGAGGGCCGCACCGACGGGCAGCGCCGTACCCACCTCGCGTTCGGCGTGGGCAAGCTCGCCGTGCGCAGAGGCTGGATCGGCGCCTGCTTCGCCGAGTTCTCCCAGCGTCAGATGGCGCTGCTCACACACAGCTGGTGGCGCGCCGACCACGAGCCGGCGCCCGACCCCGACGTTGAGCCCATCGCCAGAAGGCAGCTCGTCGGCGCCCTGGCAAGCCAGGACGCCGAGCCGCCGCTGACCGGTTGGATGCGCGGGCGGGTCGCAGACTTCCTCGCCACACGCCCCGCCCAGGACCTGTTCACCGGCCTGGACGACGCCAACGGCCAGCCGCTGCCCGACCCGCCGGCGGCCTTCCTCACCGCGATCTTCCCCCCGCCCGACCCCGACCCCCGCCCCGACGGGTTCGCCTACCGGCTGTGGCGCATCCGTCCGGGCGGGCCCGCCATCACGGTGCGGACGGCGGCGTGGAAGCCGGCCTCGGTCAGCCTGCCCCCGACGATCGCGGCCGAAGACCTCGACCCCCGCGAGGACCCGGCCGCCTTCACCCTCCTCACCGCCCGGCTCGACGCCACCCCCCCGATGCCCCTCACCGACCTGTCCATCTTCGCCCCCACCCACCCCCACCCCCCTGCCCAGAACCCCTCAGCCCCCACCGGCCTCGGCTGAGCCCAGCCGCCCGACCCCGGCGGGCGGCCTCGCCGACAAGCGCGGGCAGCTCGGGCGAGCGAACCGCACAACTATCACCGCCCAGGGGCCTTCAGGCCGCCCATGAACTACGAAATGGGACCTGCATCCACATGCTGGTGTGGGTTCGCTCGCATCCCGCAGATCGCTTCCGCCAGGGCAGGCGAGGTGGATGGCGCGATAGGCGCACGTTGCGAGGCTCTGCGTCCCTGCCAGGACGCGTGGCGGGCTTGCCGTGAACCCAGCGGTCGACCTCAAGCGTGCTGACGGCCAGCCTGATGCCCTCTTCCGGGTGGTCTTGGCCGACCAGGCAGGTCGCCAGGATGATCTGCGCCTGGGCACATCAGGTTGGCGGGCGAGTGGAGCGGGGCGTGCTGGTCTCATAGCAGACGGTCGCTTGCCGGGCGTGTGGCTCGGCCTGCTTGGGATCACCGAGCCACCGCCGGGAGATCCCCATGTACAGCTCCAAAGCGCCAGGGCTGAACCATCGACCATCCGCGCCCGGATCGGCGGTGACCGGCTGGCTGGGCATCGCACGATCGGCCCCATCCAACGCGTCGAACGCGTGTGGGCGCTGGCCCATCCGGGCGTAGGCGCGCGCCTCGCACCGGCCGGCCGGCTGGGCGCGTCCAAGCGCTGCTCCAACAGCCTGCAACCGCCGGCTCCCACCCATAAGCAAGCCCGGCAGGGGAACTGGCGCATAACACCGCTGACGCGCTGGCGGCCGACTATCACCTGACCGGGACGGAGTTGGGGTGTGATCAGGGGGTGCGGATGGTGCGGAGGTGGTCGGCGAAGTCGCGGGCGGCGGGCAGGTTGGGACGGCGGGACTGCAGGGCGGTGAGGAACTCGCCTGCCTGCGTCAGGTTCGCCTCTGTGCGCCCGCGATCGGCCGTTAACGCGTCGGTGGCAAGTCTGAGCCCCTCGTCGGGGTGGTCTTGGTGAACCATGCAGATTGCCAGGTTGATCTGGGCTTGGGCCTGGTTGGCAGGATCCTGGAGGGCTGCCGGAGCCGCCTGGTACCAGGCGATCGCTTGGCGCGCGTGCGGCTCGGCCTGCTCGGGCGCGCCGAGCCACAGCAGCGAGATGCCCGTGTACAACTCCAAGGATCCTGGGGTGAACACCCACCAGTCGCCGTCGGCGTCACCGGCCGGGCCGCTGGGCATCGCCCGTTGCGCGCGCCCCAACGCGTCCATGACGCCTGCGCGGCCGCTCATCCGCGCACAGGCACGGGCCTCACACCGGGCGGCAAGCCGGGCGCGCAAACCTCCAGTGGCGTACCGCTGGCCGTCCTGCGCATAAGAAAGCGCCATAGGGAAATCCTTATCCCACAAGGCGATCGTGCTCTGTGACATCCGGACCCAGGCGAGCAGCTTATAATCGCTGACCTCGCGCGCGAGCTGCTCGGCGGTGAGCAGATGGGCGTACGCGACGGGATAGTGGCCCAGATCGAGCGAGAGGTGACCGAGCAGCCCCGACAGCTGCCCCGCGATGCGATACAGCTCCCACCGCTGCGTCAGCGTCTGCTTGCCGTCCAGGAGCACCGTGACCTCCTCGCGCAACGCGGAGGTGGCGTCTAGCATCTGGTCACTCGGCGTTCGGGGGTAGCGCCGTAAGAGGTATGCGACCTGCAGCTCCAGTTGGTCAAGCGTGACCGGGCCGACGTTGGACGCCTCCAGCTCACGGGACAGCCGCAGCGACGCCAGGCCGGTCTGCTCGACCAGCGCGGCCACGCTGGTCACACCCGCCGCTTGGAAAAACTGTCTGCGGTCCGTGGCCGCCTCCTCGCAGTCCGGCTGCGTGTCGTGGCCAGCATAGTTCACCGATGGCTCGTCCTCGCCGTCGGGCTCAGCGTCATGGAGTTCGCCCGCCGTGAGGGCGAGCGGCGCCGCCGGGACAACTCCACCAGCGTATGCGGCAAGCGGCGGTGGGTCGCCCGCGTGACCAACAGCGATGTCGGCTGGTCGGCCCTTGGCGGGCTGGGTGGCTGGGGTGTAGTCGTGGCCGTAGCCGAGCTGGTCGGGGCGGGTCTCATAGACCCGGCACAGCCGGTTGAGGTAGTCCTCGCCGGGGCGCACCTTCGGCTTGTGCTCCCACTGGCACAGCCGCTGGCTGGAAAGCATCGGAGGCTGCTTCCAGCCGTCGGCTCTGTAGGTGGCCCGGATCCGCTCGATCGCCTGCGGGCGGGTCCAGCCCCGCGCCAGCCGGTGGGCCTTCAACCGCGACACCCCGAACCGGTCGACGATCGCCTCGACGACCTCCGGCGTAGACCATCCGTGCGCTCGCCCCCAGGCGCGCAGCGTGGCGATCTCCTCAAGCTCTTCAAGATCCCTTCGGGAGGCCATACCGGTCCCTTCTGATCACTCATCGCCACCACATGGACGAGCGCAACGCATTCGCGTCGCGCACAGTACACCAACGCCGCGACACATCAAGTATTCAATCGGGTGGTATCGAATCCTGGCACTCATGGTGCGCGACGCGACAACTCCAATTGTCAGCGCACGATACATGACTTGGGTGGCATGCCGAGCGTTCTGGTCTGATCGGACTGAGGGGATTGCTGGGGGCGGCGGGGTGTGGGACGGTCATGCACCCGCAGGCCGGGCGACCCGCCCGACCACCACAACCACCGAAGCAAGGAGGACGCCGACCGCCGACCAAACCCGCCCCGCTTGAGCAGCCAAGGCTGCCAGACGCCAGACGCGACACGCACAACCCTATCCCCGTATCCCGAGCGCAGACGAAAGTGAGTGTGACCATGGACTGGAGACACAAAGCGGCGTGTTTGGACACCGACCCTGAGCTTTTCTTTCCCATCGGGCCCAGATCGAGCGCGCCGAGACGGTCTGCCAACGATGCGACGTAGGCACCCCGTGCCTGGAGTGGGCGTTGGAGACCAATCAGGACGCTGGCGTCTGGGGCGGCATGTCCGAAGATGAGCGGCGCACCCTGCGCCGCAGCCGGCAGCGCCGCCGCCGCATCGCGAGCTGACCCCACCGTGGACTCACGGTGGCCGCACGGCCTTGTTTGGCGGATTGTCGCCAGACGCTCTGGTCTGGCAGAACCGAGGGAACTGTCGGCGAGAACCGTTTGATGTGACGGTTCTCGCCGAGATGCACGATCGCGGTCTGGGGCGGCTGGATCCTCCCGCACCCGGCGGGACGGACCCCGCCCCCGGCCGCCCCACCGCAAAGGCCGACCGATGGCGGCACACACGACCCGGATCCTGACCGACATGCGTGGCCAGAAAGCCAGCACGCTCGTTGTTTTGGGCTTGCCCAGGAGGTCGCCGGACGCCCGTGCTGGCCACCGACCTACAAGCCGGGGACGTTCCAGCTGCCGAGGCCGATCTGGGCCTGGCCCGCCGCTTGCTCGGCTACCGGCCCTCGGTCGGCTGCGTGACGGCATGACTCGTCACGCGGATCGGCTGACAGGGCGTACCGGCCCGTTGCGCATGTCCTTGCTGCCCGTCGAATTGGAGGTATCTCGATGATCATGCTCACCGGTGAGTCGGCCAACGATCTCTACGTCGCCGCCTGTCAGGCGGTGCTCCGAGACGGGATGGCGGTCAGCCCTCGTGGGATGGCCACCACCGAGATCATTGGCGTCCACCTGCGTCTGACCGACCCCCGCCGCCGGATGGTCGACCTGCCGCCCGCCAGAGTGATCAACCCGGCGTTCGCGGTCGCTGAGGCGTTATGGATCCTGTCCGGCTCGGATGATCCGTGGATCTTCCAGTACAACCGCGCGTTGACCCGCTATACCGACGACGGCCGTCTGCAGGGCGCCTACGGGCCGCGGATGCGCCGCTGGCATGGGCGAGTAGACCAGCTCGACCAGGTCCGCCGGCTGCTGGCCCATGACCCCGACTCCCGCCAGGGCGTGATCGGACTGTTCGACCCCGAACGCGACAGGCGCGGCCACCGGGACGTGCCCTGCACACTGGGCTACCGTTTCTTCCTGCGCACAGGCCGGCTGCAAATGCACACCACGATGCGCAGCCAGGACCTGTGGCTCGGGTTCCCCTACGACATCTTCACCGCCACCCTGCTGCAGGAGCTGCTGGCCGGCTGGCTTCACGTCGAGGTGGGCGACTACCACCACCATGTCGACTCCCTGCACCTGTACGCCCAGCACGAGGCAGGCGCGGCCAGCCTGCCCACGCAGCCGGAGCCGTCCCCGCCGATGCCCTCAGTCAGCATCGCGTGGGAGGACCTGCCGAGCCTGCTGGCCGACGTCATCGCCGGTTGCCCACCCGCAGACGTCGGCGAGGTATGGACCGCATTCGCAGCGGTGATGGCCAGCTACAGAGCCTGGACCGGCAGCGACCGCGATCAGGCCCGTGCCAGCGCTGCCGCGACCCCTGGCGAGCTGGGACGGGCGCTGGAGCGCTGGTACGACCACCTCACGGCCTCATCACTGGAGAGCGTGGCCGACGGGGTGGGCAGGTGACCCGGCGCGTGACCGCGCCTTCTGGCCCGTCGGCGGTGCTCGGGCTGTGCTCCTACACCCACGACTCGGCCGCTGCGCTGATCATTGATGGGGCACTGGCCGGGTTCGCCGAAGAGGAACGCCTCGTCGGCGACAAGCACACCAAGGCGTATCCCGCACAGGCCGTAGCCTGGCTGCTGTCCGACGCCGGACTCGCGCCGGAGCACGTGACGGCGGTGGGCTACAACTTTCAGGCGCGCCGTTATCTCGGCGCCCTGGCTCAGCTCCCCTGCCAGCTTGCGCGGCCAGCGACCCGGGCGCGCGCCATGCCCCGCGCCCACAGCTTCGCTCGCGTGGCCGGTCGGACCCGAGCCCGGATGCGACAGCTGTCCAGCCGCTTTCCGCAGGCACGCGTGGTCGCGATAGCGCATCACCGCACGCACGGGTTATACGCGTTCTCCTCCTCCGGCTACCAGGACGCTGCGGTGCTGGTGGTCGACAGCCTCGGCGAAACGCAGACCACGACCATCGGCCACGCGCGGCGCACCAGTGCCGGGGGATGCGACTACCGGATCGTCGAGGCAATCGCCGACCCAGCGTCGCTGGGCTACGCCTACGGCGCGGTCACCGAACATCTGGGCTGGCGACGCGGCGACGAAGAAGGCACCGTCATGGCCCTGGCCGCCCTCGGCGACCCTGCCCAGTTCCGGGACCTGCTCGGCCGCGCGATCCCGATCACACCCACCGGGTTCATGTTGAACCCGACACTGCTGCCACTGCGCGTGCTGTCCAGCCGGTACCGCCGGACCAGCCCGGAATTCACTGTGGCCACCTGCCCACCCCGCAGCGCGGGCGAGCCAGTCGAACAGGTCCACGCCGACCTCGCCGCCGCTCTGCAGGAACGCACCGAGCAGATCATGCTTCACCTCGCCCAGCGCGCCCGCCGCATAACGGGCTCCGAGCTGTTGTGTCTGGGCGGCGGGGTCGCGGCGAACTGCGTCGCGGTGGGCAAGATCGTCGACGCCGGCTTGTTCGACGAGGTCCATGTGCCGCCCGCCCCCGGCGACTCCGGGACCGCGATCGGCGCGGCGACCGCCCTGTACCTCGCCCAGACCGGAGCGCTGCCAACCGAGGTGGATCACCGCTGCTACCTGGGGCCGGCCTACCCCGCTGTTGAGCTGCGGGCAATCTTGCGCCCCGGCCTGTCCGCGCATCGGCCCGCCGATCCCGCCCGGTTCCTGGCACGTCAACTGGCCGACGGTCGCATCGCAGGGGTGTTCCGCGGTCGGTTGGAGGCTGGTCCCCGCGCGTTGGGCAACCGGTCGATCCTGGCCTCCCCGCTGCTGCCCGACGTCGTGGACCGGCTGAACGCCACCGTGAAGTTCCGCGAGCCGTTCCGGCCGTTCGCCCCTGTCGTGCTCGCAACCTCGGCCGGCGACTACTTCACCCTGCCGCAGTCCGCGCCCTACATGTCCATCGCCTCCGGTGTCACCCAACTGACCCGCGACAAGATCCCGGCGGTGGTGCACGTCAACGGCACTGCCCGCGTGCAAACGCTGACCGCCGAGCAGAACCCGTTCCTCGCTGCGGTGCTCACCGAATTCGAGGCCATCACCGGTGTCCCGGTGCTGATCAACACCTCACTCAACGTCAAGGGCAAGCCGATCTGCGGCACACCCGACATGGCGTTGGACTGCCTGGTGGCCAGTGGTCTGGACGCGCTGATGTTGGAGGGCTGGTGGGTCACGAAGTGAGGATCGGATACAGCTTCTGGGGATTCCTTGGCCCTGGGGTTGCCGACACTCCCGACGGCGGGCGCAGCCACCGCCGTGTCCTGGTCGATGGCCTGCGTTCCCGTGGCCACGACATCGTATTCCTGCAGCCCGACCGCGACTCCGCCGAGGCCGGCCTGGACCTGTCCGAGGTCTACACCTGGGATGTCGGGTTGCCCGAGATCGATGTGCTGTTCCTGGAGTGGAGGTGGCCGATCCCCGGCCGCAACACCACCTCGTGCGGTGCGGCGGGCCACACCTGTGACCTGCATCGCCAGCAGCAACTGCTCGACTGCTACACCCACGCCCGCGGCACGTCCACGATCTTGTGGGACAAGGACCGGCAGTTGCCACCCGATGACCCGCTGCGCCAGACAGGCAACGTGGTGGTGTGCGAGGCCGCGCTGCATCCCACCCCAGGCGCGGCTTCGCTGCTGTTCCCAGTCGCCGATCACGCCCTGGACGCCGCCGACCCTGCCGCGCTGGCCGCGGCATCTCGAAAGTTGCCGCTGGCCTACGTCGGTAACCAGTACGACCGGGATACCGCGTTCGATGCCTTCTTCGCCCCCGCCGCCGCCACGCACCCGCATCTGGTGGCCGGAAAGTGGACCTGCACCGATGCGTGGCCGCACGTGACGTTCATCGGCAGGGTGCCGTTCACGGCGGTCGCAAAGATCTACAGCTCGACGCTGGCCACCGTGCTCCTGCTGCCCGACCGCTACGCGCGAGTCGGACAGATGACCCAGCGGCTGGGCGAAGCGGTGCTGGCAGGGTGCCTGCCGCTGACCCCTGCCACCATTCGCGGCGCTGCACAGTTCACGCCGGTGGAGCTGCACGTCGCTGACGCAGCCGAGGTGACCGCCACGCTCGCTCACCTTCGCGACATCGCCGGGACGTCGGAGCACGTAACGTTGCTCGCCGGCTGTGTGCGGGCGCTGGATCTGTTCCGACTTTCCCACCAACTCGATGTCCTCGACCGGCTCCTGGCAGGACGCCCCGTCGGGGAAGGTCGCGGCATCGTGACCGGCGCGCCTCCACAAGACGCGACGGGGACGCCGGTAGCCTGCCGGCGCATGGACATGGACAGGATCGCCATCATCGGCTGCGGCGGGTCCGGCAAGACCCACCTGGCCAACCACCTCGCCGCACGTTTCGACCTCCCCTTGACCCACTTGGACGGCGTCTACTACGACGCCGAGTGGAACCCGCTGCCCCAGGAAGCGTTCGCCGCCCTCCAGGGCGACCTGGTGGCCGGGCCCCGGTGGCTCATCGAAGGCAACTACGCCGCAACCCTCCCGATCCGGTTAGCCGCCGCCGACACCGTGATCTTCCTCGATCCGCCCGCGGTCACCTGCCTGATCGGCATCCTCCAGCGCCGGTGGCGCTATCGGGGCGGCCAACACACCAAGGACGGCGTCTACGACCGCATCACCTGGAGCTTCGTCCGCTACATCTGGGGATACCGCAGAAGCATGCGCCCCAGGGTCCGTCAGCTTCTCGACGAGCACGGCGGCAACGTCCGCCTGGTCACCCTCACCAGCCGCCGACAGACCGCCCGGTTCCTCGCCCAACTCCGGGCAGAGACCTCCACCCACACATGACTCGCCCATTGGGAGGCGACCTGTCCATGCCCGCCACTGCCTTCACCGACCCGGACCTCGTCCACACGCTGTATGCCCGTGCCGAGCGGCTCGCCCAGCGCACCAGGGCACTGCACGCGGCGAAGATCAGCGGCGAGGATGCGACCGCCACGATCGTCAACCTCGCCGCGCGGTCCGCCCCCACCGCGCCGGTGGTCTGCGACATCGGCTGCGGACGCGGCACCACCACCCTGGCGCTGGCACGGCGGCTAACGCCCAGCCGGCTGGTCGCGCTCGATCAGTCACCCGCCCTGCTGGGTGTCGTCCGCGACCGTCTCGCACAGGCCAACCGTTCGGTCGAGACGGTGTGCGCGGACTTTCACCAGCTGCCGTGGCATGAGGCCAGCGTCGATGTCGCCGTCGCCGCGTTCTGTCTCTACCACTGTCCGCATCCCGAGCAGGTCGCAGCCGAGATCGCCCGGTGCCTCACACCGGCAGGCGCGGCTGTGCTCGTCACCAAGTCCGCCGACAGCTACCACGAGATCGACCAGCTGATCGCTGAGACTGGCCTGGACCCGCGGGCGGGCACACGGCAAAGCCTGTACGACAATTTCCACAGCGACACGGCGTCCGAGATCGCCGCCACCGCGCTTCGCATCGAGAAGGTGGTGCACCAGCGGCACGTCTTCCGGTTCGACGGGCTCGATCACCTCGCGGCGTATGTGGCCACCTCCCCCCAATACCAGCTGGCTGAGCACCTCACCGGCGAGGCGGCCCAAATCGCCGAGGAGCTGCGCTCCCGAATTGCCGACCGCCCGGTCACCGCCACCTCGACGGTCACCTATGTGGTCGCGGCACGTTCATGACCACCGCCGTGTTCGTCAAGCGCTACCGCGACCCGGACCGCGCCGCCGCGGCCCGCGTCCACCTGGAGTGGCTGGCAAAGCTGGGATGCGGGGTCCGGCTGCCCGCCCTGCGGTCGGCCGGCTCGCATCACCTGGTTTTCGAACACCTCGGCGACTCGCGGCCGGGCCCCGATGACCTCGGCGCGCTCGCCGAGGCGCTGGGCCGCCTCCACGCCGCCGCCTGGACGCGGCACCTGCGCTCCGCCCGGCTCGACGAGCCGTTCCCGGCCCCTGGCGGCCTGGTGATCAGCGACTTCGTGACAGCCAGACGCAAGGCCCTCCACCGGATGCCCATGCCAGCAGCGGGGTTGCCGGTGGCGATCTACAAGGACGCCAACATCCGCAACTTCCTGCTCACCGACACCTGCGTCGCGCTCGTCGACTTCGATGACTTGACACTGGCCCCGTTCGGCTACGACCTGGCCAAGCTCGTCGTCACCACCGCCATGACCCATGGCCCCCTCGACCCGCGCCGGTTGGAGGCGGCCCTTGAGGTCTACAACCCCCACCCCGCCCAGGCC
>JBOHFT010000165.1:0-10445 GCA_050699815.1 Pseudonocardiaceae bacterium | reverse complement strand
GCCAGCGCGGCGATCATGCGCTGCGGCACACCGGCCTTGTGGAGCAAGCGGTACACCTGGCTGATGTCGCGCGCCGCCAGCGCAGCTCGCATGGCGGCGGCCGTGAAGAGAGCGGGATCCAGCATGACTGCAGATGGTAGCTCTCCCGGGGACTCGCCCCAGCCCGACGAGCCACGCCGTGGTCCGGCTGGAGCCTGCCATGACCGTAGCGCGTTGACGACGGACGCAGGCTCTACCTGCCAAGACTGCGGATCGACCACCGCTGCACCTGGCAGGTTCAACAGACGGTTATGGCCGTCGCGTCCGCGACGGCCACTCCTATCCCTCGGCAACCCCCGCGCCCCCTCTACCACTACAGCCGCACAATGCGCGGGGGAGGGGAGAGCGGACAGCTGTCCCGCAATGTGTGAGTGTGGCTGTAGTGCTAAGGGTCCGGCACCGCCGGGACCTCGCGGCCTGTTCAGTCCAGCGAAGACATCCGGGAGATGATGTTGTCTGGCTCGTCGAGCCACACCGTCCAGGCTTGCGGTGTTACCGTGATACCGACCCTGTCCCAGCCGGGCTCGCCCCAGTCGTGCCATTGTCGGTAGGCGTTTTCGATCTCCAGCCATAGCGGTGTGGGCCCACCCTCGCGCACGGTGCGGGCGCCGTTGTTGTCTGGGGTGAGTTCGACTTCGCAGCAGGACCCGTCTGCGGCGGTGAGCGTTACGGCGGTGGGTTGTCGGGTCTGCTCGTCGAAGGTGTACCGGCGCCGGAGCTGGGTGGTGGACATCGCTGATCGGAGGAACCCGACGACGCTGGGAGGTTCGGCGGGCGTGGTGGTCGTGCGTTGCCGGTCCAGCGGGAGTTCAGGCTGCCACTGCGGACTTGGGCTGTCGTCGTGGTTGTTGTGCTGGCGCATGACCATGAACGCGGCGTATCGAGCGGTGAATCGGCCTTCGAGCCGGCCGGATTTTTTCTCGAGCAGCACCAGGTTGCCGCCTTGTGGTTTGAAGTCGACCAGCAGTTGCCCACCGGGGGTGAGTTGGTCGTACCACGCCCAGGGGATGCGCCGTACGGCGCAGCTGCTGATGATCCGGTGGTATGGGGCGTGTGGTGACCAGCCGTCGGTGCCGTCACCGGCAGTGAGATGGGGGTGGCGGCCGATGCGGCCCAGTCGTCGGCGGGCGGTATCGACGAGTTCTGGGTCGATGTCGATGGAGAAGACGTTGTCGTCGCCGAGGCGGTAGGCGAGCAGGGCGGCGTTGTAGCCGGTCCCGGTCCCGATCTCCAGGATCCGCTGACCTTCGCTGATGTCGAGGGTCTCGAGCATGCGAACCATGAGGTCGGGTTTGGTCGACGACGAGACGGGTACCAGGCTGCCGTAATTATTGGGCACCGCAGCGGTGACCAACGTGGTGGTCGAGTAGACTAACTCCAGGTGGTCGGCGGTATTCACGCGCACGTCAATGCGCGAACCGTAGAACTGCTCCTGTGGTTCATAGACAGTGGGAACCAGAACGTGACGCGGTGTCTCGGCGATAGCGGCATGCCATGCTGGGGTCCGCAGGTCGCCACTGGCGTGGAGTTGGTCAGCCAGCCGCACCGCGTAGGATCTCCAATCACTCATGATGACCTCATCCAATCCTGAGCGAGCAGATCGGCCACCGCCTCGGTAATGCGCACTCCGGTTTTCGCTTCCAGCCAGCCGTACTGGCCGCCAGCCGGGTTGGACTCAAGGAAGTAGTAACGACCGTCGCGGCCGACACTGAAATCCATCGACGCCATCAGCAGCCCGCTTTCGGCCATGAACCGGCGAATGCCCTGCGCCACACCACCAGGCAACTCGATGACCTCGTGCCGCAGCGCGCGATAATCAGTACGGAAATCGATACGCGCGGCCTCGCTCAGCGGATGGATCGCCACCGGGAACATCCGGTCGCCCACCACGACCACGCGGACATCCATCAACTTGTCGACATAGCACTGAACCTGATGCGCGGTCAACGCGACGTGATCCAGATCGGTGAGGTCGTCGTCGGTGATCAACCGGGTGTGCCCAATCATGGAGCGGCCCGTGTCATCAAGCACATGGCACGAGAACAGTTTCCTGACCACCTCGTGGGAACCGTTCGCGAAGGCCCGTACCTGACGGGAACTGTTGGAGATCACGGTCTGAGGCACGTCGAGACCGCACCGCGCCGCGAGACGTAGCTCGACAGGCTTGGGCAACGCCGCAACACGATGGGGATGGTTGACATGTCGGGCGTCCAGTGAGCACACGACCCCGTCGAATCCCGTACAGGCTTCACGTTCGGCGTGCCGCCGGTCCTGTGGGGACAGCTGAGGCGACAACACGAACGTCGATCTCCAGCGGTACCACACTGACTGGATGTCGCCCAATTCGACACAGCGCTCCGCGGTACGCAAGCATCCCGTCCAGCGACCGTCACGAAACTCGGCTTCCAGGGTAAGCCGTTGGGGAAACCAGGCCCGGTCGATCCTGAAGACGGGAACGCCGCGGTCAGCGAGCGCCAGCACTACCTCGTCGGCGGTGGCGTCCAGTTCCTGGGTGACGATCAAAACCGTCACGGTCGTGGTTACCAGCTTTCCGTTACATCTTTGCCGTCGTCCCAGTCCCACGACTCAGAGCGACCCTCATCGCCGTCCAATTCGGCGATCGAGGACCACGTCTTGCCCTCCTTGGAATTGATCCACAACTCGCCGCCGGACGTCAGCGCAACCTGCCGGACCGGGTCGTACCGGTATACCGGGACATCACCCGGCGGGGTCGGCCGTAGACCCCTCAACCCCCACGGCCGCACCGCCGAGACCCGTCTCGGGCCAGCCTCACCGGTCACGACTCACCCCCTCACGGGCCCAGCTCACACATTGTAGGCGCATCCGGCTCCGCCGCTGAATCCTCCGACCAGGTACCGACCGACCACGACGGCTCCACCACGACAGCGTCTCGGTGTCACATGTGTGTCGTTGCTATTTTCCGTGCCCGGCGGGCCAGCTCCGCGAAGTCTGGCCTCGACTTGATCTCCAGGTCACGGGCCAGGGAAGCTAATGCGGTGCGGGCGACACCGGAGCGCAGCGGGGGCACCGCCTCAATGGCCTGCGCGGCCAGGCGGGCCGCATCGGGCTCCCCGGCGAGCAGATGCACGCGGGCCAAGGTGATGCCCGCCAGCATCCCCTCACGTCCGTGATTGCCTTGGGCGAAGGTCCGCACGGAGACCGCGGCCATCGCCTCGGCGGTGTCAAGTGAACCCAGATGCAGATGAGCCAAGGATGTCGTCAAATCCATACCAGATCGGCTGGCTGGAAGCGGCCACCGGTGCTGCGATGGTGGAGGCAATGGCCACGATGCTGGCGAAAGGCACCCCATGACAGTCCTGATCGAGGGCAGCGACTGGGCCACCCGTGCCGCCGCGTTAGCCGAGGAGCTGGTCGCGGCCGGCAAGCTGAGCTCCCCCGAGTGGCATCAAGCCGTGCTCGAGGTGCCGCGACACGTATTCGTGCCCTCCTACTACGTTCACCGCGACGGCAGCATGGTCGCCGCTGGCGCCACCGACGGGCAAGGCCGCGCGCAGTGGCTGGACACGGTGTACTCCAACACCGCGCTCATCACCAAGCTCGCCCAGGACACCGACGGCGCACCGCCGGTGTTTCTGTCCTCGTCCAGCACCCCGGGGTTGACGACCCGCATGTTGGAAGCCCTCGAGGTGCACGACGGGCAGCGGGTGCTGGAGATCGGCACCGGAACCGGCTACAACGCCGCACTGCTGTCCCACCGGCTCGGCGCGGCTAACGTGTTCTCCATCGACATCGAACCCGACCTGATCGACCTAGCCCGGACCCGGCTGGCTGAACTCGGCTGCCACCCCACCCTCATCGCCGGTGACGGTGCCGCTGGGCTGCCCGAGCACGCCCCGTTCGACCGCATCATCGCCACCTGCTCGGTACCCGCAATCCCCTGGGCCTGGGTCGAACAAACCACACTAGGCGGGATCATCCTCACCGACATCAAACTCGGCCTCAACGCCGGCAACCTCCTGCGCCTCACCCGCACCGGCCCACATCGGGCCGAGGGCTGCTTCGATGCGGGCCAGGCCGCGTTCATGTACCTGCGCCACACCCCGGGATTCGATGGGCGGGTCCCCTACACGCGAGCGCCCCACGACAACCCGATCACCGAATACACCACCACACTGGACCCACGCACCCCCTGGACCAACCCGGTGGTGTGGTTCCTCACCGCGCTCCGCATCGGCCCTCACTACCGGCTGGGCTACACCGGCGGCGACCCCCGCCACGGCCCGGACGCGGTGTGCCTGTCCACCCCGGACGGCTCCCGCAGCGAGATCACTCTCGCCCCCAACGCCGACGGCAGCCACACCGTGCGCGAAACCGGACACCTTCGGCTGTGGTCACACCTCGAAGACGCCCACCACCTGTGGGACGCAGCCGGGCGGCTCGACTGGCCACGCCTCGGCCTCGCCGTCACACCCCACACCCAAACCCTCTACGCCGACGAACCCGACAACACCATCGTCACCCTGAGCAGCTCCGCAGCGAGGGCTGGCCGCCCTCACGCTGCCGACCCTACGGCGCGGTGAGGACATCCCGGCGCCGCCCGAGCTACGGGCCACCAGGTGGCCGATGACCGGCCGGTACGCGCGGGCTCGGGCCGCCCAAAGCTTGATCTTCGCTGGTGACGTGACCGGAAAGGTTCGCAAAGACACCATCCGACGCGAGTGGGTAAAGGCGCCGCTCGCGGTCGCGCGGCTCCTCCATACGCCACTGCTTCCGAGCAAAAACTGTTCGGAATCGACGAAAACGGCATTTTCGTCGAACGCACCCACGGCACCTGCGGCGCCGAAGGCGAAGCCCTGGAGGCCGTCATCAACGTCCGCCCAGCCCAGGGCAACGTCGTCGCATTCGAAACCTTCGAAGCGCCCATTAACAACGACTAGGGGGAGATATGCCGATCACAATATCCAGGGCCGACGCCAGAAATCGTCTAGCTATTGCTCTCGATACCCGGGATCTGGACGCCGCCATATCTCTTGCCGAGGCGGTCCGGCCGCACATCGGCGTCGCCAAAGTCGGCCTCCAGCTCTTCAGTGCCGCAGGCCGCAAGGCAGTGCGAGCCATGCGGGAGATCGGTATGGTCGTTTTCCTTGACGTCAAGTTCCATGACATCCCTACCACCGTGTACGGAGCCAGCGCCGTCCTCGGATCGCTCGGCGTCCGTTACCTGACCGTACACGCAGCCGGGGGAGAGGCCATGCTCCAGGCGGCCGTCAAGGGCCTGGGTGAAGGCGCCGGCGAATCCGGCTTGCCGACACCGATAGCGCTCGCCGTGACCGTCCTGACAAGCGAGCCCAGCGCCTCGCCCGAGCTGCTCAACGAGCGCCTGGCAGCGGCCGTTGCTGCCGGTTGCGGCGGCGTCATCTGCGCCGCTCCCGATCTTCCCGTAATCAAAGGTGCGGCACCCACCATCATGGCCGTCGTCCCTGGTATCCGCCCGGCCGGCGTCCCCATACACGATCAAGCTCGGGTAGCCACACCGGGCGAGGCCATCCGAAGCGGTGCCGACATGCTGGTGATCGGCCGAGCCGTTACCGCTGCCGGCGACCCAGCTACAGCCGCCGAGGCAATCGCCATCGAGGTCGCACAGGCCATCTGACTGGTCAGCACTCAGGTTGTTGCGGCGGGCCACCAGAGTGTGCCGCACGTAGTGCGTGGCGAGTCCACCAGTCATGCCACTCTTCCTCCCATGCAACCGTTTCAGTCTCCCCTGCGAGCGCGGGGACCGTACGCGTTACGTCCAAGGCGGCGACGGCGGTTGTGCCGGAATTTCGGTGAGAGTCTGAAACGCACCCCATGACGCGGCGTCCTCGGGGTCAGCGCCGACGCCTGCGTCGGGATCTGGCATGAATGCGGTCCGTGCGGTCCGGCTACCGTGGCTGCGGCCGGGTATCCGGCTTCGAGACCACCCGAGGATGCTTGACGCCCAGTGCAGCGGGAAGGCGGACCTAGATCGTGACGATGTCTGTGACCCAGCGGATCGCCGGTGAGCTCGGCGTGCCCGAGCGGCAGGTGGGTGCCGCTGTCGAGCTGCTCGACGGCGGGGCCACCGTGCCGTTCGTCGCCCGGTACCGCAAGGAGGCGACCGGCGGGCTCGACGACACGCAGCTTCGCACCCTGGAAGACCGGCTGCACTACCTGCGTGAGCTGGAGGAGCGCCGGACGGCGATCCTCAGCTCGATCCGCGAGCAGGGCAAGCTTGATGATGCGCTCGAGGCGCGGATCATGGCGGTGGACTCCAAGGCCCGGCTGGAGGATCTCTACCTGCCCTACAAGCCCAAGCGGCGGACCAAGGCGCAGATCGCCCGGGAGGCCGGGCTGGAGCCGCTGGCCGAGGGGCTGCTCGCCGATCCGGCCCAGGACCCGCACGCCACCGCCGCGGCCTACGTCGACCCCGAGCGAGGTGTGCCCGACGCCGCGGCCGCGCTCAACGGCGCGCGCGCCATCCTGGTCGAGCGCTTCGCCGAGGACGCCGACCTGATCGGGAACCTGCGTGAGCAGATGTGGTCGCGGGGCCGGCTGGTCTCGCGGGTGCGCGACGGCCAGCAGGAGCCCGGCGCGAAGTTCGCGGACTACTTCGAGTTCTCCGAGCCCTTCACGAAGCTGCCCTCGCACCGCATCCTGGCGCTGTTCCGCGGCGAGAAGGAGGGCGTGCTGGACCTCTCGCCCGAGCCCGAGCCAGAACCGGAGCCGGATGCCGGGGACGGCGGTTACGAGCAGGCCGTCGCGGCACGCTTCGGGGTGGACGACCGGGGCCGCCCGGCCGACCGCTGGCTGGCCGACACGGTGCGCTGGGCCTGGCGCACCCGCATCCTGCTGCACCTGGGCATCGATCTGCGGATGCGGCTGCGCCAGGCGGCCGAGGACGAGGCGGTGCGGGTGTTCGCCACCAATCTGCGTGACCTGCTGCTCGCCGCGCCCGCGGGCACCCGCCCGACCATGGGCCTGGACCCTGGCTACCGCACCGGCGTCAAGGTCGCGGTCATCGACGAGACCGGCAAGGTGGTGGCCACCGACACCATTTACCCGCACGTGCCGCAACGCCGATGGGACGAGGCGCTGGCCGTGCTCACCCGGCTGGCCACGGCGCATCGCGTCGAGCTGGTCGCGATCGGCAACGGCACCGCGTCGCGGGAGACCGACAAGCTCGCCGCCGAGCTGGTCACACAGCTGGGTGTGACCAAGGCCGTGGTGTCCGAGGCCGGCGCCTCGGTGTACTCGGCCTCGGCGTATGCCGCCCAGGAACTGCCCGAGCTGGATGTGTCGCTGCGTGGCGCGGTGTCGATCGCGCGCCGGTTGCAGGACCCGCTCGCCGAGCTCGTCAAGATCGATCCCAAGTCGATCGGCGTCGGCCAGTACCAGCACGATCTGCCCGAGGCTGCGCTGGCCCGCTCGCTGGACGCGGTCGTGGAGGACTGCGTGAACGCCGTCGGCGTGGACGTCAACACCGCGTCCGCGCCGCTGCTGCGGCGGGTGTCGGGCATCACCGGCGGGCTGGCCGACAACATCGTGGTGCACCGCGACGCCCATGGCCCGTTCCGCACCCGGCGGGCCCTGGCCGGCGTCCCGCGGCTGGGCCCCAAGGCGTTCGAGCAGTGCGCCGGGTTCCTGCGCATCCCCGCCGGTGACGACCCGCTGGACCGCTCCGGCGTGCACCCCGAGTCCTACCCCGTGGTGCGCCGCATCCTCGCCACGGCCGGCACCGACATCACCACGCTGATCGGCAACACCGCGGTGCTGCGGGCGTTGCGCCCGGCCGACTTCGTGGACGGCACGGTGGGCCTGCCCACCGTCACCGACATCCTCGCTGAGCTGGAGAAACCGGGCCGCGACCCGCGGCCGGCCTTCGCGACCGCGACCTTCGCCGAGGGCATCGACAAGGTGGCCGACCTGGTGCCGGGCATGGTGTTAGAGGGTGTGGTCACCAACGTCGCGGCGTTCGGCGCATTCGTTGATGTGGGCGTGCATCAGGACGGCCTGGTGCATGTCTCGGCGATGGCCAAGACCTTCGTCAAGGACCCGCGCGACGTGGTGAAGCCGGGTGACGTCGTGCGGGTCAAGGTGGTCGACGTGGACGTGCCGCGCAACCGCATCGGGCTCACCCTGCGCCTCGACGACAGTGTTGTCGACAGCACTGCCGAGAGCCAGACCGCTGAACGGCGCGGCTCGCCGAAGCGTCCACAGCCTCGCGACCGCGGGGGCCGAGACAAAGACGCCGCCAAGCGCACACCGGCTCGCGACACACCGGCTGGCGGAGCGCTCGCCGACGCGCTGCGCCGCGCCGGCTACGACCAGGGCGGCGCCACCCGCTAAAGCTACCACTGGTGATAGTATCTGCCGTGAAGCTATCATGAATGGATGTCTGAGGGCGGCGGTGGACGGGTTCGTCGGACGTGATCGCGAGTTTGAGCCGCCACAACGTCTGTGTGGTGTCCGCGTCGACGGCGCGCTGCTCGGGGCCCGGCGAGGGGTCGGCGGCCGCGGACACGAGCGGGCCGTACCGTCGGAGGATGTCGTCCCAGGCCGCCCTTTCCCCGTCGCGGGCCCGCACGAGCAGTTCCGTGATGCGCCTGGGGTCCGCCAGCTGAGACTGCGCCGTGACGTCAACCCCGTCTCCCGGTTCATTCATTGGATAGACTCCGCCCGGTGACTACCGGCACCACTTGTGAGGGCGTGCACTCGGATCAGGACGCCGACGAGCTGCGTGGCGCCATGGTTGACGAGGTCATCGTGCAACGCGAATGGGTGGGGGACGTGCCGCGCGAAGTCGAGGCCGCGCTGCGGACCGTACCCCGGCACCTGTTCGCACCGGGCGTTGCGCTCGATAAAGCGTACGCCGATCGCGCCATCGTCACCAAGCGCAACGAGCGCGGCTCGATCAGCTCAGTCTCCGCGCCGTCGATACAGGCCATGATGCTGGGTCAGCTCCAGGTGGCGCCGGGGCAGCGGGTTCTGGAGATCGGGTCCGGCGGGTACAACGCCGCGCTGCTTCGGGAGCTGGCCGGGCCGGACGGCTCGGTGACCACGATCGACATCGACCAGGAGATCGCGGACCGCGCCCGCATGTGCCTGACGGCGGCGGGTTACAACGATGTGCGCGTCCTCTGCGTAGACGGGGAGTTTGGCGCGGCTGAGCATGGTCCGTTCGATCGGATCATCGTCACCGTCGGTACGCGGGACATCCCACCGGCGTGGGTGGAGCAGCTCGCCGTGGGTGGGCGGCTGGTGGTTCCGATGCGGACCAAGGGGCTGAACCGGTCCTGGGCACTGGAATGCTGCGACGGATACCTGGTTGGCCGTGACCCCATGCCCTGCGGGTTCGTGCCGATGCAGGGCGCTGGTGAACACCGGGGGCGGTCGATTCCCCTGCACGGCGATGACGTCCGCCTGTCGCTGGACGCGGGCCAGCAGGTCGACACCACGGCGCTGGGCGAGGTGTTGTCGACACCGATAGTGCAGGCATGGTCGGGCGTCACGATCCGTAAGGGGTCGAATTTCGGTGACCTGGGCCTGTGGCTGGCCAGGCTGCCGGGGTTCTGTCTCCTCTCGGCGACCCAGGACGCTGTCGATCGCGGGCTGGTGTCCCCGACCTCGCCCCTAGCCAATCCGGCGTTGGTCGACCGAGGAAGCAGCCTTGCCTACCGCGCCAAGCTACGGCCGGTCGACGCCAACGAGACCGCGAGAGAACTCGGTGCCTACGCCCACGGCCCGAACGCGGCCGAGGCCGCGGACCTGTTCGCCGAACAGATCCGGATCTGGGACCGCGACCACCGCCACGGCCCGGGTCCACGCCTGACGGTGCACCCGGCCGACACCCCCGACGCCAGCCTTCCGGCCGGGCTCGTGATCGACAGACGACACACCCGAATCGTGATCTCCTGGCCAGACCACCCCGCATAGCACCAACCCTGCCAAGAAAGGAGTCCTCCGATGGATGCCACTATGCCGGCGACCACTGACGATGAGTTTGATCTCGATGTGAGATTCGTGGAGTCGGGCCTGGAAATCGTCGGGGGCGATTCGGGCGACTGCACCGACGACGAGTGCCCAGACACTAGAGGCTGCGAGTAGTTCACTGTGCGTGGCCTGGCATGCCAGGTTTTTGGAGCGCTATGGCTCGGGCGCGGTGATCCCGATCCGCCAGGTCGTGGACGTCGGCACCGGGCTCGGTTATCCCGTCTTGGTGCGAGCGACGTTGGTATCCGCCTCGACCTGAACGAGCCCGTGCACCTCGCGATGTCGGCGCGGCGGCGAGCTGATCGGCCCTGGCTCTGGTGGCAATCCAAGGCCGTCGCTCGACCCGCTCTTTCGGTGACTGAAATGACCGCTGATCCGGCCGATGCCGCGACTACACTCAGCTCGGTGCCTAC
>JBOHFT010000164.1:0-10489 GCA_050699815.1 Pseudonocardiaceae bacterium | reverse complement strand
GGACCACACACCCCGCACGAACAGATCCTATGTGAGCTATTCGCCGAGCTGCTCGGCATTCCCACCGTCGGCATCAACGATAACTTCTTCACACTGGGCGGGGACAGTATTGTCTCGATCCAGCTGGTGAGCCGGGCCCGGCAGGCGGGTGTGGTGATCACACCGCGGGATGTGTTTGAGCACAAGACGGCCGCCGGACTGGCCGCAGTCGCTAGTGGCCTGGGGGAGGTGGCGGGCGGGGCTGCTGATGCCGGGACCGGTGCGGTGGCGTTGACCCCGGTCATGCATGCGTTGCGGGCGCGGGGCGGCCCGATCGAGGGTTTCCACCAGTCAGTTCTGTTGTGCGTGCCGGGGGGCCTGGGCTTGAACCAGGTTATCGGGGCGGTGCAGGCGGTGGTGGATCACCACGATGTGCTGCGGTCGCGGTTCACGCGTTCGGCTGGTGATGACGGGAGTGAGGAGTGGGGCTGGGAGATCGCCCCGGTGGGGGCGGTGGATGTGGGTGGTGCTGTCCGCCGTGTTGATGTCGCGGGTGTTGCTGGGGATGAGCTGCTGGGTGTGCTGAGGCACCAGGCTGCGGCGGCCCGGTCGCGGCTGGATCCCTGGGCCGGGGTGATGGTGCAAGTGGTGTGGTGTGATGCCGGACCGGGCCGGGCGGGCCGACTGTTGATTGTTATCCATCACCTGGTTGTTGATGGGGTGTCCTGGCGGATTCTGGTGCCGGATCTGGCGGCCGCTGGGCGGGCGGTGATGGGGGGCCACCACCCGCAGTTGCCGGCGGTGGGCACCTCGTTTCGCCGGTGGGCGCAGCATCAGCTCGAGTGGGCCCAGGATCGGGCGCGGCTGGATGAGGTGCCGGTCTGGGTGGCGGGCCAAGATAGCGCGGATCCGCTGCTGACCGATCGCCCGCTGGATCCGGTGGCCGATGTGGTGGGCACGAGCAGGTCTTTGACGGTGACGTTGCCACCCGAGCGGACCGCGCCGTTGCTGACCCGGGTGCCAGCGGTGTTCCACGGTGGTGTCAATGACGTGCTGCTGACCGCGCTGGCGGTGGCGGTGGCCGGGTGGCGGCACCGCCACGGGCGGGGTGCGGGCACCGCGGTGCTAGTCGATGTCGAGGGCCACGGCCGTGCGGACATCATCGAGGGGATCGATCTGTCCCGCACCGTGGGCTGGTTCACCAGCATGGTCCCCGTCCGGCTAGATCCCGGTGTGAGCTGGGACCAGGCCCACGCCAGCGGCCCGGCATTAGGCAAGGCGCTCAAGCGGGTGAAAGAACAGCTCCGGGCCCTGCCGGGCAATGGTGTGGGCTATGGGGCGCTGCGGTATCTGAACCCCCAGACCGGACCTGCCCTGGCCGGGGCGGCCCCACCCCAGATCGGGTTTAACTACCTGGGCCGTTTCCCCGCCCCCGCCACCACCGGGCCCACGGAGTGGGCAGTGGCTGCCGAGACCGGAGTGCTCGGTGGCGGCGCTGATCCGGGGATGCCCCTTGCCCATGGCCTGGAACTCAACGCGATCACCACCGACCATCCCGAGGGACCGCAGCTGCACGCCACCTGGTCCTGGGCGCGGGGACTGTGGTCAGAACCCGACGTGCACGAATTAGCCCAGGCCTGGTTCACCGTGCTGGACCTGGTAGTGGCACAGGCCGGCCAGCCCGGTGCTGGTGGCCATACCCCTTCGGATTTCCCGCTGGTGGCCCTGACCCAAAACGACATCGACGAACTCGACACCGTCTGGCCAGCGCTGGAGGATGTGTGGCCGTTGTCGCCGTTGCAGCAGGGTTTACTGTTCCACGCCCTGTATGACGACCACGCGGTTGATGTCTATACCGTCCAGCATGTCCTCGATCTCGCCGGGCCGGTGGATGCTGCGGCGCTGAAAGCCGCCGGGCAGGCGCTGCTGAACCGTCATGCCAGCCTGCGCGCCGCGTTCTGGCATCCACCCTCCGGCGAACCGGTCGCGGTCATCGCGCGGGAGGTCACCCTGCCCTGGCGGAAGGCCGACCTCACCGGGCTGGACGCGGAGGAACGCGAGGCTGCGCTGACCCGGTTGCTCACCGAGGACCGCGCGCAGCGTTTCGATCCGGCCCACCCGCCATTGCTGCGGCTGACCCTGGTCCGCCTGGGCCCGCAGCACCACCGGCTGGTGTGGACCAATCACCACATCCTGCTCGACGGCTGGTCGATGCCAGTCCTGATCCGCGAGCTGCTGGTGCTCTACGCCCAGCACGGTGACCCCACCGGGCTGGGCCGGGTGACCCCGTACCGCGACTACCTGGCCTGGCTGACCACCCAGGACCAGGCAGAAGCCCAGCACGCCTGGGCACAGGCCCTGGCCGGGCTGCAACAGCCCACCCGCCTCGCGGCCCCCGGCGCCGCCCGGGCACCGGCCATCCCCGAGCACATCACCGCCGAGGTACCCAGCGACCTCGCCACCGCCCTGCATGACCACACCCGCCGCCATGGCCTGACCCTCAACACGGTCATCCAGGCCACCTGGGGCCTGCTGCTGGGCCGGCTGACCGGCACCCAGGACGTGGTGTTCGGGGCCACCGTCGCCGGGCGCCCACCACAGATCCCCGGCATCGAGACCATGGCCGGGCTGTTCATCAACACCCTGCCAGTGCGGGTCCGGCTGCGCCCCGCCGAACCGCTGATCGCGCTGCTCACCCGGCTGCAAGACGAGCAATCCCGGCTGATCGCCCACCAGCATCTAGGCCTGACCGACATCCAGCACCTGGCCGGGCTCGGCGAGCTGTTCGACACCTTGACAGTGTTCGAGAACTACCCCCTTGATTCAGATATCCTGAACACACCGGGCACCGGCATGCGCATCACCGGTATCACCGGCCACGATGCCACCCATTACCCACTGAGCCTTATCGCCGTGCCCGGGCCAGGCCCACGCCTGCGGCTAAGGATTGACTACCGCACCGATGTGTTCGACCGGGCCAGTGTCGAATCCATGCTGGCCCGGCTGGTGCGCTTATGGGAGGCGGTGGTCACCGATCCGGACCGTCCGATCGGCCGGATCGAGATCCTGAGCCCGGGTGAGCGCCAGCAACTGCTGGTGGGCTTCAACCAGACCACCCGGGAGGTGCCGGCGACAACCCTGCCGGTGCTGTTCGAGACCCAAGTGCAGCGCACCCCGGACAACACCGCGGTAGTATTCGAGGACACCGCGGTGTCTTATGCGCAGCTCAACGCCCGAGCTAACCAGCTGGCCCGGCTACTGATCGACCGCGGAATCGGACCCGAGGCATTCGTGGCCCTGGCGCTGCCGCGATCAGTGGAGATGGTCATCGCCCTGCTCGCGATCCTCAAGGCCGGTGGCGCCTACCTGCCGATTGACTCGGACTATCCGGGCGCCCGGATCGGGTTCATGCTCGAGGACGCCCACCCAGCATGCCTGCTCACCACCACAACCACCACGCTACCCACGATCAGCGGGGTGCCGGTGATCGTCCTGGACCACCACCACACCCGCCAGGCCCTGGGCCGGTATCCCGGCACCGACCCCCACGACACCGACCGCATCTCACCACTGTCCCCGCAGCACCCGGCGTATCTGATCTACACCTCCGGCTCCACCGGCCCCCCCAAAGCCGTCACCGTCGCCCATGCTGGGATTTCGAGTCTGGCTGTGACGCAGAGCGAATGGTTGGGGGTGGGTGCGGATAGCCGGGTGCTGCAGTTTGCCTCGCCCAGTTTCGACGCTTCAGTGTTCGAGTTGCTGATGTCGCTGGCGGCGGGGGCGGCGCTGGTGGTGTCGCCGGATCCGCTGGCTGGTGAGGATCTTGCCGCTGTGCTGGCCGATCAGGGTGTCAGCCATGCCGTGATTCCGCCGTCTGTGCTGGGGAGTGTGCCGCCGCGGGTGTTCCCGGATCTCTCGACGTTGATCGTCGCTGGTGAGGCGTGTTCTGCGGAGTTGGCTGCCCAGTGGTCGGCCGGTCGGCGGATGTTCAATGCGTATGGGCCGACCGAATCAACGGTGTGCGCCAGTATGAGCGCGCCGTTGTCGGGTGCGGGTGTGGTGCCGATTGGGGGGCCGATCGCTAATACCCGGGTGTTCGTGCTGGATGGTGGTCTGTGCCCGGTGCCAGTGGGGGTGGTGGGTGAGCTGTATGTGGCGGGTGCGGGGCTGGCGCGGGGGTATCACGGCCGGGCGGGGCTGACCGCGCAGCGGTTTGTGGCGTGCCCGTTCGGCCGTGGTGAGCGGATGTACCGCACGGGTGACCTGGCCCGCTGGGGCGCCGATGGGCAGCTGATGTTCGCGGGCCGGGCTGATGATCAGGTGAAGGTGCGGGGTTTCCGTATCGAGCTGGGTGAGGTGGAGGCGGTCCTGGCCCGGCATCCTGATGCCGGGCAGGTATTGGCAGTAGCACGTCAGGACCGGCCGGGACAGCAGCGGCTGGTGGCGTATGTGGTCCCGGTCACCGGCCACCAGGTCGAGTTAGATGTGTTACGGGCGTATGCGGCGCAGTACCTGCCGGACTACATGGTGCCGACGTTGTTTATGGTGCTGGACAGGTTGCCGTTGACACCGAACGGGAAAGTGGACCGTCGGGGATTGCCGGCCCTGCAGAGAGCGGGTGTGCCGGGGCGGGGGCCGCGCACCCCGCAAGAGCAGATCCTGTGTGAATTGTTCGCACAGGTGCTGGGTGTGCCCGTGGTCGGTGTCGACGATAACTTCTTCGAGCTGGGCGGGGACTCGCTGGTGACCACCCGGCTGGTGAGCCGCATCCGGTCCACCATGGGCGCCGAACTCTCCATCCGGGCGCTCTTCGAGGCGCCCACGGTGGCTGGCCTGGCCCGGCTGCTGGACACCGGTACCCAGCACGACGCGTTCGATGTGCTGCTGCCGCTGCGCCCACACGGCACGCGGCCACCCCTGTTCTGCATACCCCCGGCCGGTGGCCTGAGCTGGTGTTACGCCGGGTTGCTCCGCCACCTGCATCCGGACTACCCGATCTACGGACTGCAAGCACGGGGTCTGGCCCACCCCGGTTCACTCCCGGCCACGCTGGAGGACATGGTCACCGAGTACCTCGGCCACATCCGCACCGTGCAACCCACGGGGCCCTACCACCTGCTGGGCTGGTCCTTCGGCGGCGCTGTTGCCCACGCCATCGCCGTCCGGCTGCAACACCAGGGCGAACCGGTAGCGCTGCTGGCGATGCTCGATTCCTTCCCGATCGGCTCCCCACGGGGCGTGCACCCGCTGCCCGAGGAGCACGACCTCCTCGCGCTTCTGCTCGAGGTCGCCGGCCACACCTCGATCAACGTTGACCGCCCGCTGAGTGTGCCTGAGGTCGCGGCGATGCTCCGCGATGAGGACGAACTACTGGCCGGCCTGGAGCAACGCCACGTCGCGGCGTTTATCGAGATCTATGCTAATGACGTCGCACTCAGGCCGACCTCGGCCGTGGGTAGCTTCGACGGGGACCTGCTGTACTTCCAGGCGATGCACGACAGGCCAGCGGACACACCCACCAGCGACGTCTGGCGGTCTGCGGTGACCGGGCGCATCGAAACCCACGAGATCGCGTGCCAGCATAACGCCATGACACAGCCAGCACCACTGGCCCACATCGGCCGAGTAGTGGCCAAACACCTTGACATCATCAACAGCAGCCCTGGTGAGCAATGGGGATAGCCTCCGAAACTCTGGTGTCCGGCACCGGGAAGCCCACTCCCCGGTGCCGGACCGACCATCAGCCGACGGGCTCGAGCCCGGAGAGGTCACCTTGCCCAGCGCGTCGGAGATGCTGGCGGCGACCGGGTTGCTCAGCCACACGTTGAAGGTCTCGTTCGGCTCGTGCTCATCGTCGTCGATCACGTTGACCACGATTGGCTGCATGGTAGTTCCGGGCGGGGAGGTGAGCGTCCCGCTCTTGGCCACGTAATCGCTGCCGACCTTCGCCGAGCCGTTCGCCGTAGCGTAGTCGACCTTGACGGTGGAGCACGCCGGGCCGGAGAGCTTCACCCACAGCGACGCGCTCTGATGCTCGCCGAGCTCCTGTGACGCGTTCTGGATGCAGAACGCACTGAATCAAGTCCATTTTACTGCGTTCTGCATCCAGAACGCAGTAGTCGCGCGTCGCGCATGGTGGCATCCACTGCGTCCGGTCGGGCACCCGCAGGTACAGCAGGCCGATCTCGGTGAACTCGTCGGTCAGCATGAGCACCGAATCGCCGAAGGCCAGCTCGGAGAAGTCCAGCGCACTGTGGGCGTCAGGCACTCTGGTGTCGAGGACCACCCTGGCCGCATACTCGGGGGGTGGCGGAGTTCTGGATGAGGTGCGGCGCGCTGTTCACGTCGCGCCGGGTGCGTGCCTCGGCGACGGTCAGCGTCTCGGTGGTCATCGAATCCCCGAAACCAGCACCGGCAGGTCTGCGCCCTGGGGCCGGGCACCGCCGCGACGCGGAAGCCGAGGACCGCCCCGAGCTTCGGGCCCGGTGGCGTGCCCTCCCGAAGTCGATCCGGCCGGACGAGTGGGTCACCGAGACCGGCGTCAAGCATGTTCCCGGTTCCCTGCTGATCGCCGAGGCACAGCGACGCCCGGAGGGCTACTACCCATACGGCTAGTAAGTCTCATCCGATGTGGCAGATCTGCGACCATACCTGTGACCATGGCCTGCGCTGCTCGCGGCAGACCCACACGGTGCGGCCCTGCTCCTCGGTATCCAGGCCGAGACCGTTGTCGATCCGGGCCACCGGGGTCACGCTGGCGAACAGCTCATCCAGCGCCACCCGGTCCAGGCCGACCGCGATGGTCGGCGTTGCGCCGTCGGGCGGCGGGCCCCACTCGCCGAACCCGTTGTGACCGCTGAACACCGGTGGCAGGCCGAGCCGCGATCGCGCCTGCTGAAGTGCCCCTGCCTCGCCGTGGTTCTCGGCGAGGATGACCGCTTGGCCGCGCTCGCCCGGGGGCAGGTCGCGGTGGACACCCGCGACGGTGGCGACCAGCTCCACTGAGACTGCCGCCGAGACGGCCAGCGCGGCCGCGACCAGGCCGCTGCGCAGGGTGACCGCGCCACGTCGGGCCCAGTCCAGCACCGGCTGGGCGCCGGCCGCGAGCAGCACCGGGTACAGGCACGCCAGGTAGTAGGGCTTGCCACCGGTCACCAGAAACAAGGCGGCAAGCAGGAAGTAGGCGATCCCGAAAAGCCGGAACATGCGCAACGCGGGGTCGCGCAGCAGCCGCCAGAGCCCGATGACCCAGACCGCCACCAGCACCAGACTCACCAGCACCAGCTGGAAGGGCAGGAAAAGCCAGCGCGGCGCACTGCTCGCTGAACCGCCCGCCGCGATCGAGGTGGAAAGTTCCCTGAGCGGCCAGCCGTGGGTGGCCTGCCACCACAGGTTCGGCGCCCACAGGGCCAGTGCCACCACCCCCACACACAGCCACGGGCTGCGCAGCGCTGCTCGTGGACTTACCACCAGCAGCCCCACCGCGAGTGCGGCGAGGTAAAACGCCAGCAGCGTCTTGTTTTCCAGGCCGAGGCCGGCCACCAGCCAGACCGGGCCACCGTCGCGCAATGCCCGGGTAAGCAGCCAGGACAGCGCGGTCCAGGCCAGTAGGTCAAACGTCGCGGTGGACAGCAGGTGACCGACCGCGATCACGAACGCCGACACGGCGGTGCCGCCGGCGGCGAGCACCTGCGCACCGGGCCGGGCGCCGAACTCCCTGGCGATCAGCGCCGTCAGCAGCACCACCGCCGCGGTGGCGAGCGCCGCGGGCAGCCGCAGGGCGACCAGCGAGTCTCCGAGCAGGCTGGTGGTCGCCCAGGCGATCAACGGGGTGAGCGGCGGCTGGTCCGGGTAGCCCCAGGCCGGATGCGCACCGGCGGCGAGGAAGTACAGCTCGTCGCGGTGATAGCCGTAGTCCCCGGACAGCGCCACCAGCACCGCGCCGGTCACGCCAGCGACCGCCGAGCGAGCCAGCCGTGGCTGGGCGGTGGGCTGCCTCCCCAGCACGGTCACCCCGTGCAGACCTCATTGATGTCAGCGAGCAATTCGGTCTTGCCATCGGTATCCGTGAACGAAGCACGGACACCGTTTCGGGCGAGGTTGACGAGGTCGGCCGAGTCCGTACGCGACCCGGTACTCGCTGTTGAGGCCGATGCCGAACATCAACCCCCTGATTACGCGAGCCTCCGGGTCAGAAAGATCATGTCAGACGGGGCGCGCGAGGTGGCGGCATGGGGCAACGCTACGGCTCGACGCGAAAGTGCAGAGCGGCCGGACGGCTCACACACTGGCTGAGCGTTGCACACGCAACGTCACCGAAGGTATCCACTTCATTACCAAATTTCACCTTAATGGTTGACGTCTCGCCATGCGAAGCGCACGCTTAATGCGCACAGTTTGGTTGCACGCAGGGGGCACTATGTCTTCTATCAGTTGGTTTGTCCGCTTTGCGTTCGCGATAGCGGTGGTAAGCGTGTGCGCACTGCTTGCGGCCGCCGTGGGTATGGCAAGCGTCGGCTGGATCGAGCCTGCAGCCCGCCCTGCTGCCCGGCCCAACGCCAAGGTGCCAGACACGGACCTGAGGCTCGGCACGGTCTTGGGCACGGGCGCTCAGAGCCAGGGCCAGGTCGCGGGAAGAAAGACACCGCCCGGCTTTGCCGTCGATGTCGGCGCCGTTGATGTGGACAGGGCAACCGCGCCACCCATTCTCGGCACCGTGCCCAACCTCGTCAGCCGGGCTGTGGACGAGGTGCGGCTGGCGCTGGCGCCTGCCGGACTCGTTCCCGGCAACGATCCGGCAGGCGATCGGCGGGTGGAGAGTCAGGCGCAGGCTGCCAGAGCCCTGGTTCGTCCGGCCAGCACGGTCACCATGATCGTTTCCGAGGCGGGTGTGATCACCAGACAACCTGATAGGGATCCCGGGGGGCCTGGTGGGGACCGCGGGGAGCGCCGTGGGGATCGCGGCGGCGGGTCTTATGGGGATCATGGGGATCGTGGGGATCGCTACGGGGGTCGCGGCGACCGCGGGCCTTATGGGGATCGCAGAGAGCGCGACGGGAACCGCATGCCGCCTTCCCCTCGCGTGGCGCCTACCAAGGACCGCGTGGTGCCTCCTCAGGTGGTGCCTCCTCAGGTGGTGCCTCCTCAGGTGGTGCCTCCTCAGGAGGACTGCAAGGCGTCTCATTATGGGGCTCCCACGCGGACTGACGCTCAGGGCAGACCGTGCCCGCCCGTGGGTGGCACGAGGGGCGGTGACATATCCAGCAAGTGCCCGCCGAAGGGTCAGGCGCGATTTGACAACAAGGGCAGACCGTGCCCAGGCCCGGGGAGCGGTGGCGGTCCCCCACCGTGGCATCCCCCGAGGCAGCTTCCTGAGCTCCCCGCAAAGCTTCCTGAACCTCCCGTGGAACCTCGGATGGCCCCGGTGGTGCCACCGGTGCCGCCCGTGGCGCCTCCGGTGGCTCCGACAAAGCTTCCTGAACCTCCCGTGGAACCCCGGGTGGCCCCGGTGGTGGTGCCGCCGGTGCCCCCTGTGGTGCCGCCTGCGGTTCCCGCGACATTCTTCAACCCGCTTCCGTGGTTGTGGCCAGTTTTCACCGCGCTAATCCTGCTGACTGTCGGGTTATTAGTCGTGCTACTGGTCTTGCGTGCCGTTCAGAACCGGAAGGGGCCGAAGTGGGTGCACGCGCATGTCGAGGCTGTTGCCGGAGCCGCTCCCGGCGTTGGTGTCGAAATCATGGAGTCACGAACAGACCATTCGCCGCCGTCATGCGTCGTGCGTCTTGAGCCACACGCCGATAGCGGCATTCAGATTCTTGAAGAGGTGCGCCGGTGAATTCAGCCGACGTCTCTGAACCGTTGTCGGCGCGGGTGTTTCTGCTCGGCGCCGACACTGTGGAGGTCCTCGCCCGCTCGCTCAGCGAACACGGTGTGGCCCACTCCGCGATCCAGGGCCTCCGCGGCCTGTCCGGCTCGGCTCTGGAGGCCGTCAACCGCGAAGTCGCCACCGTCGTCGACAGACTCCTTGACCTCGACCTCGGGGACATCCTGTTGTCCGGCTGGCGCAAGTACACCGAGCTGGCCAAAGCGGCAGAGCGCACGCTTGCCAGCCCGGGCAGCGAGGAGATCGTGGTCCTGGCAACGCACCGCGTCGTCTCGACACACCATCCGTCCGTCGACCTGACCGTCGATGGCGTCAAGGTCCACACCTTCGTTTTCGAGTTGAAGGTGGTGTTCGACCTCACCGGAGTCGCAGCGGTGCTACGGCAGGGTGACCTGGTGGCGCTGCGGGGAGGGGAGTGCGTGATCACCGCGACACTCACCCTGGACGGAACACCGTTGGAGCTATCGGGAAAGGGGCGCATCGACCTCGCCCTGCTCGTTCCCCTCCACCCGCCTATACCGCTGGCTCGGCAGGGCCACTACACCTCGACTGTCCGGCACCCCTCGGCCAGCCGTAGCTAGCCCAGCCGCCAGGGCGAGAACGGCGCCCCCCGTGAGTGGGGGGGGG
>JBOHFT010000163.1:0-10685 GCA_050699815.1 Pseudonocardiaceae bacterium | reverse complement strand
GCGGGACGCGGTAAGGCAACGGACGTCGTGTCGGGCAGATCCCCCGGCCGTCAGCGGGCAGCTCCCATGTCCGCCAACGGGCAACTACGCGGCCGTCTCCGAGCAGTTTGTCGCGGCCGTCGTCACACCTGCGATGGAGCCGTCTCACCTGGCTCGTGCGACCGGACCCCTGACGCTGCGCGCGGCCCTGCGGGCCGTGCTCGGTCGCGGCCCGGTCGCACGAGCAGTGTCCCCGGCACCGCGCGCCGCCGAAACCGACATGATCGAACGACAAACACCAACGCTCGCCGCTGGGCAGGCCAACAGGATGGGCCACGAACAGCGCAACGCTGCGGTCCGCGTGCGGCCGTCGTGCCATCCCGTCGACCTCCACAAGGGCTACCACACCGCGTCAAGGGGGCAGACCCGAGGAATCCTCCGCCCAGCCGAAAGTGCCCCCTTGACCCGGCGCGGCAGGGCTGGCGCCAGGTCGACGGGATGGCACGAAGGCCCCCGCTAAAAGGAGGGCAATAACCCGCCCGGAGCGCCAAGTAGATGATGCGCGGCTGGATCCGCGCAGAACCAACAGCTACGAGGAAAGGCCCTCGCCGTAATCGCCTGGTTCATCGGACGGAGTGATCAGGGCGAGGTAGACATGTTCCGTCGTGACCTCCGCCGAACAGGTCGCAGCGAGCAGGGCATACGCGAGTTCCTCGCCACCGTTGGGTTCCGAGAGCCACCACGCGGCGGCGTCGACCAGGGCTAGGCGCTGCACCGCCGACAACTGCGCCTCCCGTTCACCGAGGACCGCCACGGCGGCCAAGCGTTGCCGATTGGGGATGGCGCGGGTGCCGCGAGGGGACCGCAGCATCGGTTTGTCGTCATCACCCAACGCGGACGCGGCCAGTTCCAGCGTCCGCGACAGCTCCAGCTCGTCCAGGTGCGGCCGAGCTGAGCGGTTGAAGATCCGCGATACCGACGACCACTCCGCCAGCACCCGGGCCACCGACCGAGCACGCCAGGGCGCAAGCCGGAGCACCACACTCGGGGACTCCTGCCCATCGAGAACCAGCGTGCCGCCGTCCAGCTCCACCACCTCACCCTGATCCAGAGCCACCCGCAGGCGGTCCGGGTCGAACTGCGTAGGGTCTGGCATCGGGTCTCCACCCCTCCTAATCAGGGTTGGCGATCAAGGCCGTGGGCAGGTGCTCGCAACACCAGCCCTCGGCCGCCTCATCAGGGGGCGGGTGCGCCCCCTGATCTCACTTGCTCATCCGCCGCGAAACCAGGTCCCGTACCTGGTCCGCGCCGCCTGCATACGGCTAGTCCCGGTCTGCGTGCGGTCCTCAGCTGTACAGCAGCGAAGTACAGCAACCACGCCGACCAACACCGCCCCAGAGTGCCCGGCAGCGGCCCGCGACGAGCGGAAACAACCCCCAGCGACCCCCGTGCCCGCAGTTCGGGACGAAGAGGCAGCTCGGGACGAAGAGGCCGCGAATCCAAAATCTCAGAAGGTTAAATATCTCCACATGTATATAAAATTCTCGACAGGTCGCCGGGTCTCAACCCGGATCCAGGCCGGTGTTTCGCTCGCTCACCTGGGCTGATCGAGTGGTGTGATCAACGCAAGGTACACGTGCTCGGCAGTCACCTGGTCAGCGCACGCGCCATCGATCAACGCGTGAGCCAGTTCCTGGCCGCCGGCCGGATCGGTCAACCACCACGCCGCCGCATCCACCAACGCCAAGCGCTGCACTGCCGACAATCCCGCTTCCCGTTCGGCCAGCACCGCCACCGCCGCCAACCGCTGCCGACTCGGCACCGTGTAGTCACCGCGAGGACAACGCAGCAGTGGCTCATCACCCCTGCCAAGCACGGACGCCGCAAGCTCCAGGGTCCGCGACAGAGTCAGCTCGTCGGGACCTGGCCTGCCCGCCCGGTGGAACACACCGGAGGCAGCCGACCACTCCTCCAACGCTTGCGCCACCGACTGGGCCCGCCACGGCGCCAACCGCAACACCACCGACGGGGACTCCTCGCCATCCAGAATGAGCGTCCCGCCGTCGAGCTCCACCACCTCACCATGATCTAGAGCCACCCGAAGCCGATCCGCATCGAACTGCGTACCCTCTGTCATCGGGTCTCCACCCTCCATACCCAGGGTTGGGGATCAAGGTCAGGGCAGGTGTTGCACCACCTGCCCTGACCGCCTACTCAATAGCCGAGCTGGCACCATGGATCACACCGGCTCGGCCAGCACAAGACCAGGTCCCGCCGGTAGTCAGTACGGACGCTGTTTGGCTAGTCCTCCGGCTGCCAGCAGACTGCAACAGGGACCTGATGATCTTCGCCTCGGTGTGTAGCAACCATGTAGCAACGGACTGCCGCCTCTCTCACACTCCGCTGAACGGCTCGCACGATTCTCCGCAGGTCGGCAGCTCACGACACACCCGAGCACACGGCTCCCCTGCGACTTGAAAGCGAGAGTCCCGCAAGGGTCCGGGGGTTCGAATCCCTCCGCTTCCGCCACCCTGACCAGCAGAAACGCCGAGTGAGGTGATGGTGGCCCGCCCAGCGGTCATGTTCGCGGTTGCATTTGTGTGGCTATCCGGCTGGCACGGTCGGGCCCGCCGCTCCGTCACCGTGGCCCCGGTGTTCCGGGAGTACCGTTGCATGCCACTGAGCTGCGGCGACACACCGGTGTAAATCGCCCCGTGCTGACTCGTCGCGTTGTTTCTGCTGACGATGATCATGGCGAGCCCTTGACCCCCAGGAGCGCGCAACCCGCCATTCCGGTCCTCAATCTGCGCTGTGCTGCTGGTGCCAGGTGGTCGTCTGTGTTGTCGTCACCGTTGTCGTCAGCTGGCCGCCGGGCTGGGACTGGCCCTGCTCCCTCGCCATCCTGACCGGCGCGTTCCCGGCTGCGGTGGCCCGGCGCGGTGATTATCTTTGCTGAGAACCGTGACGACCGGGGCGAGGGTGGGTGCGAGATGGCGCAGGCCACGAAGAGCACGAAGGAGTTCGGTGACAAGGGCTTCCTGCGGCGGCTGACGCTGGCCACGGCGTGGGGCGAGGGCCTCGACGGGTTCGACCTTGGGGTGCTCAGCGTGGTGCTGGTGCCGCTGTCGACGGAGCTCGGGATCTCGCCAGTGTGGGCTGGCCTGATCGGGGCGTCGTCGCTGATCGGCATCTTCTTCGGCGCGCCGATCGGCGGTTTGCTCACCGACCGGTTCGGCCGCAAGCAGCTGTTCCTGATCGACATCTGCCTGTTCGTCGTCCTCGGCGTGCTGCAGGCGTTCGTCACCGAGGCGTGGCAGCTGTTTGTCGTGCGGCTGCTGCTGGGTATCGCCATCGGGGCCGAGTACTCCATCGGCTCGTCGATGCTCTCGGAGTTCGTGCCGGCCCACGGGCGTGGCCGCCGGGTGTCCTACATGCTCGTCTTCTGGTACGGCGGCTATCTGGTCTCGGTGGTGGCCGCCTACGGCCTGCTGGAGGGCCTGGGCTGGAGCTGGCGCGCGACGCTGGCCACCAGCGCGATCCCGGCGCTGGTCGTGCTGGGGCTGCGCATCGGGCTGCCCGAGTCGCCGCGCTGGCTGATGCTGCACGGGCGCACCGACGAGGCCCGCGCGATCATCGACCGCTACCTCGGCGGCGAGGAGCACATGGCCGAGGCCGACTACGGCGCAGACACCAAGAACGAGGCCGGCTGGCGGCAGCTGTTCGCCCTGGGGATGCGCTCGCGCACCTTCTTCGTCTGCACCTTCTACATCTGCGTGGTGACACCGTACTTCGCGATCTTCACGTTCGCCCCGAAGGTCTTCGAGTCGCTGAAACTGAACGAGATGGCCGGCACGATCTTCGCCAACGGCATCGCGTTCATCGGGGCGATCGCCGGCATGCTGACGATCGAGCGCATCGGGCGCCGCAAGCAGCTGATCGGCCCGTTCTGGGTCATGGCGGTGGCGTTGCTGGTCATCGGGCTGTGGGCCGGTGCGCCGCCGATGGCGCTGGTCGGTGCCTTCGCCGTCTTCGCGTTCTTCAACGCCTTGGTCGGCAACCTCACCGCCGTGTACCCGATCGAGGTGTTCCCAACCGATGTGCGGGCCACCGGGGTGGGCATCGCCAACGCGGTCAGCCGGATCGGGGCTGCGGCGGGCACGTTCTTGCTCCCGGTCGGCATCGAGACCATCGGCCTGCGGTGGTGCATGGTGATCGGGGCGGCGCTGTGCGTGATCGGCGCCGTGGTATCCCAGCTGCTCGCCCCGGAGACCACCGGCAAGTCGCTGAGCCACACTGGCGTGGTCACCCCGCTCTCGCCGAGGATCGCCCCGGCCTAGGGTTGCGCCTCGCCGGTGGCGCTTGCGCATCGCAGCGCGACGCCGTGAGGCGCCGTTGACTCCGACGACGCGACGTGGACGATCTCCGGCCGAGGGAGCGGCGACCCCAACCCCAAGGATTCCCGGACCACTGTTGTGGTTGTAGACAGCACCCGTTAGCTGCGTGTTTCGCAACTGCGAACGCTTATCGTTTGCGGTCGAAGCGTGTTCACTGGCGCGGTTTAGTGACGGGAGCACTGGTCGACCACATCACCACACTCAATGCCTCGCCTTGGCGCACGGTGCACTACCCCATCGGCTGGGAGCTTGCGCACGGGAACGCACGGTCAGCGGCCTGGTCCCCGCATCCGCCTGGGGCGCCGTTCTCCCCCCGAGACCTGGCCCTGGGCACAGCAACTGGCCGCCTGCCTGCTCACCGCCCTTGCCCTGCCCCCACCAACCCAATGTTGATCACCAAGTCCCCGACCCCGTCGTCATGGTGGGATGCCCGACCACCGTTTCCCGCCTCTCTTTCCCGGACCGGTAGCTCTGGCGTGCGCTCAATTCGCATCGTTCGGGCTCGTGCGTCATTTCTCGGCGTCCAGACTGTTGCAGCCACGGCAGGAGATGCACTATGACAAGGAGAGATCACGATGGCCTTGATTGTCGTCCTGGCCGGCCATCCCTCGGCGACCTCGCGCACCGCCGTGGTGCTTGACCAGCTGATCGGCGAGGGCCCCGGCGCGGACACGAGGATCGCGCCGGCGGCGGAGCGGCCACTGCTGGGCATCCTTGATGCGTTCTCCGAGTCCCTGGCGTTCCGCCCGGTGACGGTGACCGTCTGATGCCGGCCGGCAGGTCCGCGACCGGGCCCCCGCTGACCGCGCACTGGTTCCTGCCCACCTACGCTGACAGCCGCTACTTCGTGGGTGGCGGGCACGGGGTGCCAGCGGGTAGCGCGGTGGGCATCCGCCCGGCGACGCTGGGCTACCTGACCCAGGTGGCCCGCGCGGCCGAGCAGCTCGGCTTCGCCGGCGCGCTCACCCCGGCCGGGGCGTGGTGCCAGGACGCTTGGCTCACCACCGCGATGCTCGTCGCGCACACCGAGCGGCTGCGCTTCCTGGTCGCGTTCCGTCCCGGGCTGCTCTCACCGACCCTGGCGGCGCAGATGGCCGCCACCTACCAGCAGCACTCCGGTGGCCGGCTGCTGCTCAACGTCGTCACCGGCGGCGAGTCTGCCGAGCAGCGCGCCTACGGCAAGGACGCCCGCTACGCCCACACCGCCGCGTTCCTGCGCGTGGTGCGGGCGCTGTGGGATGGCGAGACGGTCGCCGGCGACGACGTGCGGGTGGCTGGGGCGCGGCTCGAGCACGTTCCCGACCCGGTGCCCCCGGTGTACTTCGGTGGGTCCTCACCAGCGGCCGTGCGGGTTGCCGCCGAGTTCGCCGATGTCTACCTCACTGGGGGCGAGCCACTGGACCAGGTTGCCGGGAAGATCGAGTGGGTGCGCCGGCTCGCCACCGCGCAAGGTCGCAGCGTGCGCTTCGGCATCCGGCTGCACGTCATCACCCGGGACACCGCAGAGCAGGCCTGGGCGCACGCCCGAACGCTGCTCGACGCACTGCACGGCGGCGGGTCGAGCGGCAGGCTTGAGGTCGCGCCCAACCTGTGGGTCGGCGTCGGGTTGGCCCGCGGGGGTGCCGGTACCGCCCTGGTCGGCAGTCACACCGAGGTGGCCGACCGGATCGCGGAGTACCACGCCCTGGGCATTGAGGAGTTCGTGCTGTCCGGGCAACCGCACATCGAAGAGGCGTGGTGGTTCGGCGAGGGGGTGCTGCCACTGCTGCGCCGACGCGGACTCTGGCGCCCGCCCGCCGGGTCGGGCATCGACGAAGCGCAACCCGCCCCGGTCCCGTTCGCCCGGGCGAGGTGAGCGCGGTGGCGAATCTCGTCTGCCTCGCCAATGCCCTGGCCCAGGCTGCCAGCCAGGGCCAGGGCGTGCTTCGACTCAGCGGTAGCAGTACGAGTCCGAGGAGGCGTCGCCGCCCTGCAGCCGCACTTGGTGCACCCGCAAACCCCGGAAGTCCTCGCTGTGCGGGAAGAACGCCTCATCGACGCTGAGCCCTCCCGTGGCGGCAGCGTCGATCTTGGCCATCCAGGCGCCCACGCCGTCGGGGTAGAACTGGTCGTCCCACGCGCCGTAGAGCGAGTTGGTGAGATACACCCGCCGCCCATCCCGGCTGACCTCGACCATCTGCGGGCCGCCGGCCAGTGGCTGGCCGGGTTCGGCCGGATGGGCCGCGCGGCCGACGATGCCGCCCAGCCGCACCGAGCCGGTCTCGCGAGGGTTCGCGGGGTCGGACACGTCGTATTGCTTGAGCTCACCGGTGCCCCAGCACGACACGTACAGCTGCTGGTCGTCGACCGACAGATTGATGTCGGTGACCAGCGGCGGTACCGCACCGAAGGGCTTCAGCGCCGGCGGCAGCGCCTCGGCGTCAGCGGGCTCGGCGGGGATGGTGATCACTTTGTCGGCGGCCCAACCGTCCCCGTCGCGGTGCCAGCGCCACACCGAGGCGGACAGGTCCTGGGTGGACACGACGACACCGACGAACCCCCAGGTGGCCTCGGGATCGTGCGCCGGGCGCAGCTCGAGCACCATCTGGTGGTGTGCGCCCAGGTCGACCCGCTGGAGGTGCTTGCCGGCGGCCAGGTCCCAGAAGTGCAGTGCGTGGCCGTACTTGTTACTCAGTAACAGTTCTGGGTTGACCCCGTCCTCGATCATTGACGGGGTGCCCCACTCGCTGGTGACCAGTGTGTTCTGATTCAGGTGCCACCAGGCGTCATACGCCAGGTATTGCGGCCCGCGGTCGTTTTCCCACGGCCCCAGCACATCGAAACTGGAGTGGTCGAGCAGCGCGATCCCGCCCGGACCGTCCGCACCGCCGGCGCCCCCCACGCAGGACAGGAAGATCCCTTCGGGGCCACAGTGCAGCGTATGTGGCCGGGAGTAGCCGGCTTTGTCAGCCAGCTCCTTGGCGCTGATCGTCTTGACCAGAGTGGGGGTGGTCGGGTCCGGCTGGGTGTCATAGATGTGCACGTTCGAGCTACGCAGCCCGGGAAGCAGAAGGTAACGACGCTCCAGGCTGTGCGTGTCGTGTCCCTCGTGGGCAAGCGCGCTGCTGCAGGCGTTCCAGCCGAAATGGTGCAGCTCATCGCCCAGGGTGGGCAGCTCTGCCCAGCCGACCACCTGCCCGTAGTGCGGCGAGGCGGGGTCGACGTCAATGACAGTGAGCGCGTCGGGCCGCTGACCCGCGCGGTCGAACGCGACGACGTAGGCGAGCTTCTCGGCCGGTGCTGCGGCGGCCTCGGCGGGGCTGCGGTAGAAGGTCGGGTCTGGGGATGTCCGGGCCGGTGCGCTCATGACGTTCTCCTTAGGTCAGACAGATTCCTGGTGGATGCCCGCAGCTCAGCGCGGGCGCGCTGGCTGCGGTGCTACGTGGCTGCGCTGGGGCATCGCGGCGCGAATACCCACCCGAGCAGATCCCGGCGACGCTCAGCCAGGCGGAAGTGGCCGGCCAGCGGTCATGAAGCACGACACATCGCGCTGGCCAGCCGAAGGAGATCGACATGTCGCCGCATGAACAGCCACGCGTGGAGAAACACGGCACCCTGGGGCATTCCGGATGCAGCGCTGTTGCGGCGCACTGCGATGGGTGTGCCCGCGGTCCCCGGTGCAAGCATCGTGATCCGTCCCCCGAGCCCGACCTGATGTGCTGCGTCAGCTGACCCGGTACCCGAACTCAGGACAGGACTTACCCAGCACAGTACAGAACCGGCCACAGCACTGCACCCGGTCGGTCTCAGGAAATCCCAACCCCGTGTCAATGTTGAGGACCTCCCTGACAGGAACCAGTGCGGCCATGCCGTAGCGTTCGAGAAACCTGGAGTGGAAGTCCCGCCAGGCCGGAGTTCCGCTGGGATACGGCGCCAGGCGCGTCAGAACCTCGGCCGCGGCCTCCGCTTCCCGCGCGACCACTTGAGGGAGTACGAGCTCGCAGCCGACCCGGAGATCGACTCCGAGGGGGCGCGCGCTGACGGAGATGCCGTCCATCCTGTTTGCCACAGCGGTTCGAAGGTCACGCTCGGTCGTCGGCATTCGCGCTCGGGTGTGCCGTGACAGGTCGGGATGGGTGTCGCGAAGCTGCCCTACGAGCTCGGCCAGCATTCTCTCGATCACAGGTGCAGACGTCGTGGGGAAATCGGCCCTCAGCTTGTCGACCAGATCAGCCATCAGGATGGGGGACCGTGCGGCCTGCATCACCGTCTCGACCGCCTCGGTGTGCCGGACGGACACCTCCGCTGGAGCGGTCGAACTGGATGCGCCAGCCTGCTGCTGGCAGCCCACCACCACTCGTCCGTCACGGACGAACGCCAGATTGTTCAGCACGACCGGAAGCCGTCGCCGGAGTTCGGAGCACGTTTCCAGGCGTGTGATCACAGCCGCTAGCCATTCGGAATCGACGCGCGCCGTGGCCTGATGCTGCTCCCCGAAGCGGATGTGGGTTGCGCGGCCAAACCGGGCGGGAGCGACACCGGCAAACAGCCCGAATGGCGTTGGCCGGCTCGTCGCCCGCAGCACTTATCGGGCGAGCGACAGCGCCGCACGTCGCACCTGGCGTGGCGGTAGGAGATCCCCGTCGCACGCCCCGCGGATGCGGCGGGCCAGCACCGGACTGGCTACCTCGACGGCGTCAGCGATCGCCCTGATGTCCCAGACTTGTCGCAGCCACGTGCGCCACTGCGCGACGTGCTCGTCAGTCTTGCCAGTGAGATCCGGCCAGCTCGGAATGTCTAATGAGGACGGTAGTGCACCTGCCCGCACAAGCGCGGCATCGACGATTCTGTACAACGGCAACCCCTTGAGTCCGGTACGTCGGCCCGGTGGCGGAGTTCCTCGCGCCACCGGGCCGCGCATCAGCGACAGATCATCGAGTCGAAGCGCTAGGGGCAGCTGTTGCAGGCGCTTTCGCAGGTGCTGCCGCAGTTGTCGTCGGTGAGTCGCATCAGTTCGGTGATCACCGGGCCGGACTCGACAATGCTGACGTCAAGGTCGAACTCCGCGTCAGCAGCCGGCACCGTTGCCACCTGATCCATCAGGACGGTCACAGACTCCTCCTTCCTTGCCTGATCGTGGTTGGGTCCGAGCGTGCGCACTCGGTCTTAGGAGGCCCTTCGGTGGGGCCAGGAAATAACGACGCGGGTGTGCTTCTTGTTGAGGACGAAGGCTCCCTCGGGAAGCTGGCCATCCGGGGTGTCCGCTGGGTACACCTCGATGCGTGCGTCGAGGTTGCTGCCGTCCCACGACTGGATGTGCTGGAGCAGTTGATCAGTGAGGTCCTTGGCGTCCGGACCGTGTCCGTAAGCCCCGAACTCGCACGTCGACCTGTCTGGGGTGACGCCGCGCAGGCCGAGGTAGGCGAAGCTGCCCTGGCCTACCGCGGTCGGCATCCCCAGAGCCCAGGCGTGGGCTACCAGGCCGCGGGCTGCGGCCTCCTTCTGTGCCGTGAGGACGCCGAACTTCGGCAGGTTGAGCGCCAGCCACAGGTGCAGGCCGTCGGAGCGCCCGACACCGCTGACCGTGACCCGGGGCATGCAGGTCCAGCAGCGCCCGCCACGCACCGGTCAATCGGGCGATTTCCGTTTCCGCTAACGAGGCGCGGGACGCTTCGTCGGATTCGGCGACCAGCCGATCAGCGTCGCATTGCCAAGATAGAGCCTGTGGCCTTAGGCAATGGGTCGGGATCGGCGCCATGGTGGGAGCGCCGGGTCCCGTCGTAGTGGCGGAGATTGAGACGGCAGCGGTCGCTGGGGACTGGTCACGTGGGGCATCGGCGGTATGGGTTGGGACCGCGCGGGACGACTGCGTGCCCGCCCATGAGGTCGCAGACGCGAATCCGGCCCCTACTACCAGACACAGCGGCGCTCAGGACACTGTCCGGCGGAGGTGCCTGCGCTCCTGGGCAGGATCCGGGGAAGGGTAGAGCAGGACAACACCGCTGGGCCGGTGAGTGATGAACTGAGTCAAGCTGTGTTCATAGACCACGCGATGACCTGCATGGACGTAACTCAGAGGGGCACTCCAAGACGTGTCAGCTGGATCTCGGACGGTGGTCAGGGTGTGAGGCAGACGGTGAGGCACAACCCTTGTGCTAGGGCACATGCCTCAGTCCTGTGCTCGGTCCCTGCCCTACCCCTGAGCTGCGAGAAGGCAGACAATTGACGACGGCCGCGACAAACTGCTCGGAGACGGCCACGTAGTTGCCCGTTGGCGGACATGGGAGCTGCCCGCTGACGGCCGGGGGATCTGCCCGACACGACGTCCGTTGC
>JBOHFT010000162.1:0-10692 GCA_050699815.1 Pseudonocardiaceae bacterium | reverse complement strand
GGCTGGCGCGCTGACCGCCATCGACGAGGCCGTCCGCATCTACCAGCGGCTGGCCCAGGACAACCCCGCGGCATTCCTCCCCGACCTCGCGATGTCGCTGAACAACCAGTCAAACCAGCGGTCCGCGGCCGGCGACCGGGCTGGCGCGCTGACCGCCATCGACGAGGCCGTCCGCATCTACCAGCAGCTGGCCCAGGACAACCCCGCGGCATTCCTCCCCAACCTCGCCGCGTCGCTGTCGAGCTTGTCCGACCAATTGGCAGAGAGTGGCCAGAAGCATCTGGCTAACGCTGCCTGGGCCGAACCAATAATGCGGCAGGAGCTAGTGGTCCACCGAGGAGAGCTGCGCGCCTTGATGGCCAGCTGGGCCGCGCGACACGATGAGCGCGAAACAGCCTTGTCAGCCCTCGCAGAGGCGGCGGGCGAGGTCGGTGCGGACCCTGGCAGCGTCGCGGCGTTCGCCGTGACGCGGGCACGACAAACCGTACGTTCCGTCGCTATGGATCTTGATGTGGCGGACACCGGGTTGCCGGCATGGGCGTGGGTTCCCATTCCTGACGCTGATCTCGCGTTCGTCCAAGCATGGGCGTCAGCAAGCGCATGGCCGGATCGGGAGACCGCTGTCCGGGTCTACGGCGAATCTTTCCCCGGGATGACTCTGCCTCAGAGCATCGAGACACTGTCATTTCTGTTTCCGCATACATCACACCTCGAAGAATTGACTTCGTTGCTCGACGCCGTGACCGAATACAGCCTCGAACCTGTACTGTCCACACTGCGTGAACAACATCAGTTGCGGAGCTTGCTCTTGGTATGGATGACCACCGCAACCTGGCCGGAATCATTTGCCTACTTTAGAGATCATCAGGACGAACTCCGCGCACCCCAAGTAGCGCAACTGCTCGCTCAGAGCCAGGAGCCAGTCGCTCGTCAGCACCTTGCGATCCTGCGCCTGCTTGACAAGCGGCCCTCAGATGCAGTGTTACAGATCGTGACAGACGCTTCAATCGCAGCAGATGAGAGCCTCGACGCCCTGGAGAAGGGGCAGCTCGATCACTTGATGCTGCTGATCACCGCATGCCCAGACGTCCTTCAAATCCCGGGCACGGGCCCTTTCCTACTCGCCGTCCTTGCGCTCGCTCACGGTGACGCCGACCAGGCCAATGAGGCAGCGCGGCTTGCGGCGCAAAGAGCTGAACCTGTGCAGCACCGTGCCCACATCGTACGACTGCGCAAGCTGGCCCGCTCCGGCGTTCAGATTCCCGGCGGCGCCGACGCGATACAGAACCTGATCACCACACTGGAGTCTCACGGCGCCAACGACCAGCCAGCACCCGTGGCCGGCGAAGGCTAGGCTCGCCCCTGGCGCTCTGCGATCATCCACCAGCACACCGCCCGGACCGAACTCACCGTCGCCGTACTGACCGGTTGGGATGAACCCTGCTATGGGACCGCACGCCAACCTGACCAGGGGCGTGGTCCGTGCTGGCCTTGTATGCATGCGAGTCGGTGGGCGGCTTGGTCGGCGTAGCGCTGCGGGTTTGTGGCGGCGACTTGGGCAGCCATGGTTGTTTGTCGCAGCTCTCGGATGTCTCGCAGGATGTTGAAGCCTTCCCAGGTGCACAGGCAGGGCCAGGTTCTCGGCCGCGGCGCCACCCGCCTCATCGCGCGCTTTGACGACGAAAACGAACCGGTTCACATACGGCCCCACCTGGTGCGTGCGCTCAACACACCGGGCGGCGACTCACCTCGGGAATCCGATGGGATGTGATAACGCCGGCATGCCCGTAACCTGGAGGCAGGCAACTGACCAAAGGAGCCAAGCTCGATGACGAACACCGCGGTAGCATTCACGCCAAGCTCCACCCAGGTTGTCTTGGAACAGGCATGTCGCTCTGTCGGGTTGAACCCGGACGGTGCAATACTGGCGCGACTCGGCGAGAACGCGATGTACCGGCTACGCGACGAGTCTGTGATGGTACGGATCGGCAGGTCGGAACAAGCGGCCCGCAAAGAGGCTCAGGTCGCCGAGTGGCTTGCGTCCCATGAGTTTCGCGCAGTCAGGCTGACTGGCCATGGGGATCAGCCGGTTATCGCGAATGGCCTGCCCGTGACGTTCTGGGAGTTCATTGACGAGGACACGCAACCGGTCGCCTCGGCCGACCTTGGAGGGATGCTGCGACAACTGCACGCCCTACCCGAGCCGACAAGCTTTCAGCTCCCGAACTTCAGTCCGATGCCCAAGGCGGCGGAACGGATCCACAGACTAGTTGAGGAGGGGTTGCTTTCGAGCGCTGACGCGGAGTTCCTTCGTCGTCGGCACCGTGAGATCGCCGCAGAGTTCGCGGACCTGGAGTTCTTCCTTCCTTCCGGGCCGGTGCACGGGGATGCGCATGCCGGTAACCTCATGCGGAGCGTCAACGGAACGATTAAGATGATCGATTTCGAGGACTTCTGCCACGGTCCGCGTGAGTGGGATGTTGCCGTGGAAGCCGTCCGGCACCGAGCCTTAGACTGGGTGAGCGAGAGTGATTACCGGTCATACGTTGAGGAGTACGGCTTCGACATCATCGACTGGCCCGGATTTCATACGATACGAGCAGCCCGTGAACTGAACATGACGACGTGGCTGGCGCAACGGCTGGGGCAGTCGATGGAGATTGACACGGAGGTGCGGCAGCGAATCTCAGACCTGCGCGACGATCAATCTCCGCGGCACTGGCGGCCGTTTTAACAACAGCTGAGCATCGGCGTACTCGTTGAATTTCCGGACAAGCGGATCGTGTGCGCAGACAGCGGCGAGTTGCGCCCGGAAATCAGCGATGTAGGACAGGACCCGGGAAGACTGGAGGGTGGCCCCGCCGTGCCAACAACACCGCTGGCGATAACGAGCGCCTCTTCCAGGTCGTTGTTCTGGAGGTGTGACGTGGCGAGGACGGTCCGGCAAAACGACAGGCTTCGAACATAGACGCTTGAGGACTCCCGGATAGATGCTACCGCGTGATGGTTAGCCAGCTCTGGCTTGTTGAGGTCGCGGAAGCAGTGCGCAAACTCGGCATGCAGCTCAGCGCGGTCGAAGTAACGTATCCACACGGGGTCATTCGCCGGTTCACTCTGGGCGTGCTGACGCTCCGCGGCGAGCAGCGCAGCAGTGGCCTCTGCTTCCTGGCCCAGTGACGCATGAGCACGCGCCTTCATCGCAAAGCACAGTGCTGCCGCAGTCGGCGTAATGTAGCCCATGGCACCTTGATGAGCTGCGGTCGCGAGATCAACAGCAAGCTGATAGTGCCCGAGGAAGTTCGCCTGGTGAGACATGCCAGCAAGGATCCGGGCGCACAGCGCCTTATCACCGGCAGCCCTAGCCAGCCTGAATGCCTGTGTCAGATAGCGCTGCGCCTGCCCGTGCGCCCCCGCATCATACGCCGTCCAGCCCGCCAACCGGGTCAGTGCTGCAACCTCCCGGAAGTACTCCCGCCCCACAGGGTCAGTTGGCGAGACGTGCGGAAGGTGCGGAAGTACCTCGATCTCCAGGAACCTAGCGACCAGAGGCTTTGGCCGACCACCACCAAACTTGTAATCGTAGTTTCCAAACATCAGCGTTGCGTCGCGGATCGCATCAACGTCGATCGCCGTCACCGGGCGTGGGTCCGCTGGTGGCCTGAATTGCCCTTGATCCAGGTCGACCAGCCATCGGACGAGGACCGTGTTCCAGGCATCGGGCACCACCCAAAGACCGCTCACCGTGGTCTCGTGAAGCTCGCTATGCATGAGCTGCCCCAGCGCGGTGACACTCGCGGCCACATCTACGGGGTACTCCAAGCCGACATCCGGGCCGACCACAACATCTCCGTAGCCGATCTCCTCAAGCGGGACCCGCCGGCCGAGCTTCTCCGCGAGGGCGCAGGCAATCAACCGGCAGGTCCGGGGTTGCGGATGCCGGCCGGCGAGCCACCGACTGACCTGCACATGATCGGCACGAACCGGCTCGTCTCCCCCGTCGCGTTCACTCAGCTCACGCACCCGCCGGCCGAGCCCCTTGTTGCTGACCCCGGCCTGGCGCATCACCGCTGCTAGGTGGTGGTTGGGCTCCGCGTCTCGGTCACCCATGTGGCTTCACGTGACCAGTAAAGCACCCTCTGTGCACCCCCACGGGTACGGAGCCACCCCCGCGAGCACACTGCCGCATCTCGCGCCGCAGCGGTGAACTATGCGCCATGCAACGCAGATCAGCCCCCGAGAGCCCTCAGCCGGGCCATCACATCAGACAGTCGATCATCGATCGCGGTGAGGTTCGCACCGGCCTGACGCAGCAGCCCTCGAAGCTCGCCCACCTCGGCACGAAGCGCCCGCAACTCATGCTCAGTGTCGGCCTGGCTCGCCCGATCACACACGTAGGCCGCAGCGTTCGGCTTGCTCATCACCAGCCCCTCATCCCGGAGGGTGTGGACCGCCGCCATGGCTGTGTTGACCGCAACGTCGTACTCCGCAGCCAGCTGACGGTACGACGGCAGCGCCGACCCAGCAGGGTAGCGCCCCGAAGCGATCTGTGACCGAAGCTCGTCGGCCACGCGCCTGCTAGCAGGGCGCCTGTCCTGGTCCTCACTGAGCTGATCCACCACGACCCAGAGTCTACCGGCATGTCTCAAGACACGCCTTGACGGCTGATACATGCGTGCTAGCGTGTGCGACATTGACTATCTGTCTTAATACATTGGAGGACTTCGTGAACAGCAAGCACGGCAGGGAGCCGGGTCACTACCCGGACGGCCTGAGGTCCAGCCTGGAGGGTTCGGCCGAGCACGCCATCGAGGGGCTGATCAGCAAGTTGGACGTAGCGGCGATGACCAAGCCCCGCCCGAACTCAGCACTGCTGGACGGAACGAGCGCGCAGCGCCGGTGCCGCCGTCGGGCGCGGCGTTGCGCAGCAGCGGTGGTGCGTGCACTGCCCGCGCGCTGTGCCGCTGATGACCCGGACGGATGGGCGGCGTGATGGCCCGCCGCTTCACGGCACGACACGACCACCGATCTGGAGGTGGCATGAACCCCATTGATGTGTACGACACCCGGCCCGGCGGCCCGAACCGCCAAGAACGCACCCACCGGGCCGGGGCTCCTGAATCACTCACCGAAGCAAGCAAGGAGATCGGAATGATACAGGTCCATACCTGTATGAGTGTCCACTGTGACCAGTGCGGGGACGCCCTGGGCAGCCCCGCGTTCGAGGCGCACTACCCCACCGAGGACGCCGCGCTGGACGCGACGGCGGCCGCGGGGTGGCTGGTCGGCCCGGGCGGGCGGTTGTGGTGCTCGGCGTGCGCGCCGGTGCTGACCTGTGAAGCCGAGGGCCACGAGTTCAGCGAGTGGCGTCACCCGGTCACCCGGGACGGGCACCCGGCGAGCAGCGAGTACCGGCACTGCCGACGGTGTTGCCTGCACGAGTCCCGCCCGGCCACGTGGCTGAACGGTACCGGCACCGCCTCAGGGGAGGTGGCGTGATGCGTGGACCCTTGACGCCACTGGAACGGGAACCGGTCAGCGTGCACGCCCCGTTTGTCTCCTACCCCGGCGGGCAGTACCGCCACGAGTCCCCCGAGGAACGCCGGACGGCGTTGCTGACGGCCCTGGACGGGGTGGAGCTGGGCGCTTACGACGAGCGCATTCTGCGCTGGCTGGCCGCAGATGAGGTGTCCACTGTGGCGACGGTGGTGTCGCTGCTGTGGCGCGCCCGTCACGCCGCCGCCCAGCAGGCCCGTCGGGACGGGGGTGAGTCCCGATGAGTATCGATCCGGTGCTGGTCGTGGTGGTGGCGCTGGCCGGATTGGGCGTGTTGGCCGCGTTTCGTGGCGGTGCCCGTGGTGCGTACAAGGTCGCCCGGCACACCCAGGAGGTCACCAGGATGGGCGGTAACCTGGCCCGGGCCCTGGGCACCGCCGCGGTGATCGTCGGCGTGCAGTGGGCCGTGGTCACCTTCACCGCCGACCCCCGCGCCTGGGGCGTGGCACTCGGCGTGCCGGCGTTGTTCGCCGGCGCCGCGATCGCCCGCATGTTCTCGATCACCGAGATCGTGCACACCCCAACCCACAGAGGGGGTCGGCGATGACCACCCCCACCATGTACAGCCCACCGCGCGATGGCCGGCACATGCTGACCCAAGCCCAGCGCCTGGCGCAGGACGCGGCCACCGCCGCGGAAGTCCGCACCTGGCAGACCCACCCGGATGTGGTGGCGCTGCGAGTGGAGCGGATCCGCAGCCAGGTGGACCGGCTGATGTGGGCCGGGATCGTGCTCGGCCTGTGTTTCACCATGACCAACGTCCAGCAGTTTGCCGCCGCGGGGGCATCGGTAGGGTCGCCGGCCTGGTGGTCGGCGTGGCTGCTGGACCCGATGGTCTCGCTGGTGCTGTTGGCGGTGCTGCGCGCCGAGCAGGTCACCACCCGCTACCAGGTCACCACCGGCCCGTGGCCCCGGGTGGCCAAGTGGTCCCTGCTCACTTCTACCTACCTGATGAACACCTGGGCGTCCTGGGCGGCAGCCCGCTGCAAACGACGTTCGCGTGGCCCGGTGCGGCGCAAGTTGCTGGTCGACTACCTGGCCGAGGCCCGCGCCGCGTGGACCCCCGGACTGGTGGTGAGCCCGACGTGGGTGCGTCAGGTCACCGACTGCTCCCGCGGCCTGTCCTCGAAGGTCGCCGCCGCGCTCAAGGCCGAGCTAACCACCGACCACGACACCACCACGACCCGGACCGAGCCCGAGGGGAGGGCCGCGTGATGAGGCCGCAACAACCCGAACCGAACAACAACGGCCAGCACGACGCCGACCGGGGACAGCCTGATCCTGCGCACCAACCGCACCGGGATGGAACGTTGATCCCATTCCCCGCCCCAGCAAGTGGGCAACTGGAACCGGCACCACAGGTGCTGGAGGGAGAGCTGCTCTCGGAGCAGGACAACACCGCGGTCGCCGGCCACCGGCCAGGCCGGAGCGTGGACTGGCTGCCCGCCCGGGTGGCGGTGCTGGCACGGGCGGTAGCCGACTCGCCCCGGACCGCACAATTCAAGGCGGTCATGGCGTATCGGCTGCGCAAGGCACCCCGGGATCTGGCCCGGCTGTATTGGTTTTTCCTGCGTGGCAACGGCCGCTGGATCGTCAAGGGCTGGACCTGGGCCACCCACGCCGACCTCCGCGCCGACGCCAGAGCCGCGAGACTGGCCGGGGACCGGGAAGTCCGCCGGAGCGCGCAGGAAATGCTCCGCGCCGACGCCCGAGCCCGCTGGGCCAAACTCGGCATCGCAGCACACCGCATCGCGGTGGGCGCTCTGCTAGTCGCCTTCCTCGGCGGGGTACTGGCCATCATCAACACGCGGGTGCCGCGGGCGGAGATGTGGCCTTGGCTGGCCGCCGTCTACACCGCGCTAGGCGTGCTCGGTGCGGCGCTGCCCTGGGTGCTCAAGGCGACGCCGATCGGCTGGCTGGTCGCCGCGGTGTGGGAGGGCCGCGACCGCACCCCCGGCGCGTCCTGGCTGGTCCGCCCCGATCGGGAGGACGCCGACTCCTGGATTGACGAGCGAATGATCTCCCAAGCCCTGGCCCATCTGGGCATCGCCCCGCTGGATCGGTTCTTCAAAAACGGGGGCGAGCTGGCCTACACCGTGCCCGCCCGGGTCGACGGGGACGGCACCTACGCCCAGATCCGGCTGCCCATGGGAGTGACCGCGGAGATGGTCGCCGCCAAACGCAAGATCCTCGCCGCCAACCTCGGGCGAGCCAGCCTGGAGACCTGGCCCACCCAAGGCGAGGAAGCCGGCGTCCTGGACCTGTGGGTCGCCGACAAAGGCACACTCGGCGCCGGTACCGGACCCTGGCCGCTACAGCACGAGGGCACCACCAACGTGTTCGACGGCGTGCCCTTGGGCAAGACCCAGCGCGGAGCGGTGATCAACGCGCCGCTGTTCGAGGCCAACTATCTCATCGGTGGGCGACCCGGCCAAGGCAAATCCGCCGTCATGCGCACCCTCCTATTAGGTGCTGCGCTGGACCCCACCGCGGAGTTGTGGGTGTTCGTGATGGGCCAGTCCCCGGACTTCAAGCCCTTCCAACCCCGCCTATCCCGCTACGCGATGGGCATGGACGACTCAGTAGCGGCCGCCGTCCTGCAGGCGCTTGGTGACCTGCTGGCCGAGATGGAACGCCGAGGCAAGCTGCTGGAGCGCCAACCCGGCTCGCCACCGAAGACCTCCCGCAAACTCGCGGACAAGCCTGGGCTGGGCTTACACCAGTTGGTGTGTGCGATCGATGAGTGCCACGAGCTGTTTCAGCACCCCCGCTACGGCAAGCAGGCCGCCGAGTGGGCCGTGCGGTTGATCAAACGCGGCCGCAAGTACGGGATCAGCCTCGTTCTGGCTACCCAGTCACCGACGAAGGATTCCATCCCCAAGGAGGTCACCCGCAACGTCTCGTGCGGGCTGGCGTTCTCCGTCGGCGACCACGTCGCCAACGACGGGTTGCTCGGCGCCGGGAAGTACCGGGCCGGGATCCGCGCCACCGATCTGCGGATGGGAACCGACCGCGGCACCTGCGTCGCGGTCGGCGTCACCGACGCCACCTTCGAACTGGTCAACACCTTTTACATACCGTTGGAGGACGGCATCGACCTGGTCACCCCGGTCATCGCCCGGGCCATGGCCGAGATCACCGACCTGCGGCGCACTGGTCCCACCGCGGACCAGATCGAGGGACCGGCCGAGGTGGATCACCTGGCCGACATCGCCGAGGCGCTCCGCGGGGAGCGGCGGGTCCTGACCCGGGTTGTGCTGACCAGGCTGGCCGAACTCAGTCCCACCGAGTACGAGGGATGGACCTTCACTGACCTAAAAGCCACCCTCAGCGAGCACGGGATCGAGCCGGTCAAGTCCGACGGCGTGATGGTGGTCCGCGCCGACGACATCGCCACCGCGCTCACCGAACGTCACCACGACATCGACGGTGAGGGTGACGAGCCGGCAGGGAGTTAACCAGGGAAGCGCCAGGGATCTCAGGGAGTTCTCCCTGCCCCCTCCCTGATCCCACCTCCCTGCCCCGACCAGCCCACATATCCACCAGGGACCCGCACAGCAGCACGCCGAGAACCTGCGGAAACCCCGACATCCGGGGGTCGACACGCGCGCCAGCCGCCTCCCTCCCCGAGCCGGTCACAGACCCGCATACCACATTTGACTACTCAAAGTAACACGACGAGGTACCAACGGATGACCACGCTCACGAACCCGATACCCGCCGCGCCCGGAAGTCCGGGCTGGCGGCCGTGGCCCCCGGATGGCTCGACGCCTGCCCGACCCAACCCAGGTCGACCCCGACGACGTGCCGCTCTGACCCGCTCGAATTCGTCCCGCCTAACGGTGCCGCCCGCCAGATGGGATGCCCACCCCCTGCCCGCATCCTGAGAGGGAGATCACCGTCCGTGGACGCCACCCAAGACAACCTGCTCGCCTGGGCCCTGTACCTCGCCGCCCGCGGCTGGCACGTCTTCCCCATCACCCCCAGCGCCAAGAAACCACCAGCCATCAACCAGTGGGAGATCCGAGCCAGCACCGACCCCGACCGGATCCACCGCTGGTGGCAGCACGGCCCGTACACCATCGGCATCGCCACCGGCCCGTCCGGGCTGGTCGTCATCGACCTCGACACCCCCAAACCCGGCCAGACCCCACCAGACCGGTGGGCCATCCATGGCATCGACTCCGGTGCTGGCGTACTGCGGGCACTGGCGCGCCAGCGCGGCACCAGCATCCCCCCACCTTCGCAGTCAGGACCCCGTCGCGGGGCTGGCACCTGTACTACACCGCCCCGGCCGGCGCCCAGCTACGCAATACCCACGACCTAATCGGGTGGAAGATCGACACCCGAGCGCACGGCGGATACATCGTCGCGCCCGGCTGCCCGGTGGCCTCGGGCAGATATGAGCTGATCGACGGCCGCGACCCCGCCGACCTGCCCGGCTGGTTACTCCAGGCCCTCACTCCCGAGCCGCCTATGGCGCTCTCAGCGTCCACTGTGGCCGCCGCTACCAACCCCGGCGGCTACGCGGTCGCCGCAGTGCGGGGCGAGTGCCAACGGGTGCGGACGGCGCCAGCAGGCCAGCACAACGCCGTGCTGTGCCATGCCGCCTACGCCCTCGGCCAACTCGTCGGCGCCGGGCTTCTCGATCAGGACATCGCCCGGACCGAACTCACCACCGCCGCCGGTTCCCTCATCGGCGCTGACTGCGACTGCACACACCGCGAGGTGGCCCGGGTCATCACCGCCGGACTCGCGGCGGGAGCCGGAAATCCCCGCCGCACCACCCCCCGTACCAGCCCAGGGAGGGCCGCGTGAGACCCGACATCGGCACCACGCTGACCACGATCGAGGCCGCCCTCAGCGACCAAGAATGCCAACAGTGCAGACAACCCGTCGCCGCGTCACCCTCACCAGACTTCTGCTCAGAGGACTGTCAACAGACCTGGCAGAAAAGCCGCCGGACACTACCCCCGGCTAACGGGACCGCACCTGACGAGTCGATCTCCGAGACTGACGACGGCCGCGACAAACTGCTCGGAGACGGCCACGTAGTTGCCCGTTGGCGGACATGGGAGCTGCCCGCTGACGGCCGGGGGATCTGCCCGACACGACGTCCGTTGCCTTACCGCGTCCCGC
>JBOHFT010000161.1:0-10829 GCA_050699815.1 Pseudonocardiaceae bacterium | reverse complement strand
CAATCACTGGGGCCTCCCACATCTGTGGCACTACCGGCCAGGCCGCTCCTGCCGGCAACCCACGATCACATGTGAGCGAGGCCCCAGCCCGAACTCACATACCGTCTAAAAAATCTTCATCCACAGGTCTTGACAATTGCTCCTTGGCGTTGGTGGAGCAGCGAAGCCGATCAGAGTGGCGGCATGATCGGGTGTAACGGATAGGCCTCTCCCTCGCTGAGAATCAATCCGATCTCTATGTGAGACTTCGCTAGTCCTGGCTGTGATCGTCGCAGCGTCCCGGCATGAGGTGTCCGGCTGGGGTTCGGCTATCGAGACACGACCAGGTTCACAAAGGGGCTGTGATAGCGCCCATTGCGTCAATGGCCGCTACGAATTCCTGGCCCATGCGACCACCGAAGTGACCGGCGTCATCGACGACCACGAGGCGGCTGGCCGGCCATGACTTGTGCAACTCCCAGGCTGTGTCCAGCGGTCCCGACACGTCATGGAGACCGTGGATCAGCACGGCGGGGATGTGCGCGATGCGATGCAGGTTAGCCATCACCTCGTTGTCGGCCAGGAAGCAGCCGTGCCCCCAGTAGTGCGTCACCAGCCGGGCGAAGACCAGCTGCCAAGGCAGCTCCCGCACGCTGAGGTGCGGGGTGTAGTTGGGCGTCAGGGACATGTGGGTGTCTTCCCAGGCGCACCAGCGCCGCGCCGCTTCCTCCCGGAGAACCCGGTCGGGGCTGGCTAGCATCCGGGCGTAGGCTGCGGCCAGGTCACCGCCCCGCTCGGCTTTGGGTACCAGTTCGACGAAGCGGTCCCACTCGCGGGGGAAGACCCGCCCCATGTCCCGGGTGATCCACTGCGTCTCCCGCCACCGGCCGGAGGTCACTGCGGCCAGCACCATGCCGAGTGTTCGTTCGGGATGTCGTTCGGCGTAGACGAGGGCGAGGGTCACCCCCCAGGAACCACCAACGACGACCCACCGGTCGATGTCGAGGTGGGTGCTCAGCCGCTCGATGTCGGCGACGAGGTGATCGGTGGTGTTGGTCGACAGGTCAGCGTTTGGGTCGCTGGCCAGGGGGCGGCTGCGGCCGCATCCCCGCTGGTCGAATATCACGGCCCGGTAGCGGGAGGGGTCGAAATTGCGCCGGCTGTTCGGAGACGACGGGGATCCCGGGCCGCCGTGCAGCCACACCGCAGGAGTTCCGTCCGGCGAGCCGACCGTCTCCCAGTAGATTTCGTGACCGTCGCCGACGTCGAGATGACCAGAGTCGTGGGGTTCGATGGGCGGGTACATGACGCCAAATCCTGTCAGGCGGCAGCGTCGAGCACGGGAACGCATTTGGGGACCGCCCCTGCGGTGTCCCGGAGTGGATCGCTCACAGGGATATGCTCGGCGGTGCCGGGATCATCGAGGACTTGGCGGGCTCTATTGGCCGTCGATCGGGCGGCGTGGCTGCGGTGCGGTGGCGGTCGGGTCGGGGCGATCGATGAGGCGTTCGAGCAGGGTGCGTAGTGGGCCGTTGTCGCCGGCGAGCGAGGCGCGTGAGGCCATGACGTTCTCCAGCGGGTCCATCGCTGCCCACCGCAGGTGGTGTCCGGCGTCGTGGGCGAGCTGGGCGCAGAACGCACGCTGGGTCCGGCCGTTGCCTTCGCGGAACGGATGCAGCGCGTTGAGGTCGGCGAGCAGCTCGGTCATCCCGTCGATGAACAACTCCCGTCCGCGACCTCGCAGCATGTCCGCGGCGGCGAGCCGGCCGAACACGCCGACGGCGAAGGACTCGATGTGCTGCGGGAGGCAGAATGTGCCGCCCTTGGAAATCACCACCGTGCGCAGCTCCCCGGCCCAGGGGTAGACGTCGCCGAAGATACACTCGTGGAAGCGTCGCAGGTGCGCCAAGTCGTAGTTGCCCGGCAGCGGCCGCTGCAACAGTCCGGCTAGGCGCACCGCGGTGAAGTCGGTCTCTGCGGCCTCCAGCTGGTCAGGGTTGCTGATCCCGAGGCGGTTGCGTAGCACCCCGGTCCCGGGATCAATGTACGGGTCGGTGCCGGACGAGCCGCCGCCTGCGCGGTCGGGTGAGGTCACCGCTGGTGACGGGCCCGGAGCGCGGCGATCGCCTCATCCTCCTCGATCCGGCCCGAGGCGATGCCCTCGAGCAGCTCCAGCCCGTCCAGGGTGGGCTCCAGGCCTTCCGCACGCACCGACGCCAGCGCTTCGGCCACCGCCTCCCGGAGCTGCGCCGAGCGAACTAGCGCCTCGTACTGCTCGACCGACATGACGACGACCTCCGGTCTGCGATGCGCGCCGACGAACACCGTCGAGCCCTCGACTACCCGCGCCAACGCTGCGGCCAAGCCGGCGCGGAACTCCCGTACCGACAACACCTCAGGCACGACCACCCCGAAAGTGTACACGGCCGTGTACACGCTCCGAGTCGCTGGTCTACGCCCCAGCCTCGGTCACGCCAGATCATCGCCTGCCCCGCAGAGTGATCCCTACTGTTACGGCGGTCCGGCTCCTAGTCGTCGACTGGATGTTGCTAGGGCCTGTCGTGGGACTGCGGTGATCGCAGCGTTCTGGTTCAGGAAGCCATCAGCAAGCCAGCGCGTGGTCATCCAGGGTAGGCCGCCGGGATTGATGTCCTTGTCCACGATTGATTCCACGAGGCACGTGGTTCGTGACCGCTTCGTTGACTCGAAAGGGTGCAGCCGCGACAATGGCGCGGCGTCCACGGGTGACCTCGATGAGGTGTTCGTCCCTCAGCAGTGCCAGAGCGCGGTGCGCCGTGCCGACAGCGACCGTATGAGCTGCGGCGAGTTCGGCGACAGTGGGCAGCTGATCGCCGGGCTTCAGCCGACCGGCCCGGATGTCCTCACGCAGCAATGCTGCGATCTTCTCGTACTCTCCACGCGCCTGCTGGACGGCAACAGGTCTGGGCATGATGTCGGCCATGGTCACGGCTGCCCGACGATCGGCCTCATCGACCCAGGCCGCGTACACCTTGAGCGTGGTCGCGCCGCCGCTACCGTGCCCGAGCCGCCCAGCCACGGTTCGGACGTCGACACCGGCGGCCACCAGCTCCGTTGCTGAGTAGTGGCGCAGCGAGTGTATGCGTGTGCTGCGCAGCTTGAGCTTGATCGCCATCCGCCGGTATCGCTGACTGATTGCCCTCGGCGGGTGCGGCTTCGAGCCGTCGGGCGTGGGGGAGAAGAGGAACGCGTCAGGATCAAGTGCGCATCCCAGATCAGCGCACCGCTGCTCCCACAGCGTCCGGTGCGCTTCAAGCAGCTCGGTTGTGTACGGGTCAAATGCGATCTTCCGGCGCTGCCCCGTCTTGGTTTCCTTCTCCTTGATCCCGGCCTTGGTCTGGGCGTTGCTGCGGTGAATCCAGAGGACCTCGTGATCGGTGTCGACGTGGCGCCACCGCAGCGCGGACACCTCGCCCCGGCGGGAGCCGGTGATCATGGTCAGCCAGAGCAGCAGACCCCACTCAGGATCCGCCCAGGCCGCGTTGAGCAGCGCCGCCGCTTCTTCAGCGCTCGGCGGGTCAGGCTCAGTCCGGTTCGGTGACGGCGCCTCAGCCATCGCGGCCTTGTTCACGCCTAGGTGCTGCCACCGCACGGCACGCTCAAGCGCGCCCCGGATGATGTAGTGGATCTTGCGGGTGGTGCTGGTGCTCAGCGGGCGGCATACATGCCCCGCGACCGGTCGTCCCATGCACAGCGCACGGCAGCGATGCAGCCGTGCGTAGAAGCGCTCCAGCAGCTCGGCGTCGACCTTGCTCGCCAGCATGTCGCCGAGAATCGGCAGGATGTAGAGCCGGATCAGGTCGTCGTACCGCTCGCGAGTGGTGTCCTCCAGCTCGACGACGTCGAGCCACTGCGTGATGGCCTGGCGCATCGTGATGGCTGACTTCGGGTGCCGGTCTTCGTCGACCTGACCCTGCAGGCGGGTCAGCGCCTTCTCCGCGCCGGCATAGGTCGCGGCGGTCTCGCGCAGGTACCGCTCCTTGCCAGTCAGCGGGTCCGTACCGGCGTAGACGATCGCCTGAAAGCTGCCCGATGGCAGAGTCCTGATGTGCCCGCGGTGGTGGTGGCGGCGTGACGGCATGCAAGGGACGGTAACACGATTCCATTGCACGACTAAGTCCTGCTGGAGGTGATTCTCCTATTCCAGCAGGTCAGACGTGGTGCCCCCGGCAGGATTCGAACCTGCGCTCCCGCCTCCGGAGGGCGGTGCTCTATCCCCTGAGCTACGGGGGCATACCGATCATCATGACCCGATCAATCATCGGCACCGGGGCAGAGCGTACCGTACCGACCGCTCACCCTGGCGTGCCGCGGTGCTCAGCTTGGCGGCGGTAGCGGTTGCGCTCCTCGCTGGGTGATCAGCTGGGCCAGGTACTCGCTCTCGGCGCCCTGCGAGATGACGATCTTATCGGCCAGATTGCGCACCTGAGCCGTCTCGGCGTGCTGCGCGGCGTACCTGGCCATCGGCACCCCGCCCTGGTGGTGCCGCAGCATCAACTGCAGGAACAGCACGTCGAACTGGGCGCCGTTGGACGCCCGGAGCCGCTCCAGGTCAGCGGGTGACGCCATCCCCGGCATCGTCGCGACCCCGGCGGCGGTGCCGGTCCCGCCACCGTGTGCCATCCCGGGCATCGAGGCGGTGTCGGTCATCCAGGTCATGTACCGGCCGGTGGGAAACGCCGCTGCGTCCCACAGGCTGAGCCAGCCCTGCATCCGGCCGACCTGCTCGAGCTGGCTGGTCTCGATGTCAAAAGCGAGCGACCGGATCGCGGGATCGGTGCTGCGGTCCCGGGCCAGGCCCGCCATCAGCACCGCCTGGCGGTGGTGCACCGACATGTCCTGGGCGAAGCCGACGTTCACCGAGCTGGCTCCGGGCCGTCCTGTGGTCCCAGCAGCGACCTGCAGCGACATGCCCAGCGCTGCCCCGAGCAGCAGTACGGCGAGCATTGCACCGCCAAACACCACCAGGCGAGTCCAGCGCGCGGCGGGCCGGTTCTCGCCGACCGCGACCTCAGCGCTGCGCTGGCCGGTGCTACCCGGTTCCGCGCTACCCGGGCTGGTCACGGTGATCGTCTCCGCCACGGCGCGGTTCATCACCCTGCGGGCGGGGCGGGGTTCGGCTGCACAGCCGGGGGTACGGGCGGTGCCGCACCTGGGGGTACGGGCGGTGCCGTACCCGGCTGCGCGGGCGGTGCCGCACCGTCACGCGGCGCCGCGCTCTGGGTCTCTGCGAAGTTCATCGGGATGGCGCCCGGACCGGGCGGCTCGGCGACGTACGGCGGCGGCTTCGAGGGATCGAACGCGCCCGTCACGACGTCGCAGCTGGCCCCGATCTCGGGGTAGGTGTACTGGTTGAGCCGCAGCGACTGGATGAACTGGTCGATCCGCTTGTCGGCGGGGTCCGTGAGCTTGAGCTGGTGGCCCCAGGACTGCAGGGAGATCGGCGAGTCCAGGCCAGGGTACGGCGAGAGCATCAGGTGGTTCTGCCCCTGCACCCGGTCCCGCAGCGACTGCTGCGCGGGGCCGGTGATCTGGTCCGGGTTGTAGGCGATCCAGACGGCGCCGTGCTCAAGCGCGTGCACCATGTTCTCGTTGCGCACCGCCGTCTCGTAGACCACGCCGTTACAGGCCGCCCAGATCGCGTCGTGCGGGCCACCGAAGGGCGGGAAGCGGTCGTAGGCGACCCGCTTGTCGGCACCGATGTGCCCGCGGTTGGCCTCGCCGTAGGTCTGGGTGACGATGCCCTCGATCTTGGTCGAGGGGTCCTTGTTGTCGGCGCTTGGGATGAATGCGCGACGGTCCTCATACCGCAGGAACAGATAGCCGAAGATGCCAACCGCGAACACCAGGACGGCAAGCACCGCTGCCACCGTGCCCCACGGCTTGGGTTTGGTCGCTGTCACCACCGAGCGGGCGCTGCGCACCGCCTTGCTGCTCTTGCCACTGGGCATGCCTGATCTGGTCCTCACGTTGGATCTGCTTGCCGCCGGTCTGGGGCAGGCATCCGCAGCCCGACCGCGGCCGCCAGTGTAGGCATCCGTCGTTTGGGGTGTCCGACCGGTTCGCAGGCCAGGCTCGGCGGCTCCCTAGACTCGCAGGTGTGACCCCCGCTGCGCTCGCCGATCTGGTCCGGTCCGTCGCGCACGATGTGCTGACCTGCCGTGGGCTCAACACCGCTGTGCTTCCTGCCGCGGTGACCGTCGAACGCTCGCGCGACCCTGAGTACGGCGACTACGCCACCAACGTGGCGCTCCAGAGCGCAAAGCGCGCCGGCCTGGCACCGCGGGAGTTCGCTGAGTGGCTGGCGGCAGCGCTGGCGCAGTGCCCCGCAGTGCACTCCGCCGAGGTAGCCGGTCCGGGTTTCCTCAACCTGCGGCTGGCGGCCGACGCCCAGGCCGGGATCGTCGCGCAGGTACTTGCCGCCGGGGAGCGCTTCGGTGCTCTTCAAGGCCGGCCAACCCCCCGGTTGGCCGGCCTTGAAGAGCTACCAACGGTGCAGTACGCGCACGCCCGGCTGGCCTCGCTGGCCCGCAACGCCGACGACCTCGGGATCAGCCCCGACGGCGCCCAGCTCGGGTTGCTGGGCCACCAGCGCGAGGGCGAGTTGATCCGCGCGCTGGGCGAGTTTCCGCGCATCGCCGCCGCGGCCGCCGCACCGCGCGGGCCGCACCGGATGGTCCGCTACCTGGAGCAGGTGGCCAGCGCCTGGCACACGTTCGCCAAGACCTGCCCGGTGCTCCCGGTGGGCGACGAACAACCGGGCCCGGTGCACGCGGCCCGGCTGGCGTTGTGCGCGGCGACCCGGCAGGTGCTGGCCAACGGCCTTGGCCTGCTCGGCGTGCCTGCACCGGAGCGGATGTGAGGGCGCATCCGGCCGGGCCGCGGCACGCCGACGTGCTGGCCCGGTCCTCCACCGCGGGCCCGTGCCCGAGTGGCCTCGCGGAGCTGAACGCGCTGCACCCGGTGGTGTGGCCGCGCGGGGCGCACCGTGGCGACGACGGTGTGGTGCGGCTGGCCGGGGTGGCGGTCGGTGAGCTCGCCCAGACCTACGGCACCCCGCTGTTCGTGATGGACGAAGCGGACTTCCGGGCTCGCTGCGCCGAGCATGCCCAGGCATTCGGCGCCACGGAGCGGGTGCATTACGCATCCAAGGCGTTCCTGTGCTCCGAGATTGCCCGCTGGGTGGCGTCACAGGGCCTGAGCCTGGACGTCTGCACCGGCGCCGAGCTCGCGATGGCGCTGCACGCCGGTTTCCCCGCGCGCCGGATCGCGATGCACGGCAACAACAAGTCCGCCGCCGAGCTGACCGCCGCCGTGGCCGCCGGAGTCGGTGCGGTGGTGCTCGACTCGTTCTGCGAGATCGCCCGCCTGGACGACATCGCCCGCCGGTACGGTGTGGTGCAGCCGGTGCTGGTCCGGGCGACCGTCGGCGTCGAGGCGCACACCCACGAGTTCATCGCCACCGCACACGAAGACCAGAAGTTCGGGTTCTCGCTCGCTGCAGGAGACGCAGCAGATGCTGTCCGGCGGGTACTCAAATCCGACGGGCTTCGCCTGACCGGGCTGCACAGCCACATCGGCTCGCAGATCTTTGACGCTGACGGTTTCGAGGTCGCGGCGCAGCGAATGATCGGTCTGCTCGCGGCGATCCGGGACGAGCACGGGCCCGACGTGGTCGCCGCCATTGCCACGCTGGATCTCGGAGGTGGGCTCGGGATCGCCTACACCGCCCAAGACGATCTACCGCCACTGGCAGAGCTGGCCGCCGCGCTGCGGTCCATCGTGGACAGCCACTGCAAGGCGGCCGGGCTGCCCGTCCCGGAGCTGGTCGTCGAGCCGGGCCGGGCCATCGTGGGACCCGGCACGGTGACGCTGTACGAGGTCGGCACCATCAAAGAGGTGGCGCTGGGTGCCTCGACGGCGCGGCGTTATGTCTCGGTGGACGGCGGGATGAGCGACAACGTGCGCACCGCGCTGTATGACGCCAGCTATGACTGCCGGCTGGTCTCCCGCCGCTCCGAGGCGAGCCCGGTGTTGTGCCGGGTGGTCGGCAAGCACTGCGAATCCGGTGACGTGGTGGTCCGGGACTGCTGGCTGCCCGAGGACCTGGCCCCGGGCGACCTGGTGGCGGTGGCCGGCACCGGCGCGTACTGCTACTCCATGTCCAGCCGGTACAACCTGCTGCCCCGCCCGGCGGTGGTCGCGGTGCGCGACGGCGCGCACCGGCCGCTGCTGCGCCGGGAGACGATCTCCGACCTGCTGTCCCTGGAGGTCACGTGAGCAGACCTATCGGGCGGGAGGTCTGCTGCCATAGCCAGTTCACACCGGGCCGACCCATAGGTGTCGCCCTGTTGGGGTGCGGCACCGTTGGTCGGGAGGTGGTGCGGCTGCTCACCGAGCAGTCCGCCGAGCTCGCCGCGCGGGTCGGCGGGCCGGTCCGGCTGGTCGGGGTGGCGGTGCGGCGCCCGCGGCGGCATCCGCAGGTGCCCGCCGACCTGCTCACCACCGACGCGGCCGAGCTGGTCACCCGCGACGGCGTGGACGTCGTGGTCGAGGTGATCGGCGGCATCGAACCGGCGCGGTCGCTGCTGCTGGCCGCGCTGGGTGCCGGGCGGGGCGTCGTCACCGCCAACAAGGAGCTGCTCGCCGAGTGCGGGCCCGAGTTGTACACCGCAGCCGACGCCGCAGGCGCCGACCTGTACTTCGAGGCGGCGGTGGCCGGGGCGATCCCGCTGCTGCGCCCGCTGCGGGAGTCGCTGGCCGGGGACCGGATCACCCGCGTCACCGGCATCGTCAACGGCACCACCAACTTCATCCTGTCCGCGATGGATTCCTCCGGGGCCGGCTACGCCGAGACCCTGGAGGAGGCCGGCCGGCTCGGCTACGCCGAGGCTGACCCGACCGCCGACGTGGACGGCTACGACGCCGCCTCCAAGGCGGCCATCCTCGCCTCGCTGGCCTTTCACACCCGGGTGACCAGCGCGGACGTCTACCGCGAGGGGATCGCGGAGGTGTCGGCCGCCGACATCCTCGCGGCCCGGAAACTCGGCCGCATGGTGAAGCTGCTGGCGATCTGTGAGCGGGTGGTCGGCAGTGGCGGCACCGAGTCCGTCTCGGCCAGGGTGTACCCGGCGATGATCCCGCGCACCCACCCGCTGGCCTCGGTCGCCGGGGCGTACAACGCGGTGTTCGTTGAGGCGGACGCGGCCGGGGCGTTGATGTTCTACGGCCAGGGCGCCGGTGGGGCGCCGACCGCCAGCGCGGTGCTCGGTGACCTGGTGGCCGTCGCCCGCAACCGGATGGCCGGCGGCCATGGGCCGCGCGAGTCCGCCTACGCTGACCTGCCGATCCAGCCGATAGCGGACACCTCCACCAGCTACCACGTCAGCCTCGAGGTGGCCGACCGCCCCGGCGTGCTGGCCCAGGTAGCGCAGGTCTTCGCCGAGCATCAGGTGTCCATCTGGGTGGTGCGCCAGACCGGCCGCGCGCCCGAAGACTCGCTGTCCGGCGACGCTGGGCACCGCGCAGCCGGGGCCGACCTGGTGATCGTCACGCACGCCGCGCCGGACGCCGCGTTGCGTTCCACCGTGGAAAAGGTCGCCGGTCTGGACGCGGTCCGCGACGTGGTCAGCGTGATGCGGGTGGAGGGTGAGGTCAGGTGACCCTGTGGGTGACGGCCGGTCGGCCCTGGCCGGGGGTGATCGAAGCTTACCCGGACCGGATCCGGGTAAGCCCGGGTTGCCGGGTGGTGACCCTGCAGGAAGGCGACACCCCATTGCTGCCTGCTCCCACGCTGTCGGGGCGCACTGGCTGTGAGGTGCTGCTCAAGGTCGAGGGCGCCAACCCCACCGGCTCCTTCAAGGACCGCGGGATGACGCTGGCGGTGACCGAAGCGCTGGCCCGTGGCGCGGAGGCGGTGCTGTGCGCCTCGACCGGCAACACCGCCGCCTCGGCCGCCGCCTACGCGGCGAGGGCCGGGCTGGCCAGCGCCGTGCTGGTGCCCCGGGGCAAGATCGCGCTGGGCAAGCTCGCGCAGGCCACCGCCTACGGCGCGCGGATCCTGGCCGTGGACGGCAACTTCGACGACTGCCTGGAGCTGGCCCGCAAGACCGCCGCCGACTACCCGGTGACCACGCTGGTGAACTCGGTGAACCCGGTGCGGTTGCAGGGGCAGAAGAGCGCGGCGTTCGAGATCTGTGACGTGCTCGGCCGTGCCCCTGACGTGCACTGCCTGCCGGTCGGCAACGCCGGCAACATCACCGCCTACTGGATGGGTTACACGGAGTACCACGCCGACGGCCTGGTGCCCGGCCGGCCGCGGATGTTCGGTTTCCAGGCGGCCGGTGCCGCACCGCTGGTGCACGGCGCGCCAGTGCCGGAGCCGGACACCATCGCCACCGCCATCCGGGTCGGCAGCCCGGCCTCCTGGGATGGGGCGATGCGGGCCAGGGCCGAGTCCGGAGGGTTGTTCGAGGCGGTCACCGACGAGCAGATCCTCGCTGCCTACCGGCTGCTGGCCGGGCAGGAGGGCGTGTTCGTCGAACCGGCCTCGGCTGCCGCGGTGGCGGGGCTGCTGCGCGTCGCCGAGGACGGGCGGCTGCCCCGCGGGTCCCTGGTGGTCTGCACCGTGACCGGGCACGGCCTCAAAGACCCCGACACCGCGCTACGCGACGCCCCCGAGCCCCAACCCACCCCCGTAGACCCGGCCGCCGTAGCCGCCGCCCTGGACCTTTCGTGACCCCCACCCCAACCGCGTTCTGGATGCAGAACGCGGTGAATCGAGTCCGTTTTACCGCGTTCTGCATCCAGAA
>JBOHFT010000160.1:0-10857 GCA_050699815.1 Pseudonocardiaceae bacterium | reverse complement strand
TCTGGGTTCCTGTCGTGCACGGGGTGCAGCAACGGCACGCGCCTGGCCATCGCTGTGGAGTCGACTCACATCTCACAGTTGACTCGAGAGTGACGGCTGGGCCGCTTAAGCCCGCTAACGCGCTCCGCCACCCCAGCGTACCTTGGGGCGCTGGTCAGAGCGGGTGTGGGGTGACACCGAAGCCTCCCGGTACCGGGTCGTTCCCCGCTGAACTCTGGGGTTTCCGGCAGGCAAAGAGGTAGATCAAACTTCCTGTCCGGTAGCGGTGTGCTGCGCCGACTGGGGCCCGCAACGGCCGATCCTCCCGGCTTCGTCCGCAAGGCGCATATGGCCAGGGGCGGCGCCGACACAGGATCGAATCGGGCTGGCAATCGACCCATCTCCGATCAACGAAGCAAGATCACCGATGGCGTACCAGCCGACCGGTAAGAAACACCGCCACTATAGAAGCCGTCCCCGTGACGATGATCGATGCTCCTTGCGTCGCCGCACCATGATCCACGAAGTATCGAGCAAGCAACGCCAGCGCCACCACTGTCCCAAACGCACACATCTGGCCAAATATTCGCGAGCCCAGCTCGGCCCACTCCATGCACCGCCTGTGCTTCTCTTCCTGTTCAATCTCGGCCATAAGACGGGAAAAGGTTCCCGGTTCGAGTTCCTCCCACTGTTTGGCCTGAGTTGGCGTTGGCAGCCTCACACTAGGCGCAGTCCTCCTCCTGGCCGTGGGTCGCACTTCTCCGGTCACCTGCGGGCTCTTCCGTCATTCGAGTTTTCGTGAGGCTGCGAGTTACTCGCGCCATCTAGTTCGAGCCGCGCGTACTTCTCGGCGAGACACTGCTCAAGGTGCTCCCACGCCGAGGTTCGACTCCCACGCCGCGACATAATGGCGATGCCAGAAACGTCGAAAATGCTGGCAAGTCCATCAGTGAAGGCACGCCACCTCGACCGGCGGACTCTACGTGACGGTAGCGTCTGCGGCGCGACGTCCGAGATCAACCGAGGACTCCCCGTCGCCGATGCAGCTCGTCGGAAGGTTACCTCCTGGGCGACGGTGGCCTGGACGGCTGCGGATGAGGCTGCGGCAGGGATCCGGGGGGTGGTGTCCGACAGGGCGGCGCGGGCCGCGTCAGCCAGTGCGCCAGCGGCGGGGTACCGATCGTCGGGATCTTTGGCCATACCGCGGGCGACCACCGCGTCGAGTGCCGGCGGGACGCCGGGGCGCAGTTGGCTGGGTTTGGGTGGTGGATCACAGAGGTGGGCCCGCATGAGTGCGGGGAGGGTGTCGCCGGAAAACGGGCGCGTCGCGGTGAGGCATTCGTGCAGGACGCAGGCCAGGGCGTAGATGTCGACCCGCCGATCGATGGCTTTGCCGTCGAAGCGTTCCGGGGCCATGTAGTCCAAAGTCCCGATCGTGGTGCCCGTCCGGGTCAGCTGCGAGTGCTCGGCGGCGTGGGCAACGCCGAAATCGACGAGGTAGACGAAGTCGCGGCCTTCGGTGACCAGGACGTTGGCCAGTTTGACGTCGCGGTGTATCAGCTCGTCGGCGTGGGCGGCATCCAGCGCTTCGGCGATCTGGCTGATGATCTCGACCGCGCGACGCGTCGGCATCGGCCCGGATTGGGCAAGGATCTTGCCGAGATCCGAACCGTTGACCAGTCGCATGTCGATGAACAGCCGACCGTCGATCTCGCCGTAGTCGTGGATCGGAATGACGTGCGGTTCCTGGAGGCGGGCGGCGACATAGGATCCGCGACGGAACCGTTCCTGGTAATCCTGGTCGCCGACGAGGTGGGTCGAGAGCAGTTTGAGCGCCACATGCCGGTTACGGCGAGTGTCCAGGGCGCGATAGACCTCACCACTGAGGTATTCACCGCCGCCACCCCCAGCACCGATCGGCGACATTGATGCACCACCGCCGCCACCGTGGTTGGGCTTGCCAGCGGGCTATCTGGGCGCGGAACCGCACGGCCTAGCCAATTCCTCCGCCGGTCGGATCTGCCTTCCGTGCGGGGGCGAGCGGATCATCCTCGTCGACAGCGTCCCGATCGAGAAGCCGGGCAACGAGCGCTCCGAGCGGGCTGCGCTGAAGGAAGCCCAGAAGCTCCGGACGAAGCTGGTCGCCGGCCGACAATTCACGGTGCCAGGGCAATTCACACTGCATCATCGGGCGCCAGGATCTGGCGGCCCGGCGACGATCGCGCCGTGCAGTTCAGTGCGCACTTGTTCGAGTGTGGCGGTGTTGGATTCCAGGTCGGGGTGGCCGATCTGGCGGTCGAGTTCGACGACCTGCTCCAGCTCAGCGACCGCCCGGTCGAGCTGTCCCTGCCCGCGGTAGACCATCGCCAGGTTAAAGCGGGTGACGGCTTCGCCGGCGCGGTTACCGACCTCCCTCGTGATCGGCAAGGCCTGCTGGTAGTAGTTGAGGGCCTGCTCACGCTGCCCCCGCCCGGCGTACACGAGACCGATGTTGGTCAGCGTGGCGGCTTGGTTCCCGCGGTGACCGGCAGCGCGGTAGAGCTGCAGCGCCCGCTCGTAGGCGGTCAACGCCGCAGCCGGAGACCCGGTCGCTCGCTGGGCCCACCCGAGGTGGTAGAGGGCGTCGGGATCCTCGCCGAGAGTCAGGGTGGCCTCGGCCATGCGGGTCACATCAGCGAACCGGGACGTGGCCAGCCAGACCCGGCCCACCCGATCCCCAACCCGGCGGGCGATGACCGCCTCCCCACCAGCCACAGCCAGGCGATGCACCTCGACCCACCGCTGCACCGACGTCATCGCGGCGCGTCCCCGGCCGCTGCAGGGGCTGGGCCAACCCAGAGGCCGACGAGGGATCGAGCGGCGGCGGCGCAGGCCTGTCGGTGCTCCTCGTCACTGATCAACGGTCGGATGAGGGGGCGCAGGACGTTGGAGACGAAGTAGCGCGGCTCGCCGGTCTCGGAATCGGTGCCTTCCTCGAGCAGGCCCAGCTCGGCGGAGCGGCGGATGTGTCTGTGGGCGTCGGGATGGTCGTGAAGGGCGTGGACCGTCGCCGCGGGCACCGGCAACTCGACCACGTTGAGTTTGGCCAGCATCTTCTGCAGCTCGATCGGCTGCGCGGCGAGGAGTTTCTCGGCGAGGATGGTCTCCTGGAACCGGTCGGTCTCGTTCTCGATCGCTGCGATCAACCCCTCCACGTCCAACTCTGGGTCATTGATGATCTTGTCGAGCCAGTCGAGTAGGCGAGGGTTGCCGGCGGCAGCCTCGATCGAGCGCCGGCGGACGGGTTCGGGCGTGGCAATCGCGTCCGGACGGAGGTTCGGCAGGTTCGCGATCTTCTTGGTCTGCTCGATCGCGGTGAAGGTTTCCAATGCCTCCACCCGTACGCTCGTCCCCACGGGCGCGGGGAAGCGGTAGCGGCTGGTAATCACGACTCGGCTAGGGCTGTTGGTGTCGCGGATCGCGCGGAGCAGGGCTGGCAAGATCTCCGCCATCTGCACCGACAGAATGTAGCCGCCGTCGTGTTGATCGAGGTTGCCCTGCTCGAAGTCATCGAACACCAGAAGGCAGGGGATCTGCGCCAACGGTCCGGCGAACAGGTATCGCAGCCGGATGCTGAGATCGGCCCGCTCGTCACCGATCAGCGTCGCGGCCTCGATCTGCTGGTCCAGACTGCTGAAGGTGACCTTCTCGGTCAGTTCCCGCAGCTGGTCTCGTCGACACGGCCGTACCAGACCAGACGCTGGTACGTCGGCATCCGTTCCAGCAGCCGGGAGGCCAGGGTGCTCTTGCCCAGCCCGCCCATGCCTTGCAGGACCAGTGCCTCGGCCGTGTCTGGGGTGCCCAGGGGGCGAGTAAGTGTGCGGAGGCATCGTTGGATCACCCGCCTGCGCCCGACGAACTCCGCACGGGAGGCCACCCGGGACAGTTGGGTCTGCGGATCGAGGAAATCCTCACCGGCGTGACGGACTCGGATGCGTTCGCGGCCGGGCGTGTGGCGGGGAGTCACCATCGGCGTCAGTGGTGACGCATCAGAGTACACGCGCAGCAGATGCCAGTTGCGGTTGTGCTGGGCGTGAAGCCGCCGGCGGGCGGTGACCACCGACCGATCCAGCGGCTGACCGGCTGCGAGCGCCCGATACAGCTCCGCGGCGAACTGCGAGGCCGCCACGTCACCGACCGGCAGCGCCCACCCCAACACCACGGACGCTCCCGCCTTGACCAGGCTCTCGCTCATCGACGGGATCGTTCCGCCGCCAGGGGCGTTGCCGGTCAAGCACCCGGACACGAACACCATCCGCGGCCACTGGCCAGCCATCGCCCGTGCCACGTCGTCGGCGCCCGCCAGCAGCGGCCCCCCGAACTCGTTCTCGACCAGGAACACCGGGCGCCCGGAGTCGACAGTGGCGTGCCCGCTGATGTGCAGCACATCGAAGTAGCCCGCGCCATAAGACTCGGCGGTGAAGCGCAACCCGTCCAGGGTCCCGCTTTCCTCCACCACCAGTTCCGTTCCGGTATCGGTCGTGGCCGCCAGAATCCCGGCCTCCTCGGCCTCGTAGCTCAGGACCGGTTCCACGCCCTCCGGTGAGGTCGCCATGAACAGCACCCGCAGCGGCCGATTCCCTGGTGTGATCCGGCTACCTCGACTCGCAATCGGGCTCGCGGCCCGCACCGCCAGCAGTGGCGCCTGTTCGGCCACGGCCAGGAACGCGCCGTCGCGGGCCACGAGCTCCCACGGCAGATGACGCAGCCGCTCCTCGGCCGAGATCCGCACCACGACGCCACCGGGATCGGTCACCGTCTCGCTGAACCAGCGCTGATCCCCGTCGAGGAAACCAAACAGCCGCTCACCCAGCTCTCGCAGCGCCGCAGCGCCGTACACCCGCTGCGCGACCGAATCCCCGGTATACGCCTGCTCGACACTCCCGATCAGATCCTCGATCGCCGCACGATCCAGACCCCGGGTCTTCACCCCGACGCCGCCGCGCAGACGCACCTCCGCGTAATCGGACGTCTGCTCGAAGATCTCCAGCTCGACCTCGTTCATCCCGCCCGCCCCTCCCCGGTTTCCCGGGTGCCACTTCCGCGGCTGAGCGGCTTGGCCCAAACCCGAAGCTGCATTACGGCGGGACTTGCGCCGACCAGACTGCCAACCAGCGCAGCACGTGCCGCAACGACGCCAACTACGACCGTTTCGCTCACGGCCGCAGTCTGCCGTACGAGCCCCTCACCGCTATGGTCGAGGCGACCGCTTTGCGCTGGCACGCGGAGCGCGCGCTTGACGGTCGAAAAGCGGGACTCGGCAACACCCCCAAGGAACCCCGCATCGCGCCTGGTACGGACGGCGTTATCTGGTCGAGGCCGACGTCCAGAACGGCCTACCGCCTCGCTGCGCTGGCGAACATGCGACCACCAGCGCAGCGCCGCAGCTCAACATGGGAGTGGTCACGCCGGACCACCTCCCAGACCGTCTCGGGTTCGGCACGCCACCGGACCGCGTCCGCGAGCCGGTCATTGTGGGTGAAGACGATCACCTGTCGGGTCCGCGCGACCGCGCCGAGTACTCGGGCTAGTAGGCCGTCGACTTTGACGATGGCGTCGGTGTCGTGTCTTTAGCCGGGCTGAACAGGGACTGACCGAGCTGCCCGGTTCAACCCACCCAACTTTCAATACTCAATCAGAACTTGATTTTCATTGGCCTCCAGTGGCTGTGAACTCTAGTTTCCGTATAGGATAAGCGGGTGCCTGCTGACCGGCGTGACCTACGACGACGGCTGTTCAACCAGGCTGCCGAGCAGGGCGGGTACTTCAGCGCCAGCCAAGCGAAGGAGATCGGGTACTCCTACCAGGCGCAGGCCCACCACGTCGGCGCGGGGAACTGGCTGCGCGTCGACCGTGGGCTGTTCCGGCTCGCCGAGTGGGTGCCGGATCTGCATGACGGTCTGGCCCGCTGGACGCTGTGGTCGCGGGGGCGAGGCGTGGTGTCGCACGAGACCGCGCTCGCGGTGCACGGCATCGGCGAGTTCGAATCGGCCCGGGTCCACCTCACGGTTCCTCCGGGGTTCACCAGGCGGTCCAGCGCGTTGCGCCTCCACCGCGCCGACCTTCCCGCCGACGACGTGCTGGAGCGCACTGGGTTCCGGGTGACGACCCCCGTGCGGTCGCTCGTTGATGTCGCCGGATCTCTGCCTGACGAGGATCAGCTGGCGCGAGCGATCGAGGAGGCCCGCGACGGCGGCCTGCTGACGATCCGCCGGCTCCGCTCCCGAGCCGAGGCCATCGACGCCCGGGCGGCGCTGCACATCGAGCGGGCCATCCAGCGGGCAGCGGCGTCGTGACGTACCGGACGCCGCAGGCGCTGCGCATGGCCCTCGAGCGGCGACTCCTCAGCCGCTCGGTCGAGTCCGGTATCGGGCTGGACCGGCTGCGTCGCCGCGTCCTGTTCGAACGCATCGTTGCCCGTCTGGAGTCGGCAGAGCCGGGACGGTGTGAGGCGTCGCCGGTAAAGGCGTCAGCCGTCCCCATCGTCGAACAGGGTGGCTGGTCCCCAGTAATAGGGCTTCCCGACCCACACGCCATCGACCTCGGTTTCCGGCGGGAAGCCCTTGTCGGTCGTCATGAGGACCTCGGCCTCGGCCATGATCGCATGCGCGAGATGGATCGCATCGTAGTTCTTCATCCCATGACGTAGGGCAAGTTCGCGCGCTTTCAGCGCGACCGCGCGCGTGAACTCGACGGGGGTGTGGCGAGGGTTGTCGAGGATGCCGAGCAGGCGGCGCTCCAACTCCTCATCGACCGGCCCCGACCGGGGCTGTCCTCGGCACTCGACAAGCAGGAGAGGCGAGATGATCAGTTCGGCCTCGCCAGCGTCGACTGCCTCGATGACTCGCCCGACCGTCTCGACGTCCTTCCCGATGATGAACCGGCACAGGGTGTTTGAGTCAAGGTAGATCACACCGGGTGAGTCAGGACGTGCCACGCAGCCGCTCCAGGTAGGCGTCAACGCTCTCACCGTCGGTCAGGTTCGGCGCGATCCCGCGAAGCTCGCCGAGTCGCTGGCCGGCGTCCGGTGCTGGGAGCGCGGTAAAGCGCCGTGCCTGGACGATCAGAGCTTGGTCGTCCGCGTTGCGCGCGATCCGGCCCCAGACCTCGACGTGTTGACCGAGGTGGTTCTTAACCTCGTCGAGCTGGTCGGGGCCGAACTTGACCTCGACGCGGCGTCCCCCGCGGGCCGTCCAGAGTCCCGCGCTCCTACCGCTGTGCACGCTCACCGAGTCAAGCGTTCCGATGACCGATCCAAGGCTGCTGAACCGAGCCTTGGCCGCGGCGCGCGCGTTGATCGACGCCCTGTGTGTCACTTCGATAGAGCGGCGCGGCTCGTTGTCGATGAGCAGCGTCAGGAGCATCGCCCGGCTGGCGTCCGCGCCCAGGTTCCGCGTGGCTTTCTCCGCAACACGGAGTGCTCGCGTGTTCCATCCTCGCGGTACCCGCGGCGATGACTCGACATCCTCGAAGCCCGCTACGCACAGCTCTGGTAGATGATCAAGTATCTCGAAGCTGGCGCCGCCGCGTGGTTCGAGCGGAGCGATCACGGCGTTCACGCTGCCGAGGCTGAGCGCACTGAAGCTCCAGGTGCTCCGCGATGTCGGTTTCCGATCCTTCCGGAGCTGGGCGTCCTCCAGCAGACCAAGAAGATCGACTAGGCTCCCGAGATCGTGCAGAACCCGCTGCACGTCCAGCTCACCAGCCGACCCGCGCAGCCGGATGCCCAGCTCCAACCTCACCGCTTGACGGTACCGCTACGGACCGACATCTTTGGCTAACCGGCCCGGATTCGGTGATGCAACCGAGATTGTCGCCTGCCGTGAGCATGGGACCGCGCTGAGCGGTTTTCTGCCAGGTTCATGGGACCACCTGGGTTGCCGATTATGGGACCACCTGGCGTGTCTGTCCGGGTTGTCGTTGGTCTGCTTGTTGGCTGTCCGTGTCGTGTTGGTGGACGCGGAGGTTGTCAGTGGTGGGGTTGAGGGAGGTCAGTGTGGTTGAGGTGCGGGAGGTGCTGCGTGCCTGGCTGGAGGGGCACGGGCTGCGGGCGGTGGCCGGGCGGGCGGGGGTGGGCCGCAAGACGGCTCGCCGCTACGTGGCCGGGGCGCAGGCTGGCGGGACCGCACGGCTGCAGCTGTGGCTGCTTGCCGAAGCGATGGCGAGGCGCCCCAGTAACTTCGGCATCAACTCTGCTCTGGCGCCGATAGACCCTTGAGAGTGTCACTCGATAGATGTATTAGTTGCATAGTGTGAGTAAACTGGAGGGAGGAGGGCTCCGTGGCGCACCTGAGGCACCTGATCGTCATGATCCCGGGCATTGGCGGGAGTGTGCTGTCGTCCCCGGACGGTACCTCGGCATGGGATGTCACCGCACGCGGGCTTGGGCACGTGCTCGTTCGACCGTCCGCTCTGGATCTCGACCGGCATCCAGACCTCATGCCGACGAGCTTGATCGACACGTTGACTGTGCTTCGGCCGTGGTTTGTCGTGCCCGGCTACGACGGGATGACACATAACCTGCGCACGTACTTCGGCGCTGGCATCAAAGTGGTCGACTACCGTGCGGGACAGGTCGTGCCGTCCGATGTGGACGTCCTTCGAGTTCCCTACGACTTCCGGGAGTCTGTCGTGAAGGCCGCGGACGTGGTGGGTCGGGCGGTGACTGCGGCGGTGGGTGCGTCGGGTCGGCAGGTGATCGTGCTTGCGCACTCGCTGGGCGGGCTGGTGGCCCGCTATTGGATCGGTCCGGGCGCTGGCTGGCGGCACTGTCGGGCGTTGATCACGCTGGGCACGCCGCATCGTGGCGCGCCGCGAGCGCTGGATTGGCTGTTCAACGGTGTCGGTCTGGGGTGCCTGCGGTATCCGGCGGCAACTCGCGTGCTGCGCCGCTGGCCGTCGGTGTACGAGCTGTTGCCGCAGTACCCCGCGGTGCTGGTGATCGAGGATGGGACGCTCGGCGCCGGGGTCACGGTTGAGCCGGTGGACCTGCCCGGCCACGTTGTGCGGCGGTCCGGAGATCCAGCCGTCGCCGGGGACGTCCTGCGGAGGGCGAGTGCTGCGGCGAGGGTCCACGAGGACATCGCTGCTGGATGGCAAAGCGTCCAGGAAGACCGCAAGCCGGCGCTGGTGCCGTATTTCGGGCGCGGCCACCACACGCTGAGCCGGGCGACCCTGGCGGGCCGGCGGGTGCGGGTGACCAAAGAGGAGCCGGAGTGGCGAGGCAACGTGGACTGGCGTGGCGACGGGACGGTTCCCGCGCTGTCGGCCATCCCGGCGGAGCTGTCCCAGCGAGCGGAGCTGGTGCAGGCGTTGCCAGACAAACACGGGCCAATGGGGTCGGCCGTTGGGATGATGCAGCAGCTGGTCACGCTCCAAGGCGACGACATTCCGATTCGCGGCAGTGATCGACCGAGCCGGCCCTGGGTGGGATGGGATGTGGATGACCTGGTGGTAGCTGGGTCGGAGATTGAGGTCGGTGCTCAGCTGCACCATGGGGCCGAGGGACTTCCGCAGGGCACCGGCAGCGCGGCAACGGTGACCCTCGCCAACGGTGACCCCTCGACCGGCCCCGGGCCCACAAGACACCCGATGACCCCGGTCGAGGACGGATGGCGCGTCGTGTTACCGCCGCCGCTCACCGGGGTCCACGACATCCACGTCCAGATCTCGGACGCCTGGTACGGCACAGCGGTGCACGGGTCAACACAGCTGGCCGTCCTCGATGGTGTCCAGGACGGCGATGAGCCGCAGCCCGAGGGTGCGGACATCGAGGATGACCTATGACCGGGTGGCCACCGTGGCGACGATCCCAGCCCGATGACCTGCTGCGTTACGTGCAGACCGGGGTATTGCCGAAGCTATTCCCCCCGGAGATTCCGCTGCCCGGCCGCTCGGGGGCGCCTGCCGAGATCCGGCTGCGCCACCTGTATGAGGCGTTCGCGCGGTCGCGGGTGCGCTACGCCGACGAGCCGTTCACCAGCGGCCCCGGGGAGCAGGACATCCGGCCGCCGGACCAGGTCTTCCGGCGGCCGGGGCTAGCGAACTGCCTGGATCTGTCGTTGGCGTTTGCTGCTGGCTGTCTCGACGCTGGCCTGCACCCGATGGTCGTCATCCTGAACCCGGCCCGATCGGGTCCGGCCGGCCACGCGATCGTGGTCGTGTGGCTGCGCGGGGACTGGGCAGGTCCAGACGGTAGACGCACCAGTGGTGAGCGTTACCCGCTAAGCAAGGTCGGGTGGGAGGCCCAGCCGGCGTGGCCGGGTAATGGCCTTCGATCGCGCTGGGATGCCCCGGGTGAGTTCGTTGCGGTCGATGTCGCCCGGGCGGCACAGGACTGGACCGCCGGCCTGCCTCACCAGGCCGTGACTCACGCTGGGTTCGCTGACACCGTCGAGGCGGGCGCGCGCATGCTGACCGGGGAGGATTGGGCATGGGACCTCGGCGTGGATGTCGGGGTGGGCTACCGGCCTGACCGGACCGAGCCAATGCCGGACTGGCCGGACCTCGAACCGCTCGAACCGCCGTACCACCCGCCGTTTCCACCGGGCGTCGAGCCCGGGCCCCTGGAGAGCGTGCGCGCTCGTAACCAGATTGTCCCGTTCGAACCGCGCAACGCCCTCGACAGCCTGCTCGACTGGTGCCTCGCCCCCGACCCGCCGCCCGCTCCGGGCGCGCTTGCCGGGAGGCCGCTGCCCCGGGTGGCCGTGCTGCACGGTGTCGGCGGGGCCGGCAAGACGCGCCTCGCGGCCCAACTCGCCCACCAGCTTGCCGCCGACGAGCGGTGGTACGCGGGCTTCCTCCGCCGGGATCTGTCCCGGCGGAGGCTGGCCTCAGGGA
>JBOHFT010000159.1:0-10884 GCA_050699815.1 Pseudonocardiaceae bacterium | reverse complement strand
GGTGCGTGTTCGGCTGCGGCCCGGGGAGCCGGTGGCGCAGGTCCTGACCCGCTTGCAGGCTGAGCAGGCGGGGCTGTTGGCCCATCATCATCTCGGCTTGGCCGACATCCAACGGCTGGCCGGTCTGCGTCAGCTGTTCGACACCCTCGTGGTGTACTTGAACTTCCCCAACCCCAGCCACGAGTCCGTGCCTGGTCTACGGGTCACCGACGAAGAGTCTCACGACGCCACCCACTACCCGCTGACCTTGGCGATCGTCCCGGGGTCACGTTTGGCTCTCGGGCTCGCCTATCGGCCGGATCTGTTTGATCGGGCTGCGGCTGAGGTGATGGTCGCCCGGTTGGTGCGGATCTTGGAGGCGGTGGCTGCTGATCCTGATCGGCCGGTCGGCTGGGTTGACATCGTCTCGGCCGAGGAGCGCCACCAGATTCTGGTCGAGTGGAACGACACTGCAGTGGAGGCGTCGTCGGCCTCGTTGCCTGCGCTGTTTGCGGAGCAGGTTGCGCGGTCTTCGGATGCGACGGCGGTGGTGTTCGACGACGCGGTGTTGACCTATGCGCAGTTGAACGAGCGGGCGAACCGGTTGGCGCGGCTGCTGATCGGCCGGGGGGCCGGGCCCGAGCGAGTGGTAGCAGTGGCCCTGCCTCGGTCGGTGGAGCTAATGGTTGCGCTGCTGGCAGTGCTCAAGGCGGGCGCCGCCTACCTGCCCTTGGATCTGGATTATCCCGCCGACCGCTTGGCGTTCATGCTCCAAGACGCCGGAGCGGTCTGCCTGGTCACCGTGTCTGCGGCCTCAGACCGGCTGCCCGAGGCCGGTGACGCGGATCGCGTCGTGCTCGACGACCCCACCATGACAGAGGAGCTGCAGCGGTTCAGCGGTCACGATGTGGGTGAGGCGGAGCGCTTGGTGCCGTTGTGGGCGGATCATCCGGCGTATGTGATCTACACCTCCGGGTCGACTGGCCGCCCGAAGGGGGTGGTGGTGTCGCATCGGTCGATCGGCAACCGGCTGGCGTGGATGCAGGGCCAGTACGGGCTGGGCTGCGATGACCGGGTGCTGCAGAAGACCCCGTCGAGTTTCGATGTGTCGGTGTGGGAGTTCTTCTGGGCGCTGTGTGAGGGCGCCGCTGTGGTCTTGGCCCGACCTGATGGGCACCGCGACCCTGCGTATCTTGCCCGGTTGATTGGTGAGCAGCGCATCACGACGCTGCATTTTGTGCCGTCGATGTTGGAGGCGTTCCTGCAAGACGACGAGGTCATCCGCGATCAGGGCTGGGCGAGGACCCTGCGGCGGGTGTTCTGCAGCGGCGAGGCCCTCGGCGGCGAGGCGGTTGGCCGTTGGCGTGATCTGACCGGCGTGCCGCTGTACAACTTGTACGGTCCGACTGAGGCGGCGGTGGATGTCACGTGGTGGGACTGCGACGGCGCGGCTGCGGGGAGTGTGCCGATCGGGCGGCCGGTGTGGAACACCGCTGTGTATGTGTTGGATGGCGGGTTGTGTCCGCTGCCGGTGGGGGTGGTGGGGGAGCTGTACCTGTCTGGGGTGCAGTTGGCGCGGGGGTATCTGCGCCGTCATGCCCTGACCGCTGAGCGGTTCGTGGCGGATCCGTTTGGGCCTGCGGGGTCGCGGATGTATCGCACGGGTGATCTGGCCCGTTGGCGTGCTGATGGAGTGTTGGAGTTTGTGGGCCGGGCTGATGATCAGGTCAAGATCCGCGGGTTCCGCATCGAGCTCGGCGAGGTCGAGGCTGTTCTTGCCCAGCATCCTCAGGTGGCGCAGGCCGCTGTCCTCGCCCCCGAGGTCTCTGGGACCAGGCGTCTGGTGGGCTATGTCGTCCCCGAACGGACGATGAGCGCGGCGGACCGTGGCCGGGTGGAGGACGAGCAGATCGATGAGTGGCGGCAGGTCTACGACGTCGAGTACACCGCAGCCCCCACAGCGCTGCTGGTCGAGGACTTCTCGGGTTGGAACAGCAGCTATGACGGCCAGCCGATCCCCTTGCCCCAGATGCGCGAGTGGCGGGATGTGGCAGTGGCGCGCATCGCTGAGCTGGCGCCCCGGCGTGTTCTGGAGATCGGGGTCGGCAGCGGGCTGCTGCTGTCAGAGTTTGCACCGGACTGCGAGGTCTATTGGGGCACCGACTTCTCCGCCGCCGTCATTGACAAACTGCGTGCCGATCTCGCTCGCGACCCGCAGCTGGCCCAACGGGTCGAGTTGGCGTGCCAGCCCGCCGATGTCATCGACGGGCTGCCCACCGGGTTCTTCGACACGGTGATCATCAACTCGGTCGTCCAGTACTTTCCCAGCATCGGCTACCTCACCGACGTGGTGGGCAAGGCGATGACGCTGACAGCTCCTGGTGGGGCGGTGTTCATCGGGGATGTGCGTGACCTGCGGCTGCTGCGCTGTTTCCACACCGCTGTCCAGCTGGCCCGACTGGAAGGGTCGGCCGATGTGGGTCAGGCGCGCCAGGCGATCGAGCGCGCTGTCAGATTGGAGCGGGAGCTTCTGATCGCCCCTGACTACTTCGCCCGCCTGCACGAGCAGGTGCCTGATGTCGGCGGGGTCGATATCCGTATCAAACGCGGCTGGTCTCACAACGAACTGACCCGTTACCGCTACGAGGTCATCGTGCGCAAGGCGCCGGTTGAGGTCCTGTCGCTGGCTGACGGTCCAGAACTGGTCTGGGGCGCCCAAGTGCTCGACGTCGATGCACTCGGGGTACATCTGGACCAGCACCGGCCTGAGCAGCTGCGGGTGACCGGCATCCCTAACGCGCGGATGGCCCCTGAGGCCGCAGCGCTGCGTGTGTTGGAGGACGGCGGCTCGATCACCGACGCCCTTCGGACGCTCCGCACCGGCGGAGGCGGTGTCGAGCCGGAGACGCTGCACGAGTTAGGCCAGCGTCTGGGGTACCGGGTCGTGTGCACCTGGGCTGACACTGCCGACGGCGGCTACGACGCGGTGTTCTTGGCAGCGCAGCAGGCGGATGCGCTGACCGGGGTGTACCGCCCCGCCGCCACCGCAAGGGCGCTGGCGGCTTGCGCCAACGACCCGGCTGCGGCCCGCCAGGTCACCGCGCTCGTCCCACAGCTGCGGGAGCATCTGCAGCAGCGGCTGCCCGACTACATGGTGCCAGCCAACCTGGTGGTCCTGGATCGGCTGCCGCTGACCGTCAACGGCAAACTCGACGTCAAGGCCCTGCCCGCACCTGACCCGACCCCGACCACGTCCGGCCGGACCCCGCAGTCGCCGCGGGAGCAGGTTCTGTGCGAGCTGTTCGCCGAGGTGCTGGGCCTGGACCGGGTCGGTGTTGACGACAACTTCTTCGCCCTTGGCGGGGACAGCATCATCTCGATCCAACTGCTCAGCCGTGCGCGAGCAGCAGGGCTGGACCTCAGCCCCCGCGATGTGTTCGAGCATCCGACCGGTGCCGGGCTGGCGGCCGTGGCTCGCAGCCGGCAGGACTTGGCGGTGCAGGGTCACCCCAGCGCTGGGTTGGATCCGGATGCGCCGCTGGTTGTGCTGAGCGAGGCGGAGCGCGCGCTCGTCATGGGTGCGGCGTCCGATGTCGAGGACGTCTGGCCGCTGGCTCCGTTGCAGGAGGGCCTGTTCTTCGAGGCGATGTACGACACCGAAGCGCTGGATCCCTACAACATCCGGACCGTGATCGAGCTGCAGCAGCCGATCGACGCTGAGCAGGTGCATGCGGCCCTGCGCACGATCTTGGGCCGGCACGCCACCCTGCGGGCCGGGTTCCTGCAGGAGGGACTGGAGCGCCCGGTCCAGTTCATCCCGCGCACGGCAGAGACGCCCATCATCGAGGTCGACTGCTCCCATCTGAGCATCGACAGCCAGAAGGCCGAGTTGCGGCGGCTCTACGACGAGGACCTCAGGCAACGGTTCGACCTGGCCCACCCGCCCTTGATGCGGGCGATCTCAGTGCGGCTGGGGGACAGCCGGCACTGGATCATGGTCACCAACCACACGCTGCTGACAGACGGCTGGTCGGTGGGGTTGTTCTCCCAGGAGCTGCTGACCCTGTTGGCCTCCGGAGGCGACGTCGCGGGGCTGCCAGCTGTCACGCCGTTCCGCGACTATCTGAAATGGATCACCGCGCAGGACGAGGGGGCCGCGACCGAGGCGTGGCGGGCGGCGCTGGACGGCATCGACGAACCCACTCTGGTCGCCCCCGGTCACCCCGCACGCGCGTCCGTCGTCGTCGAAGAGGTCCTGGTCGAGATCTCCACGACGCTCACCTCGCGTGTCGATGCGTTTGCCCGCAGCCAGGGACTGACGCTGAACAGCGTGCTGAGCGGCGCGTGGGGCATCCTGCTGGGCTCGTTGACCAGCCGGGATGACGTCGTGTTCGGTTTGGTCGTGTCCGGCCGGCCGGCCGAGATTCCTGGGGTGGAGCACACCATCGGCCTGTTTTTCAACACACTTCCAGTCAGGATGACGCTGAGTCCGGGGGAGCGGCTCATCGACTTCTTCACCCGGCTTCAACGTGAACAGGCGGCGCTGCTCCCTTACCACCACGTGCGGCTCGGGGAAGTCCAGCGGGCTGCGGGGATCGGCCAGCTCTTCGACACCCTCCAGGTTCTGCGCAACCTCCCCAGCGATGAGGCGGCCTATGAGCAGGCTGCCGACTCCCTGGGAATCCAGGATCTGTCGTTCGACGACAGCACCCATTTTCCCCTCACCTTCACCACCAACCCGGGCAACCCTCTGTCGTTTGAGTGGAAGTACCGGCCGGATGTGTTCGACCGGGCAACCGTCGAGACAATCGCCGCCCGGTTCGTCGGGCTGCTGGAGCAGCTGGTCGCCGACCCCACACTGCCGGTAGGCCGGCTGGATGTGCTGACGTCGGGTGAGCGTGACCAGCTGCGGCATGAGTGGGACACCATGGCCCGGCCGGTGCCCCAGCTGACGGTGGCGGAGCTGTTGGAGGCTCAGGCGGCGCGCACCCCGGACGCGGTGGCGTTGGTCTTTGGTGCGGTGACGCTCAGCTATGCGGAGCTGAATGCGCGGGTCAACCGGCTGGCCCGGCTGCTTGTTGCGCATGGCGCGGGTCCGGAGCGGGTGGTGGCGTTGGCGCTGCCGCGCTCGGCGGGCATGGTGGCGGCGCTGTTCGCGGTGCTGCAGACCGGCGCCGCCTACCTGCCGTTGGACCTGGATTACCCGGCTGACCGGCTGGCGTTCATGCTCGCCGACGCGTCGCCGGTGTGCGTGGTCACCACCACCGCGGTGACGCTGCCTGAGGTGGAGGTCGACAGGATCGTCCTGGATGATCCTGGCATCGCCATACAGATCGACGCCTTGCCCGGTGACGGTCTGACTGATGCAGAGCGGCCCGGTTTCGCCCGTGCGGACCGTTTGCGTCTGGAGCATCCCGCCTATGCGATCTACACGTCGGGGTCGACAGGCTGGCCCAAGGGCGTGGTCACCCCGTATCGGGGTTTGACGAACATGCAGCTCAACCATCGGGAGCACATTTTCGCACCTGTGGTTGAGGCGGCGGGTGGTCGGCGGCTGCGGATCGCGCACACCGTGTCGTTCTCCTTCGACATGTCGTGGGAGGAGCTGCTGTGGCTGGTTGAGGGCCACGAGGTCCACGTGCTGGACGAGGACCTGCGTCGCGATCCCCTGGCGCTGGTGGCCTATTGCGACCGCCATCGCATCGATGTCGTCAACGTGACGCCGACCTATGCGCAGCTGCTGTTCGAGCACGGGCTGCTCGACAGGGACGGTGGGGGTCATCGGCCGGTGCTGGTCCTGCTGGGTGGTGAGGCGGTCTCAGATGCGGTGTGGGAGCGGCTGCGTGACACCGACGGTGTGGTCGGCTACAACCTGTACGGGCCGACCGAGTACACGATCAACACGCTCGGCGGCGGCACCCTCGACAGCCCCACACCCACAGTCGGGCGCCCCATCTGGAACACCCGCGCCTACGTGCTGGATCTCTGGCTGCGTCCGGTCCCCGACGGCGTAGCCGGCGAGCTGTACATCGCCGGGCACGGGTTGGCCCGAGGGTACCTGGGTCGGCCTGGGCTGACCGCTGGGCGGTTCGTCGCCAACCCGTTCGGTGCGCCGGGCGGGCGGATGTACCGGACAGGTGACCTGGTCTGCCAGCGTCCTGATGGCATGTTGGACTTCCTCGGCCGGGTCGATGATCAGGTCAAGATCCGCGGGTTCCGTGTCGAGTTGGGGGAGATCGAAGCCGTCCTCGCCGAGCACTCCCAGGTGGCGCAGGCGGCCGTGGTCGCTGATAACGCCCATGTCTCTGGGGTCAAGCGTCTGGTGGGCTATGTGGTTCCCGCGCCTGTGGACGCGACCGAGCGTGACCGGGCGGAGCGCGAGCAGGTAGGGGAGTGGCGGCAGGTCTACGATGCCGGGCACGCCCAGATCGGCACCGCGCTGTCGGCTGAGGACTTCTCCGGTTGGGACTCGAGCTACGACGGCCGGCCCATCCCGCGTGCGCAGATGCGTGAGTGGCGGGAGACGACCGTGGCGCGTATCCGCGAGCCGGCACCGCGCCGTGTGCTGGAGATCGGGGTCGGCACCGGGCTGCTGCTGTCCCGCCTGGCGCCGGACTGCGAGGTGTACTGGGCCACCGATTTCTCGGCTCCCGTGATCGACAACCTGCGTGCCGACCTGGCCGGTGACCCGCGGCTGCAGCGCCGGGTCGAGCTGTCCTGCCAGCCCGCCGATGTGATCGACGGGCTGCCCGCTGGCTTCTTCGACACCGTCATTCTCAACTCTGTCATCCGGTATTTCCCCAGCGTCGACTACCTCACCGACGTGCTGGGCAAGGTCATGACGCTGACGGCTCCTGGCGGGGCGATCTTCATCGGTGACGTGCGTGACCTCCGGCTGCTGCGCTGCTTCCACACTGCGGTCCAACTGGCCCGCATCGACGGCACCGAAGCGGCGCAAGCGCGGCAGGCCATCGAGCGCGGCATCAGGCTGGAACGCGAGCTGCTCGTCGCCCCCGACTACTTCGCCTGTCTGCGCGAGCATGTGCCCGACATCGGCGGAGTCGACATCCGCCTCAAACGGGGCTGGTCTCACAACGAGCTGACCCGTTACCGCTACGACGTCGTCTTGCTGAAGGCTCCGGTCGAGGTGGTGCCTCTGGCCGACGCTCCAGAGCTGGTCTGGGGTGGCCAGGTCACCGATCTCGACGGGTTGGCCGGTCATCTGGCGGCGCAGCGGCCATCCCGGCTGCGGGTGTGCCGGGTTCCGAACGCGCGTGTGGTGTCTGAGGCGGCGGCGTTGCGCGCCCTGGAGGAGGGTGGGTCGATCGCTGACGTCCTGCGCGCACTCGACGCCGGCGGCGGTGTGGAGCCGGAGACCCTCCACGAGCTGGGTGAGCGTCTCGGGTACCGGGTGGCCACAACGTGGTCGGATGTCGCCGATGGCAGTTATGACGCGGTGTTCGTCCCAGCCCAGCAGGCGGCCGCGCTGAGTGGGATGTACCGCCCCGCCGTCACCGGCCACAAGACGCTCGCGCACTACGCCAACGACCCGGTCGCGGCTCGTCAGATCGACGCGCTTGTCCCACGGTTGCGGGAGCATCTCATACAGCGGCTGCCCGACTACATGGTCCCAGCCGCGCTCGTGGTTCTGGACCGGCTGCCGTTGACCGTCAACGGCAAACTCGACGTCAAGGCCCTGCCCGTACCAGACCCGACCCCGACCACGCCCAGCCGGGCGCCGGAGACGCCGCAGGAGCTGATCCTGTGCGAGCTGTTCGCTGAGGTGTTGGGGTTGGACCGGGTCGGCGTCGACGACAGCTTCTTCGCCCTGGGTGGCGACAGCATCATCTCGATCCAGCTGACGAGCCGGGCGCGCAGGGCGGGGGTGGTGATCAGCCCCCGGGACGTGTTTGAGCGCAAGACGGCGGCGGCGTTGGCGGCAGTGGCCAGGGACGTGGCCAGGGCGATGATTGAGGCGCCTGACGCTGGAGTCGGCGTGGTGCCCTTGACGCCGGTCATGCGCTGGCTGTTGGAGCGTGGCGGTCCCATCGACGGGTACGCCCAGGCGGTGACAGTGCAGGCGCCGGCAGATCTGGACCAGGAGCGTCTGGCCCGCCTGGTTCAGGCGGTGTTGGACCGTCACGACCTACTGCGGGCCCGTCTTGAACGCCCAGATGGGTCCCCCGGCGATGGCGTCTTGACAGTGGGACCTGTCGGATCGGTGACGGCCTCCGCGTGCGTGGTGCGAGTGGACGCCACCGGGTTGGACGACCGGGGTCTGCGACGGGCCATCGAGGCCGAGGAGGCGGCGGCTGTGGGCAGGTTGGCTCTCCAGGCCGGAGTGCTCGTTCAAGCGGTGTGGTTCGACCGGGGGCCAGGGCAGCCGGGCCGGCTGCTCGTGCTGATCCATCATCTGGTGGTTGACGGGGTGTCATGGCGGGTCCTGATGGAGGACCTGGCGGTCGGCTGGGCGCAGATGGTGGCGGGCCAGGCGCCGGTGTTGGAGCCGTGTCCCACGTCGTTCCGGCGGTGGGCGCAGCTGTTGGCCTCCCAGGCCCTGGACCCGGCGCGGGCGGGCGAGCTGGCGGTGTGGACCGAGGTGTTGGACGTTACGGAGCCGCTGCTGGGCAGCCGGTCGCTGGACTGGGCCTGCGACACCTGGGGCACGTGCCGGGATGTGACGCTGACGCTCCCAACGCGGACGGAGCCGTTGTTGACCAGCGTGCCGGACACCTTCTATGCCGGAGTGGACGATGTGCTGCTGACAGGTCTGGCGTTAGCCGTGGCGTCCTGGCGTCGGCGGCGGGGCCAAGACGGGCAGGGCTGGGTGTTGGTGGATCTGGAGGGGCACGGCCGTCAGGAGCAGGTCGTCGAGGATGTGGATCTGTCCCGCACCGTGGGCTGGTTCACCAGCATCTCCCCGGTGCGCTTGGATGTGAGCGGGGTTGATCTGGATGAGGCGTTGGCTGGTGGTCCGGCGGCGGGTCAGGCGCTGAAGGGGGTCAAGGAGCAGCTGCGTGTCGTGCCCGATCATGGTCTGGGCTTTGGCCTGTTGCGCTACCTGAACCCTGAGACGGGGGCGGTCCTCGCGGGGCTGGCGGCTCCGCAGATCGTGTTCAACTATCTGGGCCGCTTCGCCGTTCCCGACGTCGCCGACTGGGCTTTGATCCCCGGTTCCGGGCTGGGTGGCGGCGCCGCCCCGGGCTTGCCCATGAGCCACAGTCTGGAGATCAACGCTTGGACGGAGGACCGGCCGGGCGGGCCGCAGTTGCATGTCAGATGGTCGTGGCCGGCGGCGCTGTTCACCGAAGACGCGGTGTGTGAGCTGGCGCAGGATTGGTTCCAGGCATTGGACGGGCTGGCCGTCCATGCCGCCGCGCCGCACGCTGGCGGCCACACCCCCTCGGACCTGCCGCTGGTCTCGATAACCCAGGAAGACCTCGACGAGCTTGAAGCGGAGTGGATGACATGATGATCAAGCGATCCGGTTTCGAAGACGTGTTGCCGCTGTCGCCGTTGCAGGAGGGGTTCCTGTTCCACACGCTGCTGGACGACGCTGGCCCCGATGTCTACACGGTGCAGTTGGGAATCGACCTGGAGGGGCCGTTGAACCCGGCGGCGATGCGTGCGGCGGGGCAGGCGCTGCTGGATCGTCACGCGAACCTGCGTGCCGGGTATCGACACCTCAGGTCGGGTGGGGCGGTGGCGGTGATCCCGCGTTGGGTTGAGCTGCCGTGGCATGAGCTGGACCTGTCGGGGCTGGACGCCGCCGAGCGTGAAATCGAGCTGGCGCGCTGCCTGACCGAGGACCGGCAACGACGGTTCGACTTTGCCAGCCCGCCGCTGATGCAGTTGACGTTGATCCGTTTGGGCCCGGAGCGGCACCGCTTGGCGTTCACCTATCACCACATTCTGCTGGATGGCTGGTCGATATCGCTGGTGCGCAAACAGCTGTTCACGCTGTACGCGGGCTGTGGCGACTCCAGCGGGTTAGCGCCGGTCACGCCTTACCGTGACTATCTGGCGTGGCTGGCAGCGCAGGACCGTCCCTCCGCTGAGGATGCCTGGCGTCACGCTCTGGTCGGGCTGGACGAGCCCACCTTCGTGGTCGCCGCTGACCGGCAGCGGCTGCCGCTGGTACCCAAAGATGTGGTGACCGCGTTATCCGAGGAGTTAACCGTCGCGCTGACCCGTCAGGCCCGGCGGCTCGACGTGACGCCCAACACCGTGATCCAAGCGGCGTGGGGCATCCTGTTGGGCCGTCTGACCGGTCGTGACGATGTGGTCTTCGGCGCCACGGTGTCAGGCCGACCTGCTGAGCTGGCAGGGGTGGAGACCATGGTCGGCATGTTCCTCAACACGGTGCCGGTACGCGTCCGGCTGCGGCCTGGGGAGCCGGTGGCGCAGGTCCTGATCAGGCTGCAGGCTGAGCAGGCCGGGCTGTTGGCCCACCACCACCTCGGCTTGGCCGACATCCAACGGCTGGCCGGCATGGGTCAGCTGTTCGACACTCTGGCGGTGTACGAGAATTTCCCCTTTGACCGCAGGCGCCTGGCCGAGCCCGCGCCCGGCCTGCGGGTCACCGGTGAAGAGCTTTATACCGTCACCCACTATCCGCTCACCGTGGTGGCCCTCCCGGGGCCACGGATGGCTCTTGAGTTCACTTATCGGCCGGATCTGTTCGATCGGGCTGCGGCCGAGGCGATGGCTGGGCGGCTGGTGCGGATCCTGAAGGCGGTGGTTGCCGATCCTGACGGGCCGGTCGGCCGCATCGACATCCTCACGCCTGAGGAGCGTCGGCGGGTGTTGGTGGAGTGGAACGACACCGTGCGGGAGGTGCCGTCGGCGAGTTTGCCGGTGTTGTTTGAGGCGCAGGTGGCGCGGACGCCGGATGCGGTTGCGGTG
>JBOHFT010000158.1:0-10926 GCA_050699815.1 Pseudonocardiaceae bacterium | reverse complement strand
CACGGGGTGAAGCCGGGCCGGTGAGGCCGGCCCGGCTTCACCCGGGCCGGCCTCACCGCGCAGCAGCGCGAGGACCACGTCGGCGGTCAGCGGTGCCAGCAGGAGCCCGTGGCGGTGGTGGCCGGTCGCGGCGAGCACGCCGGGCTCCAGCTCCCCGATCACCGGCAGGTTGTCCGGGCTGCCCGGGCGCAGCCCGGCTGCGGTCTCCTCCAGGGCGTACTCCGCGATGGCGGGCAGCACCCGCTCGGCGTCGGTGAGCAGCTCGCGCACCGCACCGGCGGTGACGTCGGTGTCGAACCCGGCCTCGCGCTGGGTGGCGCCGAGCACCAGCCCCCCGCCGTCGCGGGGCACCAGGTAGCTGTGCCGCCCACCGACGATCGCGCGGACGGTCCGCGACGGCGGCGGCACGGTGCCCGGCCGGGACCGCAGCCGCAGGATCTCCCCCTTCACCGGGCGGATCACGCAAGCCAGCGCGGGGTGCAGCGCGGCGCTGTGCGCACCGGCGGCCAGCACCACCGCATCGGCGGCCGGCAGTTCCGCGCACCGCTCGAGGCGGAACCCCACCCCGGCACCGCGGCAGGCCACCAGCAGCGAGTTGAGCAGCGCCCGGTTGTCCACTGACGCCTCGCCCGGGACCGACAGCGCGCGGCACACCTGCGGGCCCAGCGACGGCTCGGCGCGGCGCACCGCCCGGCCGGAGAGCACCTGCACCGGCCGTCCCATCCGGGACAGCTGCTCGGCGAGGCGGTCCAGCTCGGCGCGGTCGCCGGGATCCAGCGCAACCACGAGGGTGCCCCGGGTCCGCAGCACAGGATCGGCGCCGACAGCGGCAAGCTCGGCGGCGAAGCCCGGCCAGCGGCGCAGCGACGCGGCCCCCAGCGCGAGCAGCTCCGGCTCACCGGGCACCGCCTCGGTGACCGGGGCGAGCATCCCGCCGGCGACGTGCGACGCGCCCGATCCGGGTGCCGGGTCGTGCACGGTCACCGCGAACCCCGCGGACGCGGCCCGCCAGGCACAGCTCAGCCCGATGACCCCGCCACCGACCACGGCAACCGTGCTGGCCGAACCCACTGGGCATCACGCTCCCTGCGCCGGCATGACCCGGATCAGGTTCGACGGTCGGGGTCGCCGCGACCCCCTCTCAGCCCGGTATCGCCCAGGCTCCCGTGCGGACCGCCCTCCACCCTACCCCGATACGGTGGCTCATGGACGGTGCACGGATCCGGGCCCGGCTGGCCGACGCGCGGCTGTATCTGTGCACCGACGCCCGGGCCGGCCGCGGTGACCTTGCCGAGTTCGCCGACGCGGCGCTGGCCGGCGGGGTGGACATCATCCAGCTGCGGGACAAGGCCCTGGAGGCGCGCCACGAGCTGGCCGCGCTGGCGGTGCTCGCGCACGCCTGCCAGCGCCATGGCGCGCTGCTCGCGGTCAACGACCGGGCCGACGTGGCGCTGGCCGCCGGTGCGCAGGTGCTGCACCTGGGCCAGGACGACCTGCCGGTCGGCTGGGCTCGCCGGGTGCTCGGTGCGGACGTGGTGATCGGCCGGTCCACGCACGATCCCGCCCAGGCCGCCGACGCCGCCGCCCAGCCCGGGGTGGACTACTTCTGCACCGGCCCGTGCTGGCCCACCCCGACCAAGCCGGGCCGCCCGACCGCCGGGCTGGACCTGGTCCGCGGCACCGCAGCCACCGCTCCAGACCGCCCCTGGTTCGCCATCGGCGGCATCGAGTCCACCGCACGGCTCGATGAGGTGCTGGCTGCCGGCGCGGACCGGGTCGTGGTGGTGCGCGCGATCACCGAGGCTGCTGATCCGCAGGCGGTGGCGGCGGCCTTCGCGCAGCGGCTGCGATCGTCGCGCTAGTCGTCACTGGACTCCTCACCTGTGACGAGGGTCAGCCCGTAGGCGTCCAGCATCACGTCGATGGGCTGGAAGTACGACTGCCCGCCGAGTACGCAGCCGCCGGTCCCGCCGGACAGCGTGCCCTGAGCCTGGGTGCCGCTGACGAAGGGGCCGCCGGAGTCGCCCCTGTCGGCGCAGACGCTGGTCCTGGTGAGCCCGTAGACGACGTCGCCGTTGCCGTAGTTCACGGTCTCGTCGGTGGCCTCCACCCGGCCGCACTGGTAGCCGCTGGCGGAACCGGACCGGCAGACCTTCGAGCCCACCGGGGCCCGCGTGGTACCGGTCACGGTGAGGTAACCCTCGTCGGTCTTGACATCAGGGGGCTGCTGCCAGGACGGCGACCGCACCTCGACCAGGGCGAAGTCGTCACCGGGGAACGACGACTCGGTGACCGGGCCGATGGGAGTGCCGTCGGGCCCAGACCAGGTGTCACCCCTCTTGGTGCAGTGCCCGGCAGTGATGATGTAGCGGGTCTGGCCCCGGGTCGCGTTGAAACCGACCGAGCAGCGCCCACCCGAGCTGGTGGTGATCGTGTCTCCCCCGTGCAGGTCGGCGAGTGGCACCGGGCGGGCGTCCACGTGCTCGATGCGCACCGCGTCCTGACCTGCCGCGAACGCCCTGGCCGCGGCGTCGTCGGTGGCCGAGACCACCACGGAGTTGCTGGCCGGGTCGATATACCAGCCGGTCACCGTGTCCGGGACGGTGCCGGCCCGGGAGTTCAGCACCGCCATGACCCGGTCCAGCGCCAGCAGGTCCCGGGGCACCAGCCGCGGCTGGGCCCCGGCGCCCTCGCCAGCCAGCCGCCGCGCAGCGCTGGCCAGCTCCGCGGAGGCCGGCGCAGGGAGCGCGACGCCCATGCTGAGAACGAGACCCACGACGGCAGCGGCAAGCGAGCGAGCACGGCTTCGGGGGAGCACGAATCAGGTCCTCTCGTTTAGCAGGTGATCCACACGACCCCCCGACGGTCACTTCACGCTACAGACCAGTCACGGAGAGGTGCAGAGCCCATTCGATGGACCTATCGCTCCACGGTGGGTGTTCGTTTCACTACCCGTGGTAGCGCCGGAGGTCAGGATCTGCGGACCGAGCGCAGCCCGGGGTGATCGGCGGGCAGCACCCGGACCAGCACCGCCCCGCTCACCGCGACGCAGGCCGCGACCAGCGGCCAGCTCAGCGCGACCCGGGCGACACCAAGGGCCACCACGGCACCTGCCGCCCAGAGCGGGGCGAACACCGCGATCCGGATCAGGTACTGCCCCACCCACACCCAGGACGCCAGCGAGTACGCCCGGAGCAGGTCGGGGTCTCGGCGCCAGGAGGTGCGCTGCCCCAGCACCCCGCCCACGATCACCCCGAGCAGCGGCCAGCGGGCCAGCACGCTGACCGCCCAGACCAGCGCGCTGGCGACGTTGGACAGCAACTGGGCAAGGAAGAAGTCGGCCGCGCGGCCGGTGTACATCGCGATCAGCACCGCCACCGAGACACCCAGCAGGCCCAGCACGGCGGCCAGCGGACGGTCCCCGCGGCGCCAGCGCAGCGCGGCCACCGCGGCCCCGGTGGCCAGCGCCGCACCCGCGCCCCAGCTCAGGGAGCGGCCCGACACCAGCCAGACCGCCACAAAGGCGACGGCGGGCGCGGTGGCATCCAGCGCCGCCCGGCGGCCACCGAGCAGCGCCGTCAGCGACTCAGGGGGATCCGGTGCCGACACGCTATCCAGGGTGCCCGATCACTGCGGGTGCATACCAGGGCTGGCCGCTATGGCGCGCCGTCGCTCAGGGCCGATCACCCGGTCCGCACCCGAGCGCGGTGGCGGCGGCCGCGATGAGCAGCGCAGCCGACGTCGCGCCGGGATCCTGGTGGCCGACGCTGCGCTGGGCAAGATAACTCGCGCGGCCCTTGCGGCCGGGCATCGGCACGGTCGCGTCGCGCCCGGCTTCGGCGGCGGCGGCCGCCCGCCGCAGGGCCACGCCGAGCCCGGCGCCCTCGGCCAGTGCGGCGTCCAGCGCCTCGATGGCGGGGTCCAGCGCGTCGACCATCGTCTTGTCCCCCACGACGGCCTGGCCGCGCTGGACCACCCCCGCCAGACCCGCTCGCAACGCCCTGGCGAACGCCACGGCATCGAGCGACTCCGCCTGTCCCGCCGCGGCCGCCATGCGCAGGAAGAAGGTGCCGTACAGCGCGCCGCTGGTGCCGCCCACCGCGCTCATGAGGGTCTTCGCGACCACGTCCCTGAGCAGCACCGCGACGGGGGATGGCCGGTGCTCGCCCAGCGCCGTGGCCACCGCCGCAAGCCCGCGGTCCAGGTTGATGCCGTGGTCACCGTCGCCGATCGCCGAGTCGAGCCGGGTGAGCAGGCCCCGGTTCGCCGCGATGGCCCGGGCGAATTCACGCATCCACCGGATCAGCGACTCCACGGTCACTTTCTCGCACATGGCTCAGGCACCCCAGCGCAGTGCCGGCGTGCATACCGGCGCGTCCCACAGCGCCAGCAGGTCATCGTCGATCCGGAGCACGGTGACCGAGCACCCGGCCATCTCCAAACTGGTGATATAGGACCCGATCAGCGACCGCGCGATCCGCACCCCCGCCCGGCCGAGAATGGTCGCCACCTCGTGGTACATCAGGTAGAGCTCGATCAGCGGAGTACCACCCATCCCATTGACCAAGGCGATCACACCATCGCCACCGGTGAAGTCGAGGTCGGTGAGGATCGGGTCGAGCAGATACTCGGCCACCCGCCTGGCGGGCGCTAGTGGTATCCGTTGACGGCCCGGCTCACCATGGATGCCGACACCGATTTCCATATCGTTGTCCGGTAGCTCGAACGTCGGCCGGCCAGCGGCCGGCACTGTGCAGGAGGTCAGGGCAACGCCCATGCTCCGGCCCCCGGCGTTGGCCTTCCTGGCGACGTCGGCGACCTGGGGGAGGCTGCGGCCCTGCTCGGCCGCCGCGCCGGCGATCTTCTCCACCAGCACCGTGACCCCGACCCCCCGCCGCCCGACGGTATTCGGCACTGCTACGTCGTCATCGATGACGACGGACCTGACGTCGACGTCCCCGGCGGCGAACTCGGCGGCCATCTCGAAGTTCATGACATCACCGGCATAATTCTTGACCAGGTGCAGCACCCCGGCCCCCGCGTCAACGCCCTTCGTCGCCTGGAGAATCTGATCGGGCACCGGCGAGGTGAACACCTCTCCGACACAGGCCGCGTCCAGCATCCCCACACCCACGAATCCGCCGTGCAGCGGCTCGTGACCCGACCCACCCCCGGAGATCAGCCCGACCTTCCCCGATATCGGACCGCCAGCCCGGTAGATAATCTTGTTCTGGTGGTCGACGCGCAGTTCGGGGTGAGCCGCGGCCATACCGCGCAGCGCCTCGGAGACGACGCCGGCCGGATCGTTGATGAGCTTCTTCATGGTGATCATGGCCCCCCGTCTGGGTGCCGTCGGCGACACGCCCTGTCGCTGACGGCACACAAACGGTGATCAGTCGCTGCGACGGCTACGGTATCGAGGGTAGACATAACCGATCCGCAGCTGAGGACGGCGATGACCTCGGACAGCGTCCGCTTGCTCCACGACCTCGAGCCGGTGGTCACCGAGAATCTCCACCGCCACCTGGCCGCCGCCAAGGAGTGGATGCCGCACGAGTACGTGCCGTGGAGCCTGGGCCGCGACTACGCCGACCTCGGCGGGCAGCCGTGGGACCCGGAGCAGTCGCGGCTGTCGCCGATCGCCCGGACCGCGCTGGAGGTCAACCTCCTCACCGAGGACAACCTGCCCAGCTACCACCGGGAGATCGAGCGCTCATTCGGGCGGGACGGCGCCTGGGGCACCTGGGTGCACCGCTGGACCGCCGAGGAGGGCCGGCACGCGTACTGCATCCGCGACTACCTGCTGGTGACCCGCGGGGTCGACCCCGCGGAGCTGGAACGGGCCCGGATGCAGGTCATGCAGACCGGCTACAGCACCCAGGACGCGCCCCTGCTGCGCATCCTCGCCTATGTCTCCTTCCAGGAGCTCGCCACCCGCATCTCCCATCGCAACACCGGCCGCTACACCGAAGACCCCATCGCCGAACGGCTCCTCACCCGGATCTCCACCGACGAGAACCTGCACATGGTCTTCTACCGCAACCTCGTCAAAGCGGCCCTCGACGTCTCCCCCGGCCCCACCCTGCGCGCGATCACCGACGAGGTCACCGACTTCGCGATGCCGGGCATCGTCATTCCCGGATTCGCCCGTAAAGCCGCGCAGATCGCCAAAGCCGGTATCTACGATCTGCGCATCCACCACGACGAAGTGATCTGGCCGCTGCTGCGCCAGTGGGGTGTGTTCGACCTGGCGGGCCTGGACGCGGAGGGCGAGAAAGCCCGCGCCGAGCTCGCCGACTTCCTCCCCCAGCTCGACGGCCAGGCCAGCCGGTTCGAGGAGCGCCGCGCGCAGGCCCAGGCCCGGGCCGCGGCCCGGCAGTAACCCCGGGAGTCACCGGTACACATCCCGCCGGTGGTCGACGTGCAGCACCGTTACGGTCTTCGCGGTGTCGTCGATCTCATAGATGATCCGATACTCGCCGATGCGTATACGCCAATCGCTGCGGCTCCCGGTCAGCTTCTTGACACCAGCCGGTCGGGGGTTGTGCGAGAGGGCGATGATGGCGTTCAGCGCCGCTGAGAACGCCCGTCGGGGCAGCTGCTGGAGTTGTTTGCAGACATCGGGATGGAACTCGAGGTTCACACTGCCTGCTCGGCGAAATCCTCGAGAGACACGCCCAGCGCGTCGAGCATGTCGGCTAGTGACATCGTCGTGAAGTCGGTGACGCGCATGTCACGCAGCCGCAGCGCGTCCGCGACGTCGGCGTGCTCATGCAGGCGCTCGTAGTCGTCCAAGCTGATGATGACGGCGACCTCCCGCCCGTTGTCGGTGATGATCGCTTCATGGCCGGTGTAGGCGACCTCGCGCACCACGGCACCGAGGTTGTTACGCAAGTCGCGGAGGCTGAGTGTACTCACGAAGCACAATGGTACACTATTAGCGGAGACTGCATCGCGCTGTGGAGCCAACGTTCATTCCTGGGCCTCGCGGCGGCGGGCACGCTCCCACTGCTCCTCGGCTTCCAGCTCGGCGGCTTGTTCCGGCGTCGGGGCAGTCCCCCCGAGGTGCGCGGGCACCCACCAGGGGTCGTCGCCGGGCGCCTCGGGATAGCGGGCCCGGGTCACGTCGAGCAGGCCGTTCATCACGGCGACCAGCTCGGCGTCGGGCGCTGCCCCCCGCCCCGGCGGCAGCGGTGCCCCGATGGTGATGCTGATCGGGATATGCCGCGCGGCACCGATGGTGGGCTTGCGATCCTTGGTCCACACCCGCTGGCTGCCCCACAGCGTCACGGGGATCAGCGGGACGCCCGCGGCGCGCGCCATCCGCGTGGCACCGGATTTGAACTCCTTCAGGCAGAAGCTGCGGCTGATCGTCGCCTCCGGGAAGACCCCCACCAGCTCCCCCGCCCGCAGCGCCTCGACCGCCGCCCGGAAAGATGCCGCCCCGGCCGCGCGGTCGACCGGGATGTGGTGCATGGCGCGCATCAACGGCCCGGTCTTGCGGCTCGTGAACACCTCCTGCTTGGCCATGAAGCGCACCAGCCGCCCACGCTCGCGCCAGAACGGCAGGCCGGCCAGCGCGAAGTCGAGGTAGCCGGTGTGGTTCAGCACCACCACACCGCCGCCGGTGGCCGGGATGTGCTCCTGCCCGGCTACGTCGAGCCGCAGATCCAGGGCATGAAACAGGACCCACGCGACACGGGCCACACAGCGGTACGCCTCGTCAGCCACCAGCTCACGCTATCGCGATGCCGAATCCAGACGGGTCATCACCTGCCCGGGTCAGGGATCATCCCCAGGAGCCACGGATACACCGGCCGCGCGCACCGGCGCGCAGCTGGCGGTCCCATATCGTCATCGAGCTACCGGCGCTGCTCGCTCACCAGCTCGGAAACCGATCCCCGAGCTGTCACACGGGATACCCCCCTCGCGGCAGGGCGCTGCGGACGGCGCGGCTTGCTCAGCACACCCTGGCGGGTGATCTGTTCGATCAGCGGCGCCGCCTCGACGGACAGCAGCCGCGCCACCGGGACCCCCCGGTCGGTGATGACGACCTCCTCCCCGGCGCGGACACGTTCTGCCCTGGTGGCGCAGGTGTCCCGAGAGTTGCCTCGGCTGGCCGGGGATCTCCCGGTCGTCTTCCGGCACGGCGACTACTCGCCCCGCAACTGGCTGTGGGACGCCGAGCGCGCCACCCACGGCCTGATCGACTTCGAGCAGTCCGACCACGGCGTTGCCGTCGAGGATCTCGTGTGGCTGTGCGGCGCGGTCTGGCCCACCCGCCCGGACCTCAAGACGGCCTTCCTCGCCGGCTACGGACGCAGGCTGTCCGACGCCGAGCGGCGGGCGCTGCCCCTTCTCACCGCCCGATTGGCCGTTTCCTACCTCAACTCGGGCATCACCAAGCAGGAGCCCGTGCTCGTCGAGCGCGGCCGAACGGCCCTCACGCACCTGGTGGGCGCCTGCGGGTGACCACCCGCGCCGCGTGTCCGCCAGAGGCTCACGGCCCGAAGCACGAAGGGGATAGCCGATGAAGGTGGCGATCGAGAGCATCCGGGCGCTCATGGTCGATGTCTGCCGAGCGGCCGACGTTGCTGATGACAAGGTCGACCTCGTCGTCGACCACTATCTGGCCGACGAGCTGCGGGGAAAATCCTCGCACGGGGTGGCGAAATTCTGCTTCGAGTCGCGGTTCTTCTCGCACCGAAAGTGCGCTCCCCGTGTAGTGCGCGAACGCGGCGCCCTGGCCGTCGTCGACCTCAGCGCATCCCGGGGAACCTGAGCATCACCTTCCCCGGTGTCGAAGTGGACGAGGTGCTGCGAGCCGACCCGGGTCTCGGCTTGGCGATGGGTTCGGCCTGTACGTCAGGCCGAACGGAACCTTCGCACGTCCTACTGGCCCTGGGTCTGTCCCGGACGCTCAGCCGCTCGACGCTGCGCATCGGATTCGGCCGAGCCACCGAATGGGACGACTGCCACGAGTGCGTGCAGCGCCTAGTGCCCCTGCTGATGAGATCCCGATCTAGATCCCGAACCGGCCAGCAACCATCCACCGGAAGGGCGAGGAGGAATGAGTAGCAGGCACAGCCTCTCCGGATGGTGCACGAGCCGCCACCCAGAGAGCGGATGTCTGGGTCTGACCGGACGTTTCACTGCCGGTCCGTTACGACGTGACGTCGCTGACTGGCTGGCGACGGAGCCGCTGAGTCTGCTCCCGGCCCGGCACCATGACGCTTGGGAGCAACTGGCCGAACTCGCCATCCGACTCGAGCGAGAGCGTCATGCGCCGGTGGAGTTCGAGTTCAAGCTGACGAAGGACCATGTCTGGCCTACCCGCGTCCGCAACGCCAGGATGCAACCACTCGCGTACGTCGCGGCGATACATGATCTCGCGTGCACCGGCGTCATATCCCCAGGCGAGGCCGTGCTCGCGGTCACCCCGCAGCAGATACGGGCCTGCCTGACCCCGACCGTCGTGTCGACCACCGACGGCCTGCTCGGTTCGGGGCTCGGCGTCTCACCGGGCGCTGGGTCCGGACGGGTGGTCTTCAGCTCGGACGAGGCAAACCAGTTCGGCGCGAGCGGTAATCGCTGCGTACTGGCGGTCAGCGACCTGCGGCCGGAGGACATCAGCATCAGAAGGCACCTGGCGGGCCTGGTCACACTGCGCGGCGGTGCGACCTCGCACGCCGCGGTCGTGGCGAAGGGCCTCGGACTACCGATGATCGCCGGCCTCCGGGACGCCGTACTGGGAGGACGCGCTCCGTGACCGGCTCGCCGCCCTCCGCCGCGGCACCGAGATCGTGGCGAACGTGGAGACATTGCTGCGGGCCGTCGCGTCCTCGGCGTCGCCTTCCGACGGCCAGAGGCGTCTGCTGATCGTCGGGGACGGCCCGTTGCGGGAGCCATTGCGACGCCTGGCGGTCGACCTGTCGATTGACTCCACAACCACCTTCCGCTCGTTCGTAGCCCACAGCGACCTCCCGGCCTACTACCGGGCGTGCGACGTCACGGTCGTCCCGTCCGACCGGCTGGAGACGTTCTGCATGGTCGCGCTCGAAGCGATCGCGTGCGGCAGTCCCCTCGTCGTGACCGACCAGGTTCCCGAGATCGTCCGGCACTTCCCCGGCACGCCGTTGGTGACGCCCTACGACGTGGTCGGCATGTGCCGGATGATCGACGAGGCCGTTGCCGGTCGCACCCCGCCGGCGAGCGCGACCGAGCTGATCCGCCACGACTGGACGGCCTCCGCCCGTAGGTACATTGATCTCTACCGCGTGAGACCCGAACCCACCACGAAGGACTGATGTGCAGACCGTGTACTGGATCGGCGGCGGGAGCGGATCGGGAAAGTCCACCGTCGCACGCCGGCTGGCGGCGGCGAACGACCTGCGGGTGTACGACACCGACCGGGTCATGCCGGAGCATGCCGCTCGGCTCACCGCCGAGGAAGCTCCGATGCTCGCCAAGTTCAAGGGCTGGGACATGGACCAGCGCTGGGCGCTGCGGACGCCTCAGGAGATGCTCGACACCTTCCATTGGTTCCGGGGCGAGGGTTTCGATCTCATCCTCGACGACGTGCGGCAACTGCCCGCCGGATCGTCGGCGATCGTGGAGGGTTTCCGGGTGCTGCCGCAGCTCGTGGCGCCGTACTTGGGTGAGCACTCTCGCGGCGTGTGGCTGCTGCCGACGCCGGAGTTCCGCCGGGCCGCCATGGAGAGCCGGGGCACCTTGTGGGACATCCCCAACAAGACCGGGGATCCGGAGCGGGCGTTGCGCAACCTGCTCGAGCGCGACCACATGTTCACCGAATGCCTAACGGGGTTTCACCCCAGCCCGACGAGGCGTGCCGTGGCTGGTTTGGGTAGGCGGGCTCCGGTCGGCGGGATGTAGACCGTGACCGGCGTGCCGGTCCGGTGTATGAAA
>JBOHFT010000157.1:0-10960 GCA_050699815.1 Pseudonocardiaceae bacterium | reverse complement strand
CAGTGCACCCAGCTCGGGACGGTCGAACGCCGCCGGATCAGCCATCAATCAGTGCTGGTTTCAGGTGGACGGTGTTCATCGGCTCCCATCAACTTCGTTCGGCTAGGTCGGAGTTCACCGGCCATGGAGGCGGCTGGCACAAGGCCAGGGTGCGTGGCGATGACCGCCATCAGGGCGACGGGGGCTGACACCCGCTGCCGCCGGACGGCGCCGACGGTAACACCACCATCCTGGTGGCGGAGTTCACGCCCCGGCCTGTAGCCGCCACTTAGCGGGCTTAAGCGGCCCAGCCGTCACTCTCGAGTCAACTGTGAGATGTGAGTCGACTCCACAGCGATGGCCAGGCGCGTGCCGTTGCTGCACCCCGTCCACGACAGAAACCCAGGTGCCCGCAGTCGCGCCCGCGACGCACCGCGATATGGAGACTTATCGCTGTGGGGAGGGCACCTGGGACAGCGATAAGTCTCCATGTGACGGGTGGCGCCGCGACGGGAGCACGGTGCCCCTGAGCCGTCGCCTTGTCACCTCCGTGACGAAGCTGGCCCCCGTTGCAGCCCGTCGGGCTGGGGTCGTCCGTGATGGGGTCGTCGGCGGTGTCGTGGCGATCGAGCCACTGCTGCGCCCGGCGCAGGTCCTGCCCCGCAGGAGGGCACTGCGGCGGCGGCCGCGCGCGCGTGTTGCTTCGGAAGCGAGAGCTCACGGCACCCACCACGCGGGTGACCCTGACAAGAGATTTGGTCGAAACACCTGGCAACGGTCGCCGCTAATTGAGACCCTCTGGCCCCGCGATCTTCGTCAGCAGCGCGGTGATCTGAGCCATGCCGGTGGCCTGCACGGCGAAACCCTCGCGCATCTCGGCGCGAATCGCAGTGAGGCCCTCGTCTATCTCGGCGCGAATCGCAGTGAGGCCCTCGTCCATCTCGGCGCGAATCGCGGCGAAACCCCCGCGCATCTCCCGCGCCTGATCAAGCTGGGTCTCCCGCAGGGCGTTGAGGGCCTGGAGGTGGGCACGCAGCTCAGCGCGGACCTCCGACACGTCATGGTCGGCACCGGCGGCCAGCACGCGGGCAGCGGCAGCATCAACGCGGGCAGCGGTGGCCTCAGAGCTGGTGAGGGCGGTCTGCTCGCGAAGCCGCGCAACCTCGCGCTCGAGGACGGCCAGGCGGGCCTCGAAGTCATCGTCAGGATCCGGCACGGGCGTGAGCCTAGCGTCGGACGGCTTCACGCCGGGACGGGAGCCACGGGCCACACCCCACCTGCCGCACAGCAAGCACTGGGAGCAGCGACGGCCTCGTCAAGCTGCCGCGACGAGCGTGTCGTCCTACGTCGCGGACGCGGTGCGCGCCAAGGCTCACCGGGAGCGGGCGCTGGCCGATCTGGAGCGGGTGTTCGGCGGACCGCCCCCGGCCGAGGCGCTGGCCTGGGCCCGCAGCGCGCTGCGCGGTGAGCACCGCACCGGCTCGGCGTGATCAGCGGGCTGCTCCTGGCCGCCGCCGGCGGGCGCGGTGAGCTGGCCGTAGGCCACCCCGTGTGGTGCGCTGGCCAGCGTGGTTGGCCCGTCCTCACCGCCAACCCCGACCCCCTGCGCCAGCTCGATCCCGACATGGACATCGACGAGCTGCCCTGACCCCCACGCCAGCAGGCCACCCGCCGCGGCACCGTGACAAGGACGGCAGGGGACCGCCGCTGGCGCCCCCAGATGCCAGCGATGATGAGCGCGGCCGAGCGATCGAGGCACGGATGGTGGCCCGCCATGGTGCCCCGTCACTCGAGGATTATCGCCGCGCCTACGCCGGGTTCGGGTGCGCCGGGTGCTGGCTGCGCTGGACATCGGTGGCCTGTACCGGGTGCTGGGGGCTGAGGCGGGGATCAGCCAGCGGCAGATCGCGGCGCTGGCTGGGCAGTCCCAGTCGGTCCACTTCGGCCGCAGGGTGGCGACCACCTGCACCGGACCCGACAGCGCCGGGCGCAGCAGCTGCGCGAAGTGGGCCCGGTGCCCGGGTGGGGTCTGGGTGAGCAGCTCCTCGAACTGATCCACCACCAGCAACTGCCGCCGCCGACCGCCTGGCGCGGCCAGCAGCAGCTCATCGGCCAGCCCGGTCAAACCAGTGTCGTCGAGCTGGTGGCGCACCTGCGCCACCGTCCAACCCAGCCCCAGCGCCGCGGCAGTCAGTTCTCGGGCCAGTGCGGCCACCGGGTCAGCGCCGGGCAGCATCGGTGCCAGCGTCCACCAGCCCAGCCCGCACCAGCGACGACTTGCCACACCCCGACGGGCCCATCACCAGCAGCACCGCGTGCTCGGCCCGCTCAGCGGGGGACCGCACCAGCCCCGCCAGCCGCTCCAGCTCGCCACGGCGACCACAAAACACCCGATGTTCATCGACGTCCAACGGGCGCAGCCCCGGAAACGGCGACTTATCGTCGGGCCACCCGAAACCCCCGGCGGCATCCACCCGGCGCAACGCCGCCACCAGCGCTGCACGCCCCGCGGCGGAATCGACGGTGAGGTCGGCGTACTGGGCGGACATCAGCCGCGGGTGATCCACCCCCGGTTCAGCGAGCACCGGCAGCAGCCGGTTGCCTCGCGACAGCGCAATGCTGATCTCGGCCGTGCACCACGTCGAGGTCACCGCGGCCTTGGTGACCACGCAGACCACCGCGTCAGCCCAGCGCAGCCGCTCATCCAGCCGCTGCTCCCACGCCTCGCCCACCGCGATCCCATCGCGGAGATCCTGGTCCAGGAACACCTCGTGGCCCTCGGCAACCAGCAACTGGTGCAGCTGACCGGCACTCCCGGTCCGCACTGGCGTAGCTGACGAAGACCCTGGCCACCGCCCCTCCCCGCGAGCGCCACGGCATCCTACCGACCGGCGCCGCGGTGATGATCGGCGGCGCGGCAGCCCTCGGTCGGCGGATCATCGTGCACCTCACTGCATCTGCCCGGGTAATCCGTGCTCGCCTGCTGGTTCGAGACGGCCAGCTAGGCCCGAGCCTCGCCGACATCGAGCCCCTCATGACGGCCTACGAGCGCGTGGGTCACAACGTTCGCTGCATATCTTACCCGTCGTCCGGCTCGACACGCAGGGTCCCGCGTCTGCCCAAGGCACCATAAGCTAGGATGGTGCCGCACTTGGACCGGTCATCCCCGCGGAGGAGCTTCGTCCCGGATGGCGGGGTTGGTGTCATTCCACCCATTCACGAGTTGGATGGAGATGCCGTCGGCGGATGCTCACTGTTTGACGGTGTCGTACAGATCGTCGGGGAGCGCGATGGTAGTCTTTATCCTGGGCATGCTACCGGGCGATGGTAGTGTTGATCGGTTGCGCGCTGACCAGAAAGCAGTGTGTTGTGAATGGGTCAGAGGCTGTGGCACCCACAAGGCGCTGTGGCACCCACAAGGCGACGGGTCGATCTGAGATCTGAGGGGAGCAGGCACGGTGGCCGGAGATGCTCAATTGGGCATGGGAGTGGCCGGGGAAACGGGCAATGGAGAATGGCCGGTGCGGACGGACGCCGCAGAGAAACTCGATCCGTCGCTGATCATGCAGATCGGCATGGGTTTTTGGCCGTCCAAGACCCTGTTGTCGGCGGTGGAACTGGGTTTGTTCACCACGCTCGGTTCGGGTGAGCTCACCGGGCCCGCGATCGCGGAGCGGCTCGAGCTGCGCAGCCGTGCGGTGTATGACTTCCTGGACGGGCTGGTGGCGCTGCACCTGCTCGAACGAGACGGGCAGGGCGAGGCGGCCCGCTACCGCAATACCGCGGAAACCGCGCTGTTCCTTGATCACAACAGTCCCGGCTACATCGGCGGCACGCTGGAGATGGCCAATGCCCGGTCATACGGCCACTGGGGCGGCCTGACCGAAGCTCTGCGCACCGGCAGCCCACAGAATGAGACCAAGCACACCGGCCACTCGATGTTCGCGGAATTCTATCGCGACCCCGCCCGCCTGGAGCAGTTCATGCAGGCAATGGCGGGCGGCTCAATGGGCAACATTCATGCCCTGGCCGGCGGGTTCGACTTCGCCCGCTACCAGACCGTCTGCGATGTGGGCGGTGCCACCGGCCAGCTCTCGATCATCCTGGCCCAGCGCCACCCCCACCTGCGGTGCACCAGCTTCGACCTTCCAGTAGTGGAACCAATCGCCACCCGCACCATCGAGCAGGCCAACCTCAGCGACCGGGTCCGCGCGGTCGCAGGCGATTTCTTCGCCGATCCGCTGCCCCAGGCCGACGTGATCACGATGGGAACCGTCCTGCACAACTGGAACCTGGAGCGGAAACTCCAGCTCATCACGGCGGCCTTCGAGGCACTGCCTCCCGGCGGTGCGTTCATCGTCATCGAGAACCTGATCGACGACGACCGGCGGGAGAACGTCTTCGGGCTCATGGCGTCCCTGCACATGCTGATCGAGACCGGTGACGGCTTCGACTGCACCGGCGCCGACTTCCGCGGATGGTGCACCAATGTAGGCTTCCAGTCGGTCGAGGTGCTTGCGCTGGGCGGCCCGGCCAGCGCCGGTATCGCCTACAAGTAGCGACCCGGCTGCTCAAGGCCGTCGGACGCGGTGGGGTCAGCTCGTGGACAGGAGCTTGACAGGGCATTCACCGCTTTCTCGTGCCAGCGTGCATAGGAGGCGGACACACCGTGCACCAGGAGCAGACACGCCGGGGGTTAGAGCGGGTCAGGGGCTGTGGCGCCCGCAGGACGGCGAGCTGATCCGAGGGGAGCAGGCACGGTGGCCGGGGAAACGGGTGATGGAGAATGGCCGGTGCGGACGGACGCCGCAGAGAAACTCGATCCGTCGCTGATTATGCAGATCGGCATGGGTTTTTGGCCGTCCAAGACCTTGTTGTCGGCGGTGGAACTGGGTTTGTTCACCACGCTCGGTTCGGGTGAGCTCACCGGGCCCGCGATCGCGGAGCGGCTCGAGCTGCGCAGCCGTGCGGTGTATGACTTCCTGGACGGGCTGGTGGCGCTGCATCTGCTCGAACGAGACGGGCAGGGCGAGGCGGCTCGCTACCGCAATACCGCGGAAACCGCGCTGTTCCTTGATCGCAACAGTCCCGGCTACATCGGCGGTATTCTGGAGATGGCCAACGCCCGGTCATACGGCTACTGGGGCGGCCTGACCGAGGCTCTGCGCACCGGCCGCCCGCAGAATGAGAGCAAGCACGCCGGCCACTCGATGTTCGCGGAACTCTATCGCGACCCCGCCCGCCTGGAGCAGTTCATGCGGGCGATGGCGGGGTTCTCGATGGGCAGCTTTCATGCCCTGGCCGGCGGGTTCGACTTCGCCCGATACCAGACCGTCTGCGATGTGGGCGGTGCCACCGGCCAGCTCTCGATCATCCTGGCCCAGTATCACCCCCACCTGCGGTGTATCAGCTTCGATCTTCCGGTAGTGGAGCCGATCGCCACCCGCACTATCGAGCAGGCCAATCTCAGCGACCGGGTCCGCGCGGTCGCAGGCGATTTCTTCGCCGATCCGCTGCCCCAGGCCGACGTGATCATGATGGGAGGCATCCTGCACAACTGGAACCTGGAGCGGAAACTCCAGCTCATCACGGCGGCCTTCGAGGCACTGCCTCCCGGCGGTGCGTTCATCGTCATCGAGAACCTGATCGACGACGACCGGCGGGAGAACGTCTACGGGCTCATGCTGTCCCTGCACATGCTGATTGAGTTCGGAGACGGCTTCGACTACACCGGCGCCGACTTCCGCGGATGGTGCACCGATGTGGGCTTCCAGTCGGTCGAGGTGCTTGCGCTGGGCGGCCCGGCCAGTGCCGGTATCGCCTATAAGTAGCGATAGTGCCAGCGTGCAGGGGAGGCGGACACACCGTGCACCAGGAGCGGACACGCCGGGGGTTAGGGGGAGTCGAACAGGGTGCCTGCGGTGACGGGGGTGTTAGCAGCCTCGGGGAGGTCGGCCTGTTCCAGGGCGGTTCCGGTCCAGATGAACCGCGCGGTGGTCACGGCTTTGTCGATCTCGTCGGTGAGCAGCTGGTGGATCGCGATGCCGTCCAGCTCGGCGTAGGTGCACCACTCGTGGTCCGAGGTCAGGACCGCGTCGAGGTCGAAGCCCTGCAGCAGGTTGAGCAGCTGGCCGCGGTTGGACGGGTCGATGCCGACGAATACCTCGTCGAGCAGCACCAGCCGCGGGGCGTGCGGGGCGACCTCGTAATGCGCGGCCAGCGCCGCGAACAGCGGCAGGTGCAGCACGATCGCCTTCTCCCCACCGGACAGCGTGCCGTGCAGTTTGCGGGTGACCTGCCGCGGTCCGGTGCCCTCCCCGAGGTCGACGGTGACGATGAAGCGGTGCCAGGCGGTGTAGTCGAAAACCTGGGTGAGCTGGGCCTCCCAGCTGGCCGCGGCCTGGGCGTCACGGGCCTCGGCGATGCGCTCCCGGAAGAAGCGGTGCAGCGCGTCACGCTCGTCGGCGGTCAGCGTGGCCGGGTCACGCAGCAGCAGGTCCCGGGCCTGGCGGGTGCCCGGGGGTAGCTCGGGGTCGACCTGCCAGGCCAGCTGCACCCGCACCTTGGACACGGTGCGCACCTTGCCCAGCCGCCGGTTCATGCTGCCGACCAGCTCGTCGGCGGTGCGGATCCGGTCGGCGACGTGCCGGCGGGTGTCGCCGGTCAGGGTGCGGTCGAACAGGTCGCGCTCCTCGGCGGTGAGCGCTGCGGCGGCCGCGGTGTGCTCGTCGGCCAGCAGCTGGTGCAGCGCCGCGGCGCCCAGCGGTCGGCCGTCGACGGTGGCGGTGAGCACCATCGCGTCGTCGCTGGCCTCGGTCTGCAGGTCAGCGCGGCCGGCGAGGCGCTCGCGGACCTCGTGCACGGCCTCATCCAGGCGGCCCTGGGCGTCGCGCAGGTGGCGCTGCTCGAAGAGCTCACTGACCCGCTGGGCGACCACCCGGGCCGCGGCCAGCGCGGACGTGACACCGTCGGTGAGGTCGAGCTCGAGCTGGGTGTCGGCGCCCAGCGTGCCGGTGGCCAGCCGGCGGAACGCGCTGGCCGCGGTATCACGTTCGGCTAGTGCGGCGGCGGAGTCCCGCGCGTCAGTGTCGCGCTGCTCGCGCAGGCCACCAATGCGCTCGCGCAGGTCGAGCTCCCGGACCCGCAGGGCGGCTCGCTCGGTCTCGATGGCGTCAATCCGGTCGGTGATCTGCCGCAGCTGCGCGTCCAGCTCCCGGAACGCGACGCCGACCGACGCCTTCACGGCGTCGAGCCGGGACCGCAGCCGTGCGGCGGTGTCGGCCAGCTCGTGGGCCTGGGCCGCGGCCGCCTGCGCCTGGGTGGCGGAGCGGTCGGCCTGCTCGGCGACCAGCGCCGCGCGCTCAGTGAACCCCTCAGCGGTGGCCCGGTCGTCCAGCCAGCCGCGGGCGGTGGCACCGAACACACCGAGCTCGCCGCGGTAGACCTGCAGCCCGTCGGCGGTGGCGGGCAGCGACAGCTCGGCGGCGCGCTGGCGCACCTCCTGGACGCGGGCCCGGACCTGCTCGCCGAGCCGCTCGGCCTCGGTCACGGCCCGGGCGACGGCGTCGGCGCGGGCCGCCTCGCGCGCGTCGGCCTGATCCCGGGTGCGGGCCGCGGCGCGGACCGGTTCGTGGCTGGGGCGGGCGGCCAGCTCCTCAGCGAGCTGGGTGCGGTGCCGCTCGACCTCGCTGAGCTGCTCATCCAGGCCGGCCAGCTGCTCATCCAGGACATCGAGCTGCTCGTCGAGCTCAGCGAGCCGGCGGGCGCGGGCGCGTTCCCGGGCGGCGGCGCCGAGGTAGGCGGGTTCGGGTTTGGTCATCCGGCCGTGCGCGACCCCCAGCCGCCAGGTGCCGTCGGCGCCGACCGCGGCTGGGTGATCGATGGTGCTGGTGCCATACGCGACGGCGGTGAGCAGCCGCTCGATCCGGTCCACGGCGACGGGGGTGTCGGTGTCGGCGACCAGCACGTCGCGCAGGGATCTGCCGGGTGCCGGGGTGCCCAGCGCGCCGTCGGCGAAGGTGTCGGCGAGGTCGTCGACCGTCCCGTCGGGCCGTACCCAGGCGTCGAGCAGCCCGGACGCCTCCAGGGCGGCCTCAATCCCGGCCCGGTCCGGCTCGGGTTGGTCGCCCTTGAAGGACACCAGACGCCATAGCGGCGCGCCCGGGCGGCCGTCGCGGGATGCCTCCCGGGTATAGGGCACCGGTGGGGGCAGGTCACGCTGGGCGGCGACGGCGTCCCGGTCGGCCTGGACACTGCCCCGCTGGGCAGCCACCGTCTGACGCTCGGCCTGCAGGCGGGTGCGGCGCGCGGTGAGATCTTCCCGGACGGCGGTGGCGGCGTCGTCGACCGCGGCGGTGACCGCTGGCTCGTCGGCGGCGAGCTCGGCCAGCGACGGCAGCGTGCCGAGGTCCAGCAGCCTGCACTGCGCGGCCCAGGTGGCGAGTGCACGGGCCAGCGTGGCCACCGCCCCGGCGTAGGCGTCGGCGGCTGCTCGGGCGGCGCGCTGGGCGCTGCCGTGCTCTTCCCGGGCGGTTTCCCGGCGCTGCTCGGCACCGGTGTGGTCGCGGACCGCGTCGGCGTGTGCGGCCAGTGCCCGCTGCATCGCGTCGACGTCGCCCCGCCGGGCGGTCAGGCCCGCTTCCAGGAGCTGCCGGGCGCGGCGCAGGTCCTCAGTGCTGGCCAGCTGGGTGACCAGTGCGCCCCGGCCGATGGGTTCGGCGGCGTCGGCGGCGTCCTCCCCGGACCGCCGGGCCGTCTCGGTGGCTGCGGCGGCCTTGCCGTTCGCAGCGCGAGCGGCTGCCGCGTCCTGCTCTGCCGTGCCGGCCGCGCGGGCCGCGGCGGTGCGGGCGCCCTCGGCGCGGCGGTGCGCCTCGGTGGCGTCGGCGCGCAGGGTGGGGAGCTGGCTGCCCTCCTGGTAGGCGTCGGACAGCCGGATGCCCTCGGCCCGGGCGCCAAGGTCACGGTGCTCGCCGGCCAGCTCGCCGTCGGCGGTGCGCACACCCGCGAGCTCATCCTCGGCGTCGGTCAGCGCGGTGGCACTGGTCCGCGCGCGGCGGGTGACGCTGTCCATCGCACTGCTGGCCCTGGTCAGCCGGTCGGCGGCGGCGCGCAGCACCCGGCGGGCGTAGCGGCGGGCCACGTCGGCCAGCCGGCGCGCGGCGCTCGCCTCCTCCGCCAGGGCGTGCAGCTGCTCGGAATGCCGGTCCAGGCGCTCGAAACCCTCGGCGATCTCGGCGACGTCGTCGGCGTCGACCGGGGGCAGGGAGCGGGACAGCAGCCCGGACAGCTGGTCGGGGTCGAGGTGCTCGGACAGCTTCGGGGTGCGCAGCTGCAGCAGCGCGACGATCAGCGCCTCATACTTCTCCCGCGTCACCCCCTTGAACAGGGTATTACGAAGCGCAGCCCGGTACTCCTCAGTAGCCTGATCAAACACCCGCCCACTGCTCCCAATCGCAGCGGTGAGCTCCACCCGCGTCAGCGGTCGTCCCCCACACAACAGGTCCAGCCTGCATTCAGCGGGCTGAGCGGGGTTATCGAGGTCCGAATAACCCCGCTCAGCCCGCTGAATGCGGGAGGGGTGGATGTGGAGGGCGGTGGTGAAGTAGGTGGCGGCGACAGTCGAGGTGGAGGTGGTGGCTTGGAGGCGGGCGCCGCAGGTGAAGAAGTGCTGCGCGCCGTTCGCGTCCAGGCGGGTGAACTCCAGCCACACGTAGCCGACCCGGCTGGCGTTGGGGTAGCCGTCGCCCATCAGGTTCCAATACATGGACCGGTCGCTGCCGAAGGTGGACAGCCGGTGCGCGCGCAGGTTGGCGTCGAGCAGGTAGGGCAGCAGCAGCTCCAGCGCCTTGGACTTGCCGGTGCCGTTCGCGCCGCGCAGCAGCAGCCGGCCCTGGTGGAAGCCGAACACCTCGTCGAGGTAACGCCAGATGTTGACGATGCCCGCCCGGTGCGGCCGCCACCGTCCCGTGTGGACCTGGGGCAGATCCGTGATCGTCATTCCGGCACCACCGCGGTGGTGACGGCGAACCGGGCGGAGGGCTCGACGGGTAGCCGGGGATAGCGCGCCACGGGCGCACACGGTAGTGGCCACCCCCGACAATGCGGAGCCGCCCCGCCTGGGCGACCCTGACACTGCCCCATGGTGCACGCGTGCTGCCGATCAGGGGAGGTGGGGCTCCGGGTGGGCGGAAATATTTCCCCGGCGATCTCCACTCCTCTGACCTGGTCAAACAGGTAGCCGATGGGGCCGGAATTTCTGGCCGATCCGGCCGCGGGCCTGCGGCGCTCCTGCTGTGCTGTCGCTGGCCTGGGCTACGGTTCGCAGCAGGTTCGGTACTGCACGCATACCTTCTTGGGGGTGGGCGATGCCCAGGAACGCGGGGAACTCGGCGAAGGCCGAGCGTGATCAGCTCCGTGATCGGATGCGGGGTTGGGGTGCTCGGTGCCCCAGATCGCCGCCGAGATGGGTCGCCGGTTCAACCTGCGGCCACGGGTGGCCTGGCGGCACGCCCTTGGCTGGCCGCAGTGGAAACTCGCCCAGCAATACAACACCCTCCACCCCGGGGTCTGCGGTTGTCGTCATGGTGTACCTCCAGCCGGATTACACGTACGGGGTGGCAGGCCCTCGTGTGAGCGCGGTGCTCACATCGCTGATCTCCCCTATCGCCGAGACCTCCAGGGGGTTTCGTGAGCCCTGATGCCGCCTTGCCTGCATAGCATGGCGCTAATCATGGGAGATGGGATTCCGGCGCCACGGTCACATGCTGCCGGGTGGCGTCGATCTCGGGACGGATCTTGAGCAACCGGGCGTAGCCGTCACGGGCCTTCACGACCAGCCGCCAGCCGCAGTGCTCCTCAAACCAGCATGGCCCAGGTTAGTGAGCTTAGACGGTATGTGAGTTCGGGCTGGGGCCTCGCTCACATGTGATCGTGGGTTGCCGGCAGGAGCGGCCTGGCCGGTAGTGCCACAGATGTGGGAGGC
>JBOHFT010000156.1:0-10963 GCA_050699815.1 Pseudonocardiaceae bacterium | reverse complement strand
CCCCTGCCCATCGAGGACATAGACGGTCATGTTGTCCAGCGGCCGCCCGATGGGCACGACATCAGGCACCGACTCCACCGACGCCATGGGTCGCTGGGTGGCATACGTGGTGGTCTCGGTGGGGCCGTACACATTCACCACGATGAGTCCCGGGCACGCCCGCAAGACCGCCCGCAGGGCGGCGGCCGGCACGATGTCCCCGCCGGTCCACACCTCCTGCAGCCCGGCGAAACATTCTGGCGCTTCCTGGGCCAGCACCCGGAACAACCCGATCGTGACGAACAACCCCGTCACCTGATGCCGCGTGACCGTGGCGGCCAGCACGTCGGCGGTTAAGTCACCCGGCGGGGCCAGCACCACCTGGCCCTCATTCAGCAAGGGCACCCACAACTCGTATGTCGAGGCGTCGAAAGCCAGCGGGGAATGCACCAGCACCCGCTCATGCGCCCCGTTAGCGAAACACCGGTCAGCCGCGAACGCCACCACATCCCGGTGCCGGGCCGCCACGCCCTTCGGCACCCCGGTGGAACCCGACGTGAATTCCAGGTAGACGAGATTGTCCGGGCTCAGCGCCACCGCCGGCGGGTCGGCATCGTCAGCCCGCAGCGATTCGTCGGTGTCCACCACGACCAGTGGCCCGCCATGCACCGACCGGGCCACCGCCTCCCACGCCCGGTCGGTGACCATCACCGCCGCGTTGGCCTGGGCCAGCACCGACCGCAGCCGCTGCGCCGGTGCCCGTTCGTCGAGCGGCACGTACACCCCGCCGGCCTTGGCCACCGCCAGCACGGTCACCACTAAGGGGATCGAGCGCTCCACGAGCACGGCGACCCGGTCCTCTACCCGCACCCCCCACCGGATCAGCCGATGCGCCAGCCGGTTCGCCGCAACCTCCAACTCGAAATACGACAAGGTGGCCCCAGCAGAAACCACCGCGACCGCATCCGGCACCGACGCCACCTGCTGCGTGAAGACATCCGCGACAGTGCCCACCGGCACCACCGACGCCGTGTCATTCCACGCCAGCACCAACCGATCCCGCTCAGCTTCAGACAACAACGGAAGCTCGGCTAGCGGCCGGTGCGGATCGTCGGCAATTCCCTCGAGCAGCGCCGCCAGGCTCGCCACCAATCCCGCGACGGTGCCGACGTCGAACAGGTCGGTGTTGTATTCGACGGCGATGTTCAGCGAGCCGTTCCGGGGCAGGAATTCCACGACGAGGTCGAACCGGGCCGACGGGCGCGGCAGATCGTGCTCGGTGAGGGAAAGGCCGGCGACCTCGCGCGACGGCACCATCTCCTGCTGCAGCACCACCATGACCTGCACCAGCGGGGTACGGCTGGGGTCGCGCTCCAGCCGGAGCTCCTCGACCAGGCGGTCGAACGGGACCTCGTCATGGGCGAACGCCTCCAGCACGGTCTCCCGGACCGCGGCGAGGAAGTCACCGAAGGGCTGGTCGGGCCGCACCCGGCAGCGCAGCACGACGGTGTTGACGAAGAACCCGACGAGGTTGTCCAGCTCGGCCCGGCCGCGCCCGGAGGTGGCGGTGCCGATCGCGATGTCGCGCTGGTTGCCGTACCGCGACAGCAGCACCGCGACCGCGGCGGTCAGCGTCATGAACAGCGTCGCCCCGTGCGCCTGCCCCACCGCGGTCAGCCGCCGCACCAGGCCGGCCGGCAGATCATGGCGGTGCACCGCGCCGGCGGTCGTGCGCAGCGGTGGCCGGGGCCGGTCGGTGGGCAGCTCGAGCGCCTCGACACCCGCCAGCTGGCGGGTCCAGTAGTCCAGGTGCGGCGCCAGCACCGGGCCGGACAGCTGCTGACGCTGCCACCCGGCGATGTCGGCGTACTGGATCGCCAGCTCCGGCAATGCGACCGGGATCCCGCTGACCGCGGCGGCGTAGCGCTGCGCCAGCTCGTCCACCAGCAGCCCGACCGACCAGCCGTCGGTGATGATGTGGTGCTGGCTGAGCACCAGCACCTGGTCGTCCGCGGCGAGGCAGACCAGCAGTGCCCGGGTCAGCGGGCCGCGGCCCAAGTCGAAAGGGCGGCTCAGGAACTGCGCGATCACCTGCGCCACCGCGGCGGTCCTGGCGGAGAGGTCCACGATGCCCAGCGGGATCTCCCCGCGGGGGGCGATGTGCGCGGCCCCGTGCCCGTCCACCGTCTCGAACGTCGTCCGCAGCGACTCGTGGCGGCCCACCAGCCCCGCCAGTGCCGTCCGCAGCGCGGTGTGGTCCAGCACGCCGGACAACCGCAGCCCGATGCCGGTGTTGTACTCGGTGGCCCCGTCGGCGGACACGTCGTCGAGCAGCCACAGCCGCTGCTGGGCAGGGGACAGCGGCACCGCGCGCTCGCGCGACACCCGGGGGATCGGCACGGCGGGCAGCGTCTGCCGGGCCGCCGCCACGAGCTCCGCGAGCCGGGCGACGGTCGGTGCCTCGAACAGTGCCCGGACCGGCAGGTCCGCGCCCAGCGCCACCCGGATCCGGGACAGCACCCGGACAGCCATGATCGAGTCGCCGCCGAGGGTCCAGAAGTCGTCCTCGGCGCCGACGGTGCCCACGCCGAGCACGTCGGCCCAGATCTGGGCCAGGACCTGTTCGGTCCCGCCGCGCGGGGCCACCGGGCCGGCCGACGCGGCGGGCGGGGCGGGCAGGGCGCGGCGGTCAAGTTTCCCGTGCACGGTCAGCGGCAGCGCATCAAGGACCACGAACGCCGCGGGCACCATGAAGGCGGGCAGCGCCTGGGCCAGCGCAGCGCGGAGCTGCTCCACCGCCGGGGCCCGGCCCGCAGCGGCGACCAGGTAGGCCACCAGCCGGGGCGTGCCGGGCTGGTCGCAGCGGGCCACGACCACCGCCCGGTCCACGTCGGGGTGGGCCTGCAGCACCGTCTCGATCTCACCGGGCTCGATCCGGAATCCCCGGATCTTGACCTGCTCGTCGGCCCGGCCCACGAACCGCAGCTGCCCGTCGGCCCCCCAGCGCACCAGATCACCGGTGCGGTACATCCGGGTGCCCGGACCGGCGAAGGGATGTGCCAGGAACCTCTCGGCGGTCAGTCCCGGCCGCCGCAGATATCCCCGGGCCAGCCCGATTCCGGCGAGGTACAGCTCGCCGACCGCACCGGCCGGCACCGGCCGCAATGCCCGGTCCAGCACGTACCCCTGGGTGTTGGCGATCGGTGTCCCGATCGGGGCACCGCCGGTGGCGGTCAGCGGCTCGCTCCAGGTCGCCACCACCGTCGACTCGGTCGGCCCGTAGGAATTGATCATCCGCCGGCCCGGGGCCCACCGCGCGACCAGCTCCGGGGGGCACACATCCCCACCCACGATCAGCGTCCGGAACCCGGTCAGCGCAGCCGCGGCGGCGGCCGGCACGGTGGCCAGCGCCGCCGGTGGGATCAGCGCGTGAGTCACCTGCTGCTCGGCCAGCACCCGCGCCAGCGCCTCCCCGAGCAACGGCCCTGGCGGGGGCACCACCAATGCCGCGCCCACCGGCAACGACATGCACAGCTCCAGCACCGAGGCGTCGAAGCTCGGGGAGGAGAACTGCAGCACCCGATCCCCGGGCGCCACCGCATACCGCTGCACCTCCGCGGCGGAGAAACTCGCCAGCCCGGTGTGGGTGACCACCACCCCCTTGGGCCGCCCCGTCGACCCCGACGTGTAGATCACATAAGCCGGATGGGCCACCAGCAGCGGCGCTGGCCGGTCGGCATCGGTGGGAGCCCGGTCCGGCATCGCGCCCAGTTCCGCGCGCACCGCGGGCTCGTCCACCACCACCAGCGGGACGCCGACGAGGCCGGCACTGACCGCACCGCAGGTCAGCACCACGACCGCGGCGGCATCGGCCACCATGAACCGGATCCGCTCGGCCGGATAGGCCGGATCCACCGGCAGGAACGCCCCCCCGGCCTTGGTGACCGCCAGCTGCGCCACCACCATCTCCACTGACCGGGGCAACACCAGCGCCACCACGGCCTCCGGCCCCACCCCCCTGGCCAGCAGCAGCCATGCCAACCGGTTCGCCAGGGCGTCCAGCTCGCCGTAACTGACCGAGCCGCCGTCGGCGACGACGGCCGGCCGGCCCGGAGCCCGCGCCACCGCAGCCTCGAACAGCACCGGCAGCACGGTGGCGATCGGCTCGTCAGCCATATTTTCGTGAATCCTTCCGGCACGGTGCAGCGATGAAGTGGATCCCAAAACAGGTACGCAGAAAAGGTGCTCAGGCGGAGATGCGGCTCAGGGAGCCGGCTGGCGATCGGGCGCCCGGCGCGGCGGGAGACCGTCCCCGGCGGGCGAGCCGGCCACCGATCTGCAGGTACCCGACCTGCCCGGTGCCCGGGTCGCACAGGAAACGCCCGAGATGCACGCCCCGCCCCGAGGCCAGGTCCTGGACGACGAAGTTCCGGTCGTCGTAGCAGGCCAGCCGCGCGGTGAGCTCGTCGCCGACCGCGAGATACAGACCGCCGTCGGCGGCGGCAGTGACGTGGTACTCGGCCGGGCCGTTGGAGTAGCTGCCCACACACCCCGCCGGGGGTGCGACCGCTGCCCGCAGCGAGACGTCCCGGCGATGCGCTGCCCGCGGCAGGCTCGGCGGGCGCAGTTCGGTGCACAGCTGCTCCCACAGCTGCGACCCGGTGTTGGCGTTGGTGGTCAGCGCCACCACCCATCCGCTGGCCGGCTCGATGCGCAGGTAGCAGGACGTGCCGTTGGCGTTGCCGTCGTGGCCGAACCAGTCGGTGGCCTGGTCCCGGAACACGGCCAGCCCGCAACCCCAGCCGTCGGCCAGCCCGAACGGGTCGGCGGCGGGAACGGCCTGGCGCATCCGCTCGGTGTCGGCGGCCCCCAGCAGCTCGGGGACACCGAGCCCGACGTGCATCAGCCCCAGCGCCACCAGATCGACGGCACTCATCACCAGGGCCCCGGCCGGGGCCTCGGCGGGGGCCAGTTCCTGCTGCACGGGCCGGGCCCGGCCCAGGGTCGTGTTGACCGAGTGACCGGTGGCGATGGGGCGCGCTTCCCGGGCCCCCACGACCGGGGCGGGGTCGACCCCCAGCGGCCGCAGCAGGATCGACTCCATGGCCTCCGCCCAGCTCATGCCCGTGATCGTCTCGATCAGGTGGGCGGCCAGCACGTAGTTGCGGCTTGAATAGGAGAAACCGGTCCCGGGTGCGACGAGCAGGTCCGGCCGGCGGCAGTGCTCCCGGACGTAGCGCCCCAGCGACAGGGTGGCCAGCTCCGACGCGTCGGGGCTGGCGGCGAAGCCGCTGGTGTGGCTGAGCAGCTGCGCCAGGGTGAGCTCCCGGCCCAGGTCGGCCAGCTCGGGCAGGTGCTCATCCAGCGGTGCGTCGAGCTCGAGGTCGCCGTCGGCGACCAGGACCATCGCCAGGGTTGCGGTCCAGGTCTTGGTGATCGACCCGACGGCGAAAGCGGTCTCCCGGGTGACCGCGATCCCCGCTCCGTGCTCCAGCTCACCGACCTCGGCCGCGACGGTCACACCACCCCGGTGGACGGCGAGCTGGGCACCGGGGACCTGGTACGTGTCGATCAGCGCTGCCATCGTGGCGGCTAACCAGGCCGGGTCGACCGGCATGCGCTCGATGTCACCCGTTCGGACCTTGACGTTTTCCTGACTTGTCTTTAATGAGTGATTTTTTCTTTTTTCGCTAACGATGGGCACAGCAAGCGCCCCTGGTTTTCCCATGAAACGGACGCTAGATCTTCACTCTTAAGAGTTACTTAAAGGATAACTTAGCTGGGAGTTAGGTGGGCTGGGCATCAGCTGACCGTGCGGGACCGGGCCACGCCTGGTGACGTCAGCTCCGACAGCGGGCTCGGCCGGACGTCGATCTCCGTCATCCGGCGGGCGTAGTTGCGGTAGTGCCGGCGTGCCTCACCGAGGCGGCCCGCGTCGGACAGCGCCCCGACGAGGCTGAAATGGGCCTCCTCGTCGTAGCAGTCCTGCTCGAGCAGGCGCAGCGTGTACCGCACGGCCGCGTCGGTGTCCCCAGCGTCGCGCAGCCGGGCAGACAGCACCCGGAGCAGGGCAATGTAGGTGGCCTTCACCTCTTCGGCTATCGCGGCGGCCCACTCCTGGTAAGGGTCGTCTTCGAGGAAATCGCCGGTATGGGCGGCGACGGCAGCGGCGAGCCGCGCGGTCGCGTCCGGCGCGGCCGCCCGGTCCGCGTCGAGGGCCGCGGTGGCCCGGGTGAGGAAGTCCTCAACGTCGACGGTGACCTGGGTGCGGCTCAACGACACCGCGCCGTCACTGGTGATCAATGGGCCCTCGCCGACCGGGTGGGGCGCCAGCACATCGCGGACCGTGGACAGCAGCACCGACAGCCGGTTGCCGGCCACCTCCGGCGCCACCTCCGGCCACAACAGCTCCATCAGCTGATCACGGGGCGTCGATCGGCGCCGCGCAACCAGGATCTTCAGCAGGTCCCGGGCTTTTTTCGACTTCCAGGAGATATTCGGGACCGGGACCCCGTCGCGGATCACCCGGAACACACCGAGCGTCTGGAGCGACACCCTGGGCGCGGACCGGGCCAGCACGCCCAGCGGTCCGGCGTCGTGCTGCGACTCGACGTCGATGCCGTGTTCCCGGAGCAGCTGGCCCGCGAGGTCAGCGCCGGTGCCCGCAAGGGGCGCGCCGATGCGTGCGGCGACGACCCTGGCCGCGGCTTCCTCCAGGCGGCAGCCCGTCTCCTGCCAGATGCCGATCGCCTCCCGGAGCGGGGTGGCAGCCGCGGCGGGATCGCGGGCGGCCAGCACGCCCAGGGTGATGGCCTCGGCCAGCCCTGGGTTGTCCCGCCGTCGCCGCGCGGCCACGGCAGCCTGGTCGGCATCCGCCGCGGCGCCGTGCCGGTCACCGCCCAGCAACCCGACCCAGCCGCGGGTCAGCAACGCCGGGACCTCGCGAAGTCCCTCACCCAGCTCCACCGCCCGCCCCGCATGCGCACGGGCCCGCGCCGGGTCAGCCGCCGCACTGATCCGCGCGAGACCGATCAGCGCCGAACTGAGGCCGAAGACATCGTGGCACGGCTCGGCGAGGGCCAGCGCCTCCTCGTACGCTGCCCGGGCCCGGGCCAGCTGGCCCCTGGTCCGGTGCAGATCACCGAGGCCGCACAGCGGCCACGCCAGGAACCGGGAGCCGATGCGCTGGAAGAGGTCGATCGCGGTGGCGAAGTCGCCCGCCGCCTCCGCCAGCATCCCCAGGCGCGCGCCAGCCCGGCCGCGGGTGGTCAGCGCGTGCGCGACGAGAAACGGGTCCTCGCATCGCTCGCTGAGGCGCAACACGATCTGGGCGTCGGCCAGCGCTTGCCGGGGCGCACCCATATCGAACTGGTGGAATGCCCAGCTGGCCCGGATCCACATCAGCCCGAGCAGGTCGCCGCTGGCCTCGGCACTGCGCAGGGCATCGGTGCAGTGCGCCTCGGCTTGCCGCCAGTCGCCCTCGGCAGCGGCGAGGACCGCGAAGACGTGGTGGACACCGGACCACGCACCGGGATCGCCGCACCGCCGGGCCGCGGCACGGGCTTCGGCTGCCACCTTCCGCAGACCCGCGAGGTCACCGGTCATCCGGTAGGCGCTTGCCGACAAGGCCAGCACCCGGATCTCGTCGGGGGTGTCCTCCCGGCCTCTCCGGGTCCGCCGGGTCAGCTCGTGGACCTCGGCGAACTCGCCCCGGGCGAAAGCGATCAGGCCGACCCGCCAGGACAGCGCGGGCTCGAGCTGGTCTCGATCGTGGCCGGCCCGCTGAAAGTGCTGCAGTGCCTGCGTCCACTGGCCCCGCACCTGGTGCGCCTGTCCCAGAACCTGCTGGATCCGCAGGTCGTCGAGGTACTCGGCCGGCAACTCGGCGGCCCGTAACACCCCGTCGAGCTGGCCGCGCTCCACCATCGCGCCACCATGATCGACCAGTAGCGCGGCACACGCGGCATAGTCGCCTGCGGCTAGCAGATGCCGCAGGGCTTCGGCCTGCGCCCCCTGCTCGGCGCACTCGCTGGCCGCCATGACGTGCAGCGCTGTCCGCTCGCTTGCCGACGGTGGTGCCTGGTGCTCGAAATAGTCACGCAACGGGCGCACGAGCGACCACCCGCCCCCACCCGTGCGCCGCACGAGTCCCTGGCGGCTCAGCTCCGCGAGCGCGGCTGTCGGATCATTGCGCCCCCCCTCGGTCTCCGTCGTGAACCTGGCCTCGCCGAAGATCGCCAGCCTGCGCAGCAGCTGCTGAACCCACTCGGGCGCGGCGCCCATGACCTCTTCGGCCAGATAGCCATGGAATCGCTGTCCCGGGTCCGCCAGCTGCCCCACCACGGCCAGGCGCTGATCCGGCTCGACGGCCCGCAGCATCTCCACCGCACAGTGCAGGGCCGCGGCCCACCCTCCGGTGTGCTCCCACATCCGCCTGGCCAAGCCAGGCGGATCCGTTCCGACGGTCTTGCCCAACAGGGCAGCGACATCGGCGACGTCGAAAGCAAGGTCCGGCGCATGGATCTCCGTGACATGACCGCGGCCCCGCAACCGGTGCAGCGAGAACGGCAGCTCGGACCGGGAAATCAGGACCAGATGCAGCAGGTCCGGTGCATGCCGGCACAGGCCCTCGACGAGGCCTGCCGCGGCACTGTCCGGCGGCAGCGCGTGCAGGTCGTCCACGACCAGAACGAGGTCGCTGCTCAGGACACTGTCCAGCCAGACGCAGATGGCCGCCACCGAGGACCGGACCTGGTCTGGGCCCAGTGCCGCCGTGCTCAGGTCCGGCGCGGGCACCGGCGCGTGGGCCTGCACGTGGGCCTGCACGTGGGCCTGCACTGCCCCCAGCAGGCTGGCCAGCAGGCGGTCCGCAGCCGCCGCAGGGTCCTCATGGCGCAGCCACGCGGTCGGGCGGCTGCGCGACCACGCCGCCACCGCCGTGGTCTTGCCCCAGCCGGCTGCGCCCAGCACCACACAAATCCGGCGCTTCGCGGCACGGTCCAGCAGCTCGTCCACTGACGGGCGCCCGACCAGCTCATCAGCCGGCGCGGTGGAGGTTGGCTCAGGCCACGCCACCCTAGCGGCCCCTGCTTGTCTCGCGCTGGGGGGACAGCCACTGGGGGGACAGCCGGGTGGCAACCACCGGCTGACAGTACCTCAGGCCCTAGTTCGTACCTAGTGAAACGTTTTCCACCGGGCGGACACCGAGCGTGGTTCACCAGCCGCCGATGACCCCGGCGTGTACCAGCACATTTCACTGCCCGCTCACGCAGAATCACACTCCGTCGTATGCCGACCGTGCCGTTACCTTACCGCTCACAAACAGTAGCCCACGATAACACTTGAGTAACACCCGTTGACACAGGGTGAGGTTTCCAGTACGAATAATTGCGTCGACTCTGGCCAATCGGATCGATACGCTGGCTGGCCAGGAGCCGACGGGGGACCTTTCACGAATTGGAAGGCCGCTTCGGGGGTTTCATGGGGGACGTGCAACTCCATCGACTGTCGCGAGCGGAGAGAACATCCAGTTCTTCCCGGGAAGAGATATTCCCGGGAAAGACGATAGTTAGGGAGGACGCATCATGAGGGTCACGGAAATCTTCCAGCTCGGATACGGTGGGGGCTACGGCCACAGGGGCTACGGCCACAGGGGCTACGGGGGCTACGGGGGCTACGGCCACAGGGGCTACGGGGGCTACCGCAGGCATAACTACGGCGGCCACCACTACTACAAGAGCTACTACCACGGTGGTTGCTAGGGGTCCGTCTCGGGGCTGCTAGTCCCGTAAGTCGCCGGCGGTGGCTGGCACCCCGTCAGTGGGGTGCCAGCCACCGCCGGCGAGGAGTTCACGGGAAGATCAGAACCATCTTTCCAGGATCATCGCGAGGCCGTCCTCGGAGTTGCCCGCCGTGATCTCGTCGGCGGCGTCGAGCACAGCGGGATGGGCGTTGGCCATCGCCACCCCGTACCCGGCCCACTGCAGCATCGGGAGGTCGTTGGGCATATCGCCCACGGCCACCACATCGGCCGCGGGGATCCCCAGCTCGCCGGCCAGCCGGGCCAGCCCGGTGCCCTTGGTGACGCCGGGCGCGGACAGCTCGATCAGGCCGAGGCAGGTGGAGAACGTGATGCCCAGCGCAGCGCCGAGGATCTCGCCGACCGCGGCGGCCATCACGTCGCTGCTCGCATCCGGCTGGCTGACCAGCATCTTGATCGCGGGCCGGCCGAGCAGCTCCTCCCGCGGTGCGGGCGCCGAGTCCGCGCCGGGCCAGGGGTGGGTGTAGCCCGGTTCGGCGAGGAACTGGTCGGCCCCGGTGACCGCGGCGCTGCCGGTGGGCAGCTCGACGGCGAGCTTCGCACCCGGCAGCACGGCCGCCACCACGGTCGCCGCGTCCCGCAGCTGCCCCGGATCCAGGTTCGCCGAGTAGCTGACCCGGTCGGCGGCCGCGTCGTAGAGCACCGCGCCGTTGGCGCACACCGTCGGCCCGGCGTGCCCGAGTAGCTCGGCAACCGGCGGGATCCACCGTGGCGGCCGGCCGGTGACCAGCACGAAGGGAATCCCGGCGGCAAGCACCCGATGCACCGCGGCCCGGGTCCGCGCAGAGATCCGGTCGGTCCGGTCCAGCAAGGTCCCGTCCACATCCGAGGCAACCAGCCGGGGCGTCTGCATGGCCCCGACCCTACGTTCCCCGGTGTGTCGTCCCCCCCTGCCCGGTGTGTCGTCCCCTCATGCCCGGTGTGTCGTGCTCCCCTGCCCGGTGTGTCAGGCGCTGATGCCCGGCTCGCGCAACCGGGGGGCAGTCACGGCCCCGGCAGTGTGGCGGCGGCCTCCAGCAGCATCCAGCCGGAGAGCTGCACGGACAGGTCACACTCGGCCAGACCTGGGCCGGGCGGCAGCGCCGCAACCGTCCACTGCGGACCAAACACCGGGCCGCCGTCGGCGATGCCCCGGTTGGCCCAGGCCGCCTCGGCGGAGTCCAG
>JBOHFT010000155.1:0-11078 GCA_050699815.1 Pseudonocardiaceae bacterium | reverse complement strand
GGTGGCGGTGGCCTGGTCCCCCGACGGCACCCGCCTGCTCACCAGCAGCGCCGACCACACCGCCCGGATCTGGGACGCCACCACCGCACAGCCCCTCCACCAGCTCACCGGCCACACCAACTGGGTGCGGGCGGTGGCCTGGTCCCCCGACGGCACCCGCCTGCTCACCGGCAGCGCCGACGGCACCGTCCGGGTCTGGGACGCCACCAGCGGGCTGCCCGTCGGGTTCACGATCGTCACCCTGCCGGGGGGCGAGCTCGCGGTCTTCGACGCCATCGCGGGCCAGCTCGTCAGGGCCAGCGCGGGGGCCTGGCGCTGGCTCGGCTGGAACGTCGTCGAGGACGGCCGGCTCACCCGCCTCCCCGCAGAGTCCTTCGGGCCCCTGCCACCCCTGCATCCCGCCGCCCGATCAGCGGAGCCGGCCCGCGGCGTCGGCGCGCGCTATTGAGTCGTGTCAGGCCCGCAGTTCCAGGGTGCAGCATTTAGGGCCACCGCCGGCCCGGCGGAGCTCTGAGACGTCGACGAAGACGGGCTCGAAGCCGCGGGCGGCCAGCGCGCATCCCAGATCCACCGCTTCGGCGGGCAGCACCACCGAGCGGCCGTCGGATACCCCGTTGAGCCCCAGGCACGCCGCGTCCGCCGCGCTGGCGATCACCGCGTCGGGGAACAGCCGTTCCAGCACCCGCCGCGAGCCGGGCGAGAACGCCGCCGGGTAGTAGGCAATCAGCGGTTCCGACGGCGAGTCGTCGAGCACCAGCAGGCACGTGTCGAGGTGGTAGTAGAACGGGTCGACCAGCCGCAGCGAGACCACCGGCACCCCGAGGGCCTCCTGCGCCTCGGGGTGCGCCGCGGGCTCGGTGCGGAACCCGGTGCCGGCCAGCAGCAGCCGGCCGGTCCAGGCCAGGTCCCCCTCCCCCTCGTTGACCGCGCCGGGCATCACCAGGCCGGGCCCGCCGTGCGCGGCGAACCAGCGCCGGTAGTGCTCCGCCTCGGCGGCCCGCTGCGCGTCCCGGAACCGGGCGCCCAGCACGACGCCATTGATCATGGTGCCGGCGTTGGCCGCGAACACCATGTCCGGCAGGCCCGGCTCGGGGTCGATCACCTCCACGGTGTGCCCGAGCGCGCGGTGGGTGGCGGCCAGCGCTGTCCACTGCGCCATCGCCCGCGCGGTGTCCACCGGCCGGCTGGGGTCCATCCACGGGTTGATCCGGTAGCTCACGGTGAAGTACCGCGGCGGGCACATCAGGTACCGGCGCGCGGTGCCGAGGCGCAGCGGCGATACTGACCGCAGAGCAGCTGACATGATCCGATGGTATAGAGCGTTCTTATCAGAACTCAATGTGGTTTTGTTGCTCAGATACCCGCAGAATGTTGCGCATGGACACGCTTGACCGTCAGATTGTGGCGCGGCTGGTCGCCGATGCCCGCTCCAGCTACTCCGAGATCGGCGGCATCGTCGGGCTCTCGGCTCCCGCCGTGAAGCGCCGGGTCGACAAGCTGCTCGCCACCGGTGTGCTGCGTGGCTTCACCGCCGTGGTCGACCCCGCGGCGCTGGGCTGGGGCAGCGAGGCCTTCGTCGAGGTGCACTGCCGGGGCAACGTGCCCCCCACCCGGATCCGGGCCGGCCTGCTGCCGCTGCCCGAAGTCGTGGCCGCCTACACGGTGTCCGGCGCGGCGGACGCGATCGTGCACCTGCGCGCCGGGAGCATCGCGCACCTGGAGACCGCGCTGGAACGGCTCCGCGCAGTGGACTTCGTGGACCGCACAGTCTCCACCGTGGTCCTCTCCACCCTCCTCGAGCGCGTGCCGCTGCGCGACCCGTGAGTGGCGATGCGACCTATAGCCCTGATACACACTCACGGGTATGACTGTGCTCGTGGAGCGGCGTGGTGGCGTCGCTGTGGTGACGGTGTCCGATCCGGCCCGCCGCAATGCCCTGACCCTCAACCTGTCCGACCGGCTGGCCCGTGCCGTCGCGGCCTGCGACAGCGACGAATCGGTGCACGCCATCGTGATCACCGGTGCCCCGCCCGCGTTCTGCGCCGGGGGTGATCTGGACGCGCTCGCCGCCGCCGGGGCGTCCGGCTCGGCCACCGACTTGCACCGCATCTACGCCGGCTTCCTCGCCGTGGCGAACGCCGCGCTGCCCACCATCGCCGCGGTCAACGGGCCCGCCGTCGGTGCCGGACTCAACCTGGCGCTGGCCTGCAACCTGCGGCTGGTCGGCCCCGGCGCGTTCTTCGACGCGCGTTTCCTGCAGCTGGGCATCCATCCCGGCGGCGGCATGACGTGGCTCGTGCAACGCGCTGCGGGTCCCCAGACCGCCGCGGCGATGACGCTGTTCGGCGAGCCGCTGGACGCCCACGAAGCGGTGCGCACCGGGCTGGCCCACCGCGTGATCGAGACCGACGGCGAGCCCCGCTCGCCCGCCGCGCACGAGGCGGTGGTGGCCGCTGCGGTCAATCTCGCGGGCCGGGCCGCAGCGGCGCCCCGCGATCTCGTGATCGCCACCAAGGCTGCCCTGCGCGCCACCGCCGTGATGCCCCAGCACGCCGATGCGGTGGCCTACGAGACAGGACCGCAGCTGGCCTCACTACGTTCCGACGCCTTCACCCGGTCCCGGAACACCAGCAGCCGACCGTCGCATACGACGTACCGTATTCAGTAACCTCGTGCGCGTGTCATGGGAGCGGTGGGAGACCTTCACCCAACGTGGGGTGCGGCTGGCCACGAGCTACTACTCCGATCACGCCAGCTGGGCCGACCTCGAACTCGTCGTCCCTGCGACCGCCATTCGGCTCCGAATGGCACTCGACGGGGCGCTCAGAACCGCCATTCGGCTCCGAATGGCGGCGGGCGGGTCAGGTGCGGCTGTAGTGTTCTTGCAGAAGCTCCAAAGCCGGACTGATCCGTTGCAGCGGTACGCCAGCTCGCCGGATGGCGGCAAGCGCTGACCTCAGGTCGGTGATCGCGTGGTGTAGGAGTGGGCGCCGGCACCGGCGAGCTTGCCGCCGTCGACGATGAGGTACTCGTCGCGGATGGCGCGGCCCTGCAGGTAGTTCTCCAGGATCTCGCGGGTGCCGGCCGCGTAGCGGGCCTGCGCCGACAGTGACGAGCCGGAGATGTGCGGGGTCATGCCGTGGTGCGGCATGGTGCGCCAGGGGTGGTCCGGTGGCGCCGGCTGGGGATACCACACGTCGCCCGCATAGCCGGCCAGCTGGCCCGTCTGCAGTGCGCGCACGATGGCGTCCCGGTCACAGATCTTCCCGCGGGCGGTGTTGATCAGATAAGTGCCGCGTTTCATGCTGGCCAGCAGGGCGTCGTCGAACAGGCCCTCGGTCTGCGGGTGCAGCGGTGCGTTGATGGTCACGACGTCACAGGCCGGCACCAGATCCTGGGGGGTGGGGTGGAAGGTCAGGGTGAGGTCCCGCTCGACGTCGGGCGACAGCCGGTGCGGGTCGGTGTAGTGCAGCCGCACGTCGAACGGCGCGAGCCGCCGGAGCACGGCCAGCCCGATGCGGCCGGCCCCGACGGTGCCGACGTGCATGCCTTCCAGGTCGTAGGACCGGGCCACGCAGTCGGCGATGTTCCATCCTTGAGCGAGCACCGTCTGGTAGGACGGCAGGTAGTTGCGGACCAGCGTCAGAATCATCATCACCACGTGCTCGGCGACACTGATGCTGTTGCAGTACGTCACTTCGGCGACGGTGACGCCGTGGGCGATCGCGGCGTCCAGGTCGACGTGGTCGGACCCGATTCCGGCGGTGATCGCGAGCCTGAGGTTCGGGGCCGCTGCGATGCGCTCAGCGGTCAGGTAAGCCGGCCAGAACGGTTGGGAGATGACGATCTCGGCGTCGGGAAGGTGGCGGTCGAACTCCGATCCTGCGCCGTCCTTGTCGGAGGTCACCACCAGCTCGTGACCGCGGTCGCGCAGGAAAGACCGCAGGCCCAGGGCACCGGACACGCTGCCGAGCAGCTCGCCAGGGACAAAATCGACGGCGTCGGGCGTGGGCAGGGTCTGGCCGCCAGGATAGCGCTCGATACCAGGGATGCCCGCTCGCGCATAGGCAGGCGGATATCCGCCGATCGGGTCGTCATAGAGCACACACAGCACCTTCGCCATCAGGCTCATCCCCCTGGACAGGTCACGTTTCCCTGCGAGCGGCCTCGGCCCATCCTATGCTCGCCCGCCGGGCCAACCCACCGTCGGCCGGGGTGAGCAGCAGGTAGTGCTCGCGGTACAGGACCGTCGCACGCACCCCGTGCAACGGATCAGCGCCGATCCCGTTCATGCCGCGCGATGTCGAGCGATCCCTGGCGATGTTCGGCAACCCGGGCATGTACGGGCTGAACCCCGCGCTGCTGATGGCGCCGTGGGCATGCAAGAGCAGCTACGAGACGGGGCCCCTGCGCCGGACCCTGGCGGAGCTGGCCGACCTCGACAAGCTCAACCATGGCGGCACCCGGGTGATCGTGGGCGCCATCGACGTCGAGACCGCGCTGATCAAGTATTTCGACAATGCCGGGCACGACCTCACTTTCGACGCGGTGGTGGCCAGCGGGAGCCTCCCGCCCGGGTTTCCCATGACCCAGATCGGCGGACGGTGGTACTGGGATGGAGGCCTTTTCGCCAATACCCCGCTTAGCCCGGCCATCAACTTCCTGGAGTCGTGCGAGCCGGATAATCCCGCCATCCACCAGCAACGCAACAGTCCCGCGGCGCCGCCTCAGCTCGTCTTCTCGAAGTACCGGCGTGGCACGGCGACGAGCATCTCGTGCAGTTGCGCGTCGGTGACGCCGGCTTCGCGCAGGGCCGGCACGACGGTGGCCGGGATGTGCAGGTAATGCCAGTCGGGTACCACCAGCGCGACCTGCTGGCGCACGTGCGGTGCGGAGAACCAGTCCATGAAGCAGGCAGCGTCGTGGGAGAGCACGATGCGGTCGGCGTAGCCCTCGGCACACAGTGCGGCGACCGTCGCGATCCGGTCCGCGGTGGGGTTGAACACGTCGACGCCGAAGCGGTCACAGCCGATGATCGCGCCCTGGTCGGCGATCCACCGCAGATAGTCCAGATCGGTGGAGTCACCCGCGTGCCCGACAACCACCTTCGTCAGGTCGACCCCCTCGGCGCGGAAGAACTCGAGCGCCAGCCTGCCGGTCTGGTGCCCGGAATTGGTGTGCACCGTAATGGGTGCCCCCGTCTCCCGGTGCGCCGCGGCCACCGCCTTGGCGACCCTGGTCTGGTCCGGGGTCAGTCCGCGTTCCTCGACCACGCACTTGAGCAACGCCGCCTTCACCCCGGTGCCGCCGATTCCCGAGGTGATGTCCCGGATGAACAGCTCCACCAGTGGCTCGGGGCCACCGAAGAGGGTTCCCGGCCCCTGGTACTGGAAGTAGTGCGGAAGCTGGTCGAAGGTGTAGAGGCCGGTTGCCACCACGATGTTGAGGTCGAGCTCGGCGTTGACGCGCTGGATGCGGGGAATGCAGCGGCCCAGGCCAAGCACGGTCGGGTCGACGATGGTGTCGATGCCGGCGGCCTTCAGCTCACGCAGCTTGCTGATCGCGTCGGTGACCCGCTCCTGCTCGTCCCAATAGTCGCCGCCGTAGTTCAGCATGATCTCCGGTGTCAGCACGAACACGTGCTCGTGCATGAGCACCTGGCCAAGGGACGCGGTGTCGACCGCGCCGCGGACCGTGTTGACGGTTGTCACAATGGGGTCCTCCCGCTCTCGATGGGGCGTGTGCGCTGGTTCGTGCCGAAGGGGCCTCTCGGCGAGCTGGGTCCCACCCCCCCGTGCAGTCTTGATGCAGAACGCGCTTATTGAGCCCGCAATAGCAGCAGTCTGCATCCAGACTGCGCCGGAAGGAGGGCGGGGTTAGTGGGTGCGGGTGGATAGGTAGGTGGTGACCGAGGCTAGGGCGTCTCGGGCGGGGCCTGGGGGTAACACCGCTAGTTCGGCGCGGGCGGAGTCGGTGTGGGAGCGCAGGGCGGCTACTGCGCGGTCCAGGCCCGGGGAGCCGCGCAGCAGGTGCAATGCCTCGACGATCAGCGTGTCGTCGGTGAGCGGGCCGGCCAGCAGCACGCCGAGCCGGTCGGCACCAGGTTCGGCCAGCGCGTAGAGCATCGGCAGGGTGCGCACACCCTCGCGCAGGTCGGTGCCCGGCGTCTTGCCGGACTGGGCGGCCGGCGAGACGATGTCGATGATGTCGTCGGAGATCTGGAACGCGGTGCCGATCTTCTCGCCAAACCGGCGCAGCGCCTCGACGCGCTCGGGGGGAGCACCGGAGAACATCGCGCCGTAGCGGCCCGCGGTGGCGATGAGCGAGCTGGTCTTCTCCGCGACCACCGCCAGGTAGTGCGCCACCGGGTCGGCGCCGTCAGCGGGGCCCAGGGTCTCGCGCATCTGGCCGGTGACCAGCTCGGCGAAGGTGCAGGCGATGATCCGCACCGCCTCCGGCCCGAGGTCGGCGACCAGCCGGGAGGCGTGCGCGAACAGGAAGTCACCGGTGAGGATCGCGACCGTGTTATTCCACCGGGCGTTCGCGCTCACCGCACCCCGGCGCATGGTGGCCTCATCCATCACGTCGTCGTGATAGAGCGTGGCGAGATGGATCAGCTCCACGACCGCGGCGGCCCGGACCACGTCAGCCGTCCGCCCCTGATCCGGCCCGAACTGGCCGGCGAGCAGGGTGAGCAGCGGCCGGAACCGCTTGCCCCCGGCGTCGACCAGGTGCAGCGAGGTCTCGGTGAGGAAGCGGAACTCGCTTTGCACCTCCCGGTGCAGCAGCTCCTCGACCTGCGTCAGGCCCTGTTCCAGGACGGCGCGCAGCGCCGGGTCGGCCAGCTCCACACCAGCGACCTGCTCGGATGTCAACCGGCTCACCACAGGATCACGAGGCGAACACGCCGAGGGCGGCCCAGTCCAGGGCGAAGGCGGGCAGCACCCCGAGCAGCAGAGTGATCACCACGCCAAGGGTAATCGCGGCGGTGGTGAACGCTCCCGGCACACTCACCGTCGGGCCGTCGGCGGCCGGTTCACTGAAATACATCAGCACCACCACCCGCAGATAGAAGAACGCGGCCACCGCGCTGGCCACCAGCGCCACCACCACCAGCGGCGCCATCCCGTCGGCCACAGCAGCGCTGAACACCGCGAATTTACCGGTGAATCCGCTGGTCAGCGGGATACCGGCGAGGGCGAAGAGCAGGAAGGCGAACACCGCGGCGGTCAGCGGCGAGCGCTTGGCCAGCCCGGCCCACTGGGACAGGTGGGTGGCCTCCCCGTTGCCGTCGCGCACCAGGGTGACCACACCGAACGCGGCCAGCGTGGTGAACCCGTAGGCGAGCAGGTAGAACATCGTGCCGGACAGGCCCGCCGTGGTCAGCGCGATCGCCCCGACCAGCAGGAAACCGGCGTGCGCCACCGACGAGTAGGCGATCATGCGCTTGATGTCGGTCTGGGTCAGGCCCAGCACCGCACCGATCACCATCGAGACGATCGCCACCCCCCACAGCAGGCCCCGCCACTCCCAGCGGGTGCTCTCGAACGCCACGGTCAGCACCCGCAGGATGCCGCCGAAGGCAGCGACCTTGGTGCAGGCCGCCATGAAAGCCGTCACCGGCGTCGGCGCGCCCTGGTAGACGTCCGGGGTCCAGGTGTGGAACGGCCCGACCGAGCCCTTGAACAGCAGCCCGATCACCAGCAGCGCCAGGCCGCCGAACAGCAGGGTGTCCGACCGGTCGGTGCCCGCGGATGCCTCGGCGATCGCGGACAGGGTGACCGAGCTCGCGTAGCCGTACAGCAGCGCCACCCCGTACAGGAAAAAAGCTGAGGAGAACGCTCCCAGGAGGAAGTACTTGACCGCCGCCTCCTGGGACAGCAACCGGCGGCGCCGGGCCAGCCCGCACATCAGGTACAGCGGCAGGCTGAGCACTTCCAGCGCGACGAACATGGTGAGCAGGTCGTTGGCCGCGGTGAAGACCATCATCCCGCCCAGCGAGAACAGGAACAGCGGGAAGACCTCGGTCTGCATGACGGTGCCCGTCGCGGTGCCCACGGCCTGGGCGCGGTCGGCCGCGGTGCCCGGGCGCACCGCGGCGTCGGCGGTCAACGCTCCCCCGGGTTCGACCGTCCGATCCGCGATGAGCAGCACCGCCCCCAGGCCCAGGGCCAGCAGCGTCCCCCACAGGAACAGGGCAGGGCCGTCGACGGCCACCGTCGCGGCCAGCGTCACGACGGTCCCGCTGCCCCGGGAGAACGAGTGCAGGTGCACGCCCAGCGCCGCACCGGCCGCCCCCAGCGTGAGCAGGCACAGCGCGACCTGCGACGACCACCGCGCGGAGCGCGGCACGAAGGCCTCCACCAGCACGGAGATGCACGCCATCCCGAGCACCACCAGCACCGGGGCGATCGCCGCGTAGTCGACCTCCGGCACCGTCACCTGGGGGACCTGCGCCAGCAAAACGTCGACCAGCACCTCAGTTGCCTCCCTGCTCGACGACCGGGTCGGTCAGGCCGGCCTCGGTGAGCGTGGCCCCGACCGACGGGTTGATCACATCCAGCACCGGCTGCGGGTAGAACCCGAGCAGCAGGATGAGCGCCACCAGCGGCACCAGCACGGCGAGCTCTCGGATCGACAGGTCGGGAAACCGGGCGCGGGCGTGTTGCGGCGCCGTCGCGGTCCCCGGGCCATCCAGCGCGCCGACGACCGCCGCGCCCCGCACCGGGCCCTGCATGACCCGCTGGTAGACCCACAAGACATACAGCGCGGCCAGGATGATCCCGGTGGTGGCGATGATCGTGAGCACCGGCTGGCGCGGGTAGGAGCCGACGAGCACCAGGAACTCCGAGACGAACGAGTTGGTGCCGGGCAGGGCCAGCGAGGACAGCCCGGCGACCAGCATCATCCCGGCCAGCACCGGCGCCAGCGCCGCCACCCCGCCGTAGTCGCCGATCAGCCGGGAGCCGCCCCGGGCGATCAGCATGCCGACCACGATGAACAGCATCCCGGTGGAGATGCCGTGGTTGACCATGTACAGCACCGCACCGGCCTGGGCCTGGGTGGAGAAGGCGAAGACCCCCAATCCGATGAAACCGAAGTGCGCCACCGAGGTGTAGGCCACGAATCTTTTCAGGTCGGACTGGCCGACGGCGAGCAGCGCGGCGTAGATGATCCCGGCGACGGCGAGCACCAGCACCACCGGGGCCAGCGCGCGCGACGCGCCGGGAAACAGCGGCAGGCAGTAGCGCAGGAAACCGTAAATGGCGACCTTGTCCATCACCCCGACCAGCAGCACACCAGCACCCACCGGGGCCTCGGCACCGGCATCGGGCAGCCAGGTGTGCAGCGGCACCAGCGGCGCCTTGATCGCGAAAGCGACGAAGAACCCGAGGAACAGCCAGATCTGGGTGCTCTCGGGGACGCTCCCGGCGATGCCCACCAGGGTCGCCCAGTCGAAGGTGCCCCGGCCCAGCTGCTGCGAGCTCACCACGAACACACCGATCACGCTGGCCAGCATCACCAGCCCGCCCAGCAGGGAGTACAGGAAGAACTTCACCGCCGCGTACTGCCGCCGCGGCCCGCCGAAGCGGCCGATCAGGAAGTACATCGGCACCAGCATGACCTCGAAGAACAGGTAGAACAGGAACACGTCGGTGGCGGCGAAGACCCCGATCATCATCGACTCGGTGACCAGCAGCAGGGCGTAGAAACCCGCCGCGGTGCGGCCCTCGGGTAGCTTGTCCGCCCAGGACGAGCCCATCACGATCGGCACCAGCACGGCGAGCAGCGCGATCATCACCAGCGCGATGCCGTCGACGCCGAGCGCGAAGCGGGCCCCGAAAGCCGGGATCCACTCGGCGGACAGCAGCAGCTGCAGCCGCGCTCCCCCCGGCTGGTAGGCCGACCAGACCACAGCGGCCAGCACCAGCTCACCCAGCGCGAACGCCAGCGCAGTGACCTTGGCCGCGACCGCGGCGGTGCGCAGCAGCGCGACCACCACACTGCCCACCAGGGGCAGCAGCAGCATCGCCAGCAGCAGGCCGCCACCGCTCATGAGTAGCTCACCGCCAGCAGCAAGGCGATCACCACGACTGAGCCTCCCAGCATGCCCAGCGCGTAGCTGCGGACGAACCCGGTCTGCAGCCTGCGCAGCCGGCCTGAGGTGCCACCGAGCAGCGCCGCAGTGCCGTTGACCACCCCGTCGACGCCTTTGTTGTCCACGAACACCAGCGCCCGGGTGAGCCAGGTGCCGGGCCGGGCGATGAGTGCCTCGTTGATCGCGTTGGCGTAGAGGTCGGCCCTGGCCGCGGCCACCGGCAGCGAGACCCGCTGCGGCCGGTGCACCGGCACCCGCTGCTTGCCGACGACCAGCCAGGCCACCAGCACGCCCGCCGCGGAGATCAGCACGGTGAACAGCGGGACCAGCTCGTGCGGAAATGGCACCGCCTCGCTGTGTGCCAAGGTGCCCACCGAGGGCTCCAGCCAGTGCGCCAGCCGCTCGCCCGAGATCAGGAAGAAACCGGCGACCAGCGAGCCGATCGCCAGCGGCACCATCGGCAGCCACATCACCGGCGGGGACTCATGCGGGTGGTAGCGCTGGCCGTCGGGGCTGCGCAGGTTGTGCCAGCGTTCCTCGCCGAAGAACGTCATGAGCAGCAGCCGGGTCATGTAGAAGGCGGTGATCCCGGCGGCCAGCATCGCGAGCCCGCCGAAGGTCCAGCCCTGCCAGCCGCCCGCGCCGAACGCGGCCTCGATGATCGCGTCCTTGGTGTAGTAGCCGGACAGGAACGGGAACCCGACCAGGGCCAGGTAGCCCGAGGTGAAGATGGCGAAGGTGATCGGCAGGTGCCAGACGAGCCCGCCCATCCGGCGCATGTCGACCTCGTCGTGCATCGCGTGCATCACCGAGCCCGCGCCGAGGAACAGCCCGGCCTTGAAGAAACCGTGGGTGAGCAGGTGCGCGATGCCCAGCGCGTAACCGGCCGGGCCCAGCCCGACGGCGAGGATCATGTACCCGATCTGGCTGACCGTGGAGTAGGCCAGCACCTTCTTGATGTCGTCGTAGGCGCAGCCGA
>JBOHFT010000154.1:0-11131 GCA_050699815.1 Pseudonocardiaceae bacterium | reverse complement strand
AACTCGTCCCAGGGCTTCGTCCGGCGCCGGACGTCGTGCAGCCGCAGCAGGCCCAAGTCCAGCGGGCCGTCCGGCAGGCCGCTCACCGCGAACGCGACGACCCGGCCGGGCCAGTCCAGCGTCCGGCGACGCTCCGGCGCGCCGAGGTACGCGGGGCTCACCAGCGCCAGCCGGACGTCGGCCTGGGCGCAGAGCCGGTCGCGTGCTGCCTCGGGATCCTCGCCCAGCCCGACCGAGCCCGAGTCGGCGACCTCCCACCGCTCGTGGTCTGCGGCCAGCGTCTCGTGCAGCTGCCGCAGCAGCATGCCCACCTTCCGAGCCATGACGCTGGTCGTCGGGGCGACGCTGACGTACACCCGGGTCCGGCGGGAGCGCCCGAGCTCCGCGACCTCCGGCGGGACGGGATGATCGATCCCCGTCCGCCCGGCGGCCTGCCCGGTGAAAGAGGCGATGCCCTCATCGACCAGATCATCGCCGGTGAACCAGCCGTGGCGCTGGTCCGGAGGCGCCTTGCGGGAGTCCAGCTCGAGCCGGAGATCGACGCCGGCCTCGGCTGCGGCATGGTTGACCCGCTTGCGGAACTCCTGGAAGGCATCCTGGCCGCGAGCGTCGCCCGCCGGGAACTCGGCGGCGTCCAGCGCGGCCCGGAGCAGGAACCGCCCATCGTCGGCCAGCGTGCCGAGGATGGCCGTCAGCCGGGCCGACTGCAGCGCGGTCAGCGTCTTGTGCAGAGCGGCGAGATGGTGGGCGATCTCGGCACGGAGCAGTCGGGCAGTCACAGCGCGCGGTACCCGTTCCCGGGGCGGCCGCGCCGCCGGATCGCCTTCGCCAGGTCGAGGGCGAAGCGCGATCGCCGGGCTCCGGACAGCTCGGCGAAGCTCTTGGCGTCCCGCGTGAAGACGAGCTGGCGCTCGACGCCACCCAGGTCGAGCTCAGGACCGAAGGCAGGCAGCGGGCTCAGCGCGACCGGCAGCGACCCCTTGTCGGCACGCGGACCCGCGAACCGCGGCAGCTCGTGCTGCCGGATGAACGGCCGCCCGAAGAAGCGGGTGCTCAGCAGGAGCAGGCCGAAATCGGCCTCATCCAGCCGGTCGGCGATGCCCGCGGTCAGCTCCTCCCCGCAGGTCAGGTGGCTGTCCTCCCACCACTCGACGTCGAGGTCAGTGAACACGCTCAGCGCAGGCAGCAGATCGCGCAGCAATGCCACCTTCAGTGCCCTGTCCTGATGGCACCAACTCAGGAAGATGCGCATACCGCCCCCATCCACCTGGAAAACCCCGGATCGAACCCAGGATCGAAATATCATGTCATAAGACGTGCCTAAAACTCAACGCCCCGCGTGTCGGGCCCCTGTGCACGGTGTGTCGCTCTCCTGTGCACGGTGTGTCGGGCTCCTGTGCACGGTGTGTCGCTTGGGCGGTGGTGTTGGTGTGGCGCTGCGGAACCCCGCACCCGGCGGGCGCGTTGCAGTGATGGGAGCCCCGAACGCACCGGGAGGTTGACCACCGTGCACAACCACGTCAACGGGCTGAAGACCGCGCTGCTGCTCGGCGGGCTGTCGGCGCTGGTGGTGCTGATCGGGTCGTTCTTCGGCAGCACCGGAGTGCTCATCGCCCTGGTGTTCGTGGTGGGGATGAACGCCTACACCTACTTCAACTCGGACAAGCTCGCGTTGCGAGCGATGCATGCCCGGCCGGTGTCCGAGGCCGAGCAGCCCACGATGTACCGGATAGTGCGGGAGCTGGCCACCGACGCGCGCCAGCCGATGCCCCGGCTGTATGTCAGCCCGACGCAAGCACCCAACGCCTTCGCCACCGGCCGCAACCCGCGTCATGCCGCGGTGTGCTGCACCGTCGGGATCCTCGACCTGCTCAATGAGCGCGAGCTGCGCGGGGTACTCGGCCACGAGCTGTCACACGTCTACAACCGGGACATCCTCATCTCGTCCGTCGCCGGGGCACTCGCTGGCATGGTGACGGCACTGTCGCAGCTGGCGATGTTCGCGGGGCTCTTCGGCGACGGCGGTGACGACCGCCCGAACCCGATCGCCATGATCCTTATCGCGCTGCTCGGCCCGATCGCGGCCGGCATCGTGCAGATGTCGGTGAGCCGGTCGCGGGAATACCAGGCCGACGCCTCCGGCGCGGCGCTCACCGGGGACCCGCTGGCGCTGGCCAGCGCCCTGCGCAAGCTGGAGTACGGCACCCAGGTGGCGCCGCTTCGCCCGGAGCCCGCGGTGACGTCGCAGTCCCACCTCATGATCGCTAACCCGTTCCGGATGGGCGATGGTGCGACGCGGTTGTTCTCCACGCACCCGCCGATCGCGGACCGGGTTCACCGCCTCGAGGAGATGGCTCGGCGCCAGCTGCATTGACATTGACGGGGTCAGCGCGCGGAGCGGGCGACTTCCATGACGTACTGGCCGTAACTTGATTTCGCCATCGACTGGCCCAGCGCGTGGCAGGCGTCGGCGTCGATGTAGCCCATCCGCAGCGCGATCTCCTCCAGGCAGGCGATCCGCACCCCCTGGCGGTGCTCGAGCACCTGCACGAACTGACCGGCTTCGAGCAGCGACTCGTGAGTTCCGGTGTCCAGCCAGGCGAACCCGCGGCCCAGGTCGATCAGCGTCGCCCGGCCCTGCTGCAGGTAGTGGGTGTTCACGTCGGTGATCTCCAGCTCGCCGCGCGCGGACGGGGTGAGCGACCGGGCGACCTTCACGACCTCGTTGTCGTAGAGGTACAGGCCGGTGATCGCCCTGTTCGAGCGGGGTGCGGCCGGCTTCTCCTCAAGGGAGATCAGCTTGCCCGCGGCGTCGACCTCGCCGACCCCGTAGCGCTGCGGGTCCTTGACCGGGTACCCGAACAGCACACAGCCGTCCACGGTGGCCACACACCGCTGGAGCGTGATGGCGAAGCCGTGGCCGTAGAAGATGTTGTCGCCCAGCACGAGGGCGACCGGGTCGTCCCCGATGAAGTCCGCGCCGATCACGAATGCCTCGGCCAGGCCGTTGGGCTGGGCCTGCTCGGCGTAGCTCAGCCGCAGCCCCAGCGTGTCGCCGGCCCCGAGCAGACGGCGGAACAGCGGCAGGTCCGACGGGGTGGAGATGACCAGTATCTCCCGGATCCCGGCCAGCATGAGCACCGACAGCGGGTAATACACCATCGGCTTGTCATACACCGGCAGCAGCTGCTTGCTGACGGCCTGGGTGATCGGATGCAGTCGGCTGCCACTGCCGCCGGCCAGGACGATCCCCTTCACCGGCAGTCGGTGAGCTGCCGCACAACCATGTTGTCCCCTTCTGAACTGCGCAACCGTAGAGCCGGTCCATTGCTGACCAGTGTCCCATATGCCGCTTGACGCTGTGCTCGTACCGGGTCGACAGCGATAAGTATGATCTTCCGGCGACGGCTGGGATGGGCTACCCTGAAGTTCTTGCTCCCCGCCGTCCTCCGGGACTGGCGGGGACTTTTCGTGGAGGCGTGGTTGGACCCTACGTCTACGGCATCTCCTAGCGTCAGAGGTCCGAGTGGACTCGCGACAAGCGGGTCGATGTGGTCTACCGGACGCTGCGCTACCCGCCGGACTGGCCAGCGCAGGAGAAGGGCGTTGACATCTTGGTCGCGCTCAAGGTCGTGCGGGCTGCGCTCGACCCTAACGGGTTGACGGTGGCCACCAGCTCACCGGGCGTCTTCAGGTGCGCGGTCGGCCTGCCCGGCCTCGGCGTGCCAGCAGGCGGCCACGCGGAGCCACGGGCGGTCAGCAGCACCAGTTTTCCCGCCCAGGACCACAGGGCTAAGCCCATCAGGCCGGGGTCGCCCTGGCGACAGGCCATGTCGTATCCGCGTCTGGCCGCCGAGATCCCCAGGTCAATATTGCCCGCGATCTTGTTAGCAACGATACCGGCCACAATGCACGACTGCACGAGGGCTGCGCACGCGCGGGCCCGGTCGTCAGCGCGTGCACCTGCAGCTCGGTCAACAACGTGCCCAGATCGCGCCCGGCCAGCGGATACCGGCCCTGGTCGCGATGCTCGTTTGCGCTGTCGGCCCAGGCCACCAGCTCATCGAGTGGCCGTCCGGCCAACCAGGTCAGGGATGCCCGCTCGCCAGGGTGTGACCGTCCGCAGGAGGACGCTCTATTTGATCTCCGACTGTCCGCAGATTGCCCGCAAGACGTCCGCAGACGGCCAACTGTGACCAACGTAATATCCGCAGCTCAGACTGGCTGCAAGGCGATCGGCCCAGGTAGCTGGTCCGGGTCTAGCGGTAGTTGGTGAACTGCAGGGCGACGCCGAAGTCGCGGCCCTTCAACAGGGCGATGACGGCTTGCAGGTCGTCTTTCTTCTTGCCCGAGACGCGCAGCTGGTCGCCCTGGATCTGGGCCTGGACACCCTTGAGCTTCTCGTCGCGCACCGCCTTGGCGATCTCCTTGGCCTTGTCCTGGCTGATGCCCTGCAGGATGCGCCCGGTGGTCCGGTAGACCTTGCCCGAGACGGCTGGCTCGTCCACCTCGAAGGACTTCAGCGAGATGCCCCGCTTGACCAGCTTGCCCTGCACCACGTCGACGGCAGCACGGCAGCGCTCCTCGGTCTCGGCCTCGATCGTCATCGACTCCTCACCGGCCCAGGTCACCTTCGCCCCGGTGCCCCGGAAGTCGAACCGGGTCGCCAGCTCCTTGGCCGCCTGGTTGAGCGCGTTGTCCACTTCCTGCCGGTCCACCTTGCTGACCACATCGAACGACGGATCCGCCACCGCAGCCTCCTTCCGCTCCAGCCGGTGCCGACCTTACTCGTGGGGCCAGTGTGACCCTGTGTATTGTGGGCCCACGGCCGGCGACACCCGGCCCCCAGGCGGGTTGCCCGAGCGGCCAATGGGAGCGGACTGTAAATCCGTCGGCTGATGCCTTCCAAGGTTCGAATCCTTGACCCGCCACACCAGCAGAAACAGCCCCTGACCAGCATCTACACGGTCAGGGGCCGATCTTTGCCCGGTCCGGCTGTGTCCGGGCGTACCCGGTGGTTTGCGGGTGGCTGCGCCCTATACGCGCCCTAGCGCCCACGATGATCACTTGTGAACCCCGCTTCGAGGGGCTGCGCCCGGTGTGCGGTCAGGATCCCCCGGCCGGTGGCGGGCCGGGGGATGGTGCGGCGCTTGTGACCGTGGTTGACCGGCTTCATGGCATGCGGGGTGTGGGCCTGTCGCAGGATGGGCGGGGCCCAGCGGCGGCCTACCCGGTCACCCAGTGACGCATCGGTTCAAACCACCCTCGGTCGGGGAACCACGCTATGCATCGGCCGGTTTGAGCACACAACCACAGATGTGTGATTTCGGGTGGGAGCGTCGGGTCGAGTGGGGGGAGGGAGTCGCGGTAGTCGTCATAAAGGGCGTGGTACACCGGCCACGGGGTGGTGAAGCTGAGGCCGATGAAGACGTGCAGCTCGGGCGAGCCAGTTGCGGCAAGCTTCTTACGCACGTCCCTTAGCCGGTCGGAGGCGAGAAATTCGGTGAGCCACCCGTCGAACATAGTCCAGTCAAGCTGGGCGAGGCCTCCTATTCCAACGGGACCCATTTGAATCGTGCCATGTTCGCCTGAGCGCAGCTTTCCAGAGAGTAGCCGTACGACGCCTTTCCCTGCAAGCGTACGTACGAATTTGTTGGCGTGGTTCGCAAGATCCTGATCGAACGTTGCCGTCTTCAGGAACTCACCAGCGCTCTCCAAGGATTCAAGGATCCCAGTCAATTCACAGTGCAGATCACGCAGCCGCGCGGCGGGCCCAACCGTCACAAACCAGGTTCGGTTCAACGATGGGGCCGTCATTACCTGGCGTTGACGAACCCCGGCCTGCAAGGCCGCATAGTCTGGGTTGACGTCGAAGACCACCTCCGCGTATCCGTTGTGAAGACCTGGGCGCTCGATCCTGATGTCGACCATGCTGGGCCGACTGTTGTCGTCCTGGAGGATGACGTGTTCGCCCGTCAGACGGGCGATCACACGAGCTGCTTGCTGCTCGAAGTCCCCGACGACGCTATTGAACGCACGCATCTGCTGCTTGTACGAACGGAGATCCGTGGGGTAGCCGGGAACGAAGGTCTGCACGAGGTGGAGGGTAGCCGTGGATGCCGCTGCCCGTCCTAGAGCGCTAGCGCCGTCCCCGATCCGTCGCCGTCGAAGATCGCACAATCTGCTCGAAAAGAGCAGCGGGCGTACGGATCACCGTGCCTGCTCCAGCGGTCATGAGTTCGGTCGTTAGGAAACGTCATGGGCACGGTGGTGTCCGGGACCAGAATGCGCACATGGATGGACTCAGGCGTCAGGCTCTCGCCGGGTGTTGTTAGATCTGGGGTTGCGGCGATTTTTCGGGCTAGCTGGGCTAGTTCGTCGGTGTCGGTGCCGGGCCGGGCTTCCAGCGCAGCGGCCAGTGGTATCAGCCGTTCCCGCCGCACAGCGGCGGACTGCAAGATGGTCACTTCGTCGAGGGCGTGGCGGGCCAGGGCCAGTCCCTGGGGTTCTCCCGCCCGGATGTGCACCTCGGCGAGCAGGAGCCTGGCTTGGGTGCGGCCCCGGCGGTGGGCCTCGCTGTAGGTGCGCACGGCGCTGGCGGCGAACTGCTCGGCGGTGTCGAGCTGGCCCAGGTCCAGGTGGATTCCTGCGGTCACAAAATCGGCGCCCGCGTGCTCGAACGCATCCCGGGGCGCCCACCCCTCGTCGGCCTCGGCGAGGCAGTGGGTGGCCTGATCGAGACAGCCCATCAGGGCGTAGGCCGTCGCGGACTGCCGGGCCAGCCGCGCGGCGACCGTGGGCAGCCGGGGGTCATCGGCACGCGAGAACGCCGAGGTGGACGTGCGGCGCAGGAACCCGCTGAGGGGCAGCTGCCCGAGCTGGAACAGCTTGAGCGCATCATTGGGATGCCCGGTCCGTACCAATGTCATCCCGGCGTGCAAGGCCGCGTTGGCGACCCCATGGGCATCCCCGGCCACCCGGGCCAGCCCCAGGGCACGGATGAAGCAGCCGGTGGCGTCCAGCCCCGAGTCATAACTGCGCCAGCCCGCCTCGGTATGCAGCTCAGCCAGCGCGGCAGCCAGCTCTGCCGTGACCGCCTCAGTCGCAGGCACCGGCATCCACCGCGAGTACAGCGCCGCAGCAGCACCAAACAGACCGGCCTGCCCGCCGTAGTACCGCGCCACCCCACGCAGCTGCCCAGTAACCGCCACCACGGCCTGCACATGAGACATACCCAGCCGCGAGGGCAACGGCCCCGGCCTGCAGGGGCAGTCCGGTCGGCTCCCCTGGGCCGGGTGCCACCCGGCCCAGGGCTGCAGCCGCGGTGGCGGAGATCAGGGCGCGGCGTTTCACGTCCTCGGCCACCTCCTTCCCAGCAGACGGCCCCTCCTCGCCAGGGCCGAGCCGCATCCACCCCCGGGGCATGCCCAGCCCGTCAGCGATCCGTTCGAGTACCTCCACATCGCGCACCCGGCGGCCCTGGATGATCTCACACACCTCCGACTGTGCCTAACCGGTCAGCGCCGCGATCCGGCGCTGACTCACCCCGGCCCGCCCGAGCAGCCGGTAGACCATGCCCACGTCACGGGCGTCCAGGGCGGCACGCATGTCCTCCCGGGCGAAAAGAGCGGGGTCAAGAGGGTTCACCAGCGACCACCGCTTTCCTCGTCAGACAGCGGGAGCTGCCGTCTTTTCGTTATGTCCCTGCTGGCCAGGTGAATCCCACCCGGGTGGGTGGTGGTGACGTGACCGGTCATGGGTTCTGGTTCCCTTCACGAAGCGCGGCCCCTTCACACAGTGCGGCGGCGCGGACCCGGTAAAACAGTGAGCAGACGGCGGCCACGAGGCAGGTTGCTTCCTCGGAGAGCCAGCCCAGGACCTGCCCGTCGTAGGAGCCCAGCTCGATGCCGTCACCAATGGCGGCGAGCAGGGCTCCATAGCGTTCCATGCGGTCTTGGCGGTAGCCGGGTTCGATGACGTAGGGCGGGTGCACTGATACGGGTTCCTCGTCGAGCGGTTCCAGCCCGCGCACCCAGGGATCCGGCGAGGACGGGAGGATCATCGAATGCCCCCTGGCTGCTGAGCCAGCAGCCACCGTGCTCTTTTCCGCTCGCCGCAGGCAGCGTGAGTTGCTCTCATGGAGCTGGATTCGGCAGTGCAACGCATCGTATGTGCCCGGGCCGCTACTTGATTTCCATGAGGTAGCGCAGTTCGTAGCGGTCGGCGGCGAACACGATGTCCGCGGTTTCCACGGCGATGTCCTCGTCGACGCTGGTACCGGCCACGCGGAAGGTCTGGGTGATCTCGACAACGGGGCGGTTGGCGGACAGCTCGAGGCGGCGGGCTTCCTCGGCGGTGGCGTTGCGGATGTGCAGGATCTCTTCGACCTCGTTGACGTGCAGGCCGATGTGGTCGAAACGGGCCACGATGCCGTGATCGGCCAGCGGGCCCTCGTGGGGCAGCTCGATATCGGTGCCGCCGGTGATGGCCACGGGCTCCCAGGACGTGCTGGTCGTGACTGGCTGGGGTGGGTTGCCCATGCGGATGAAGTACCGGGTCAGCACGACGGGGTCGCCTTCGGTGATGCTCAGGCGGGCGGCGATGTCGGCTGGCGCGGTGGTGTGGGTGCTCTGGTGCTGGACGTCCAGGCCGACGGCGGAGGCTTCGGCTTCCCGGACGTAGGCGCGGGTTTCCTGGCCCCGGAAGTAACGTTGCGGTGCGATCCGGGTCAGCTGGGCTGGGCGGCGGACGAACACGCCCTTGCCCTTCACCCCGTGGGCCAGGCCCCACTCGCGGAGCAGCTTGACCGCGCTGCGGGCAGTGATAGTGGAGACGGTGTGCAGCTCGCAGAGCTGGCTCTCGCTGGGGAGCTGGTCGCCGTCGTGCAGCTCATCGTTGATGATTTTCTGGCGGTACTCCTTGGCGATCTGCCGGTACCGGGGTTCGTCGTCGTCGGGCCAGTCTGGATGTGGCCCGAACACTAGCTCGCTCATGGTCTTCACCTTCCGCTCGGCGACGTGATCCCATCGTCGCACACCTCGTATGTTGACATCCTCACATACTAGGTTTATCTTCGTATACGAAGTCGCCCGAACGGCGGCATGACGGAGAGCTACAGGGAGGAATCATGATCATGAGAGTGCCGGGGAAGCTGGACCTGCCGACCACCGGCTCCACGGCCAGCCGGGAGAACAGCAGCGCCGACCCGGGCACGGCGGCGTGACTGACGCAGCGCAGGGCCAGGGCGGCGCCTGGCTCTGGCCAGGACCCAACGCAGGGACAGGCACGCACGAGCTGCGTTCCGGGGAGAAAGCCCTGGTGCTGTTCCTCGACCCGATCAGCCTCGTCGTTGCCATGCCGCCGTTCCCCGGCGGCGAGGTCGCGCTGGCTCAGTACTGCCGGATTCTCGCCCGTGCGGCACGCAAGCTCGCCGCAGCGTCCCACCCCGGGGCTACCGGGCAACGAGACCAAGCCGGGGAGGCTGCCGCCCAGATCAGCACACAGAGACCAGCGTGAGGACGTTACCGGACACGGAGAAGGAAGGTGATGGTGATGGTCTGGGGCAGGTGACGGGCCGCGCGAGACGCGCGGGACGCGCGGCGGCGGGCACGGAGATGGCGGGTTCGCCTGACATTTCAGACCTGCCGCCGATGCGGACGCTGCTCGTTGCTCCCAGCCGGATTCGCCCCGATCTGCAGTAGCTGCCGCAGCCTGCAATAACAGACACCACACGAAGACGATCCGGAAGGAAATTCAACGCACCGGGGGTGGTGCGGTAATGCCGCACGCCCTGATATAGCGCCACAGAGACGTACGCGCAGAAGCGGAATCGACGGCTACCAACCTGTCCGCTTCTGCGCTGTCCACACCGAGAGTCTGGAGTGAACAATGAGAAGCATAGAACACCGCGCCGTCAAGGCGCCAGCCCCGGGCATTTTCCGCGGAATGGTACAGGCATATACCTGTGTGAGTGTCCACTGTGCCCAGTGCGGGGACAGCCCGGCCAGCATCGACTACGAGGAGTACTGGACCCCCGAAGACGCCGCGCTGCACGCGGCCGCCGCCCAGGGATGGCGGGTCGGCCCGGGTGGGCGGTTGTGGTGCTCGGCGTGCGCGCCGGTGCTGACCTGCGCGGCCGAGGGGCATGTGTTCAGTGGGTGGCGCCGCCCGGTCACCCGGGATGGGCAGCTGGCAGGCCGTGAGTACCGGCACTGCCGCCGGTGCTGCCAGCACGACTCCCGCCCCGCCAGATGGCTGATCAACGCCCGTTCTGGGTGGGGAAAGTCCGCTGTGCTGCTGCCCGGGCTGCTGGCAGGTGCCGGTATCGACACGGGCGAGGTGGCGTGATGCGCGAACCCTTGGCGCCGCTGGACTCTGAGCCGGTCAGCGTGCACGCCCCGTTCATCACCTACCCCGGCAGCCGGTACCGCTATGAGCCTGCCGAGGAGCGCGGAGCGGCGCTGCGGGGGGCCCTGGCTGGAGTGGCGCTGGGCGCCTATGACCAGCGCATCCTGCGCTGGCTGGCCGGGCAAGAACTGCCCACCGTGGCAGTGGTGGTCTCGCTGCTGTGGCGGGCCCGCCACGCCGCCGCCCAGCAAACCCACCGGGGCGGAAGTGAGTCCCGGTGAACCAGTTACCTGGTGGTGTGGTGGTGATCGGGCTGGGTGTGCTGGCCGGGCTGGGTGTGCTGGCCGCGTTCCGCAGCGGTGCCCGGGGCGCATACAAGGTCGCGCGCCAGACCCAGGAGGTCACCCGGATGGGCGGAAACCTGACCCGGGCGCTGGCCACCGCCGCAGTGATCACCGGGATCCAGTGGGCGGTCGTGGCCCTCACGACCGACCCGCGCGCCTGGGCCGTGGCACTCGGGGTGCCAGCACTGTTCGCGGGCAGCGTGATCGCCCGCCTGTTCTCGGTCACCGAGATCGTGCACGCCAGCAAAGGGGCCCGCCGATGACCACCCCGGCCGTGCAGCGTGCGCCAGGGGATGCCCGGCACGTGCCCCTGAGCCCAGGTGATGGGCCCCGCGTTTTCCGGACAGCTTTCTTGGTGGTTATTTCAGGCCGTGTGCTGCCGGTTCAGGTACTCGTCGTGGACCTCGCGTGGGGTCTTGTAGTCGAGTCCCGAGTGGAGA
>JBOHFT010000153.1:0-11170 GCA_050699815.1 Pseudonocardiaceae bacterium | reverse complement strand
CTCGTCGAGCCCGCTGGTCTCGGGTTCCACCTCCACATGCAGCGGCAGGTCCCGGCGAGTGGTCGTCAGGGGGACGACGATGACGAGCCCACTCGCCCCGCGGTTCAGGCCATCGGCGGAGACGACTATGGCAGGGCGCTGGTCGCCCCGCGCGGCTGCTCGATGGCCTGCGCCCGCGGTCGGTGGGGCGATGTCTCATCGACCGCCGGTGCAACCCTGAGCATGCTAATATATGAGCATGTCCACAATGACGAGGCGGCTTCAGGTGTTGCTCGATGAGGCCCGCTACGGACGGCTCGAGCAGCATGCGGCGCGCCGCGGTGCGTCCATCGCGACCCTGGTTCGGGAGGCTATTGACGCGGCGTTCCCCGACGACGGGCCGGACCGCTCCGAGGCAGTTCGCCGGTTGCTCGATGCGGCGCCGATCCAGGTGTCCGACTGGTCACTGATGAAGGATGAGATCGACCAGATGTACGAATCGACCGCTGGGTGATGCGATTTCTCTACGACACGTCGGTCTTCGTGTACGCCCGCGGCGCCGAGCACGAGTACCGGGAGCCGTGCCGTGCCGTGGTCCGGCTTGCCGGGCAGGGCGTACTGGCCGGTGAGGCGAGTGTGGAGTTGGTGCAGGAATACGCGCACATTCTTCGCAGGCGCGGACTCGGCGGGGCCGACGTCCGCGAGCAGGCCCGCGATGTCGCCGCGCTGTGCCGACTTCATGACTTCGCCGAGGAAGACCTTCGGCTCGCTCTGAACCTCGTGGCGACCCATCAGAAACTGCGAGTGCGAGACGCTGTGCACGCGGCGACCGCGCTTCGACGCGGGATATCGATCATCCTCTCCGCCGATCAAGACTTCGATGACATCGCTGGGCTGGAGCGGCTCAATCCGCATGACGCAGTGCGCCGGTTGGTTCCCGGCCCGCGGGCCGGGAACTGACTGACCGCTCGGAGTTTCAGGCTGGGGCCGCCGAACTTAGTCAGCGCATCGGCACGGCAGTGGCCACCTGAGCGTGGCCGCCGTCAGGCGGGACAGGTGTCCTGGTACGGAAGATTCGGGACATAGCGGGCCCACTCATCTCGATCGAGGCCGCGACCGGCGATGGCGCAGGCCCGCTCTGTCGCGTGGTTTCGAAGATCGTTGAGATCGGTGAGGTTCCACAGGATGGCAGTGCCGTCGTAGCTGCCGGTGGCCAAGGTCTTCCCGTCTGGGGAAAACGCCACCGAATACACACCTTTGGTGTGACCGGTCAGGGGTTGCCCGAGGCGGTGGGGTTGAGCCGAGTTGGCGAGGTTCCACAAGATGATTGCGTTGTCATCGCTGCCGGCCAGGATCTCCCCGTTAGGTGAGAATGTCACCGATCGCACTGCTTCACGGTGGCCGGTAAGAGCACCAGCGTAGCGGGTGACGGTAAGGGTATTTACCAGGCTGGCATAGGTTGTGCCATCGGCGTGAATGCGATGAGCTGCGACGCCGAGTTGCAGCGCAGTCCGCGGGTCGGTGTCCCGGGTGGCGTCAGCTCGGGCGACCAGCTCATGAGCGGTGGCGATCCGTTGCCGGTCTTGCGCGTCTCGTCGCTGGATGACTGCAACCCCGGCGCCGACCAGGGCGAGGATGAGGAGCACGGACAGGACAGTGACGGTGCGCCTGCGGCGGGAGCGGTCGTGGCGGATGCTGGTGTGCAGGAAGTCGTGGGCATTCTGGCTGAGGTCGACGCGATCGGTCACCAGCTCTCGGTGGCGGTGTGGGAGCCAGCGTGTCGGGCCTTCTCGTCGAGGTGGTGCTGTGCTGTCTGCACAGATCCGGGCGCCGGTATCGGCCACGACCGCGGCGAGCTGGCCGCCACCCCACAACCGTGCGGGTGGGCGGCCACCGTCCTGCCACTCGGTGGCGGCGTGCTCGATTGCGCGGCGGGCGCGCAGTGCCGTCACGTTCTTCGCGATCGTCTCGGCCAGTGGCGCCCAGACGGAGAGAAACTTCTCGTGGGCGACGCCGATCACCACGGTGCCGTTGTCGGTGTCGGTGGTCACAAGCCGTCGCGCGACGAAGGCGTCCAGTTCGGTGACCACCGGCGTGGGCAGGTCAGCGCGGTTGACCCGCCAGCGGGTGGGGTGGCCCTGCTCATCGACGGTGACCAGCCGCAGCAACCCGGTGATCACCTGCTCATCACGTCGGCCAGCCGCGGCGGTGGCAACGGTGAGGGCGGCGTCGGCCTGACGGGTGTCGCCGACCAGGCGGGCCACCAGGTGTTCGTCCACGTCGAGACCAGCCAGCCGAGCCGGCCCTTCGATCACCAGACGCAGCGCCTCGCGGTGCAGCGGTCGCAGGGTATAGGTATGCGTCGGCAGGTCCGCGAGTTCGACGTTGGTCAACAACTGGTTGAGGAACTCTGGGCGCAGCGTGGCCACCACCTGCACCGGACCCGTCAACGCCGGGAGCAGCAGCTTGGCGAGCCGGGTCCGCTGACCGGGCGGGGCTTGGGTGAGCAGCTCCTCGAACTGGTCGATCACGACCAGCAGCCGCCGCTGCGGACCGCGCGGATCGGCCACCAGCAGCTCATCGGCCAGCGCCGTCAGGCCACGTACGTCAAGCTGCTGGTGGACGTGCTCCACAGTCCAGTTCACGCCGATCCGTCGTCCTGTGGCGGCCAGCTCCCGAGCCAGCGCCGCGACCGGATCGGCTCCTGGCAGGATCGGCGCCAGGGTCCGCCAGCCCGGCTCGCTGGCCAGCACCGGCAGCAGTCCGGCCCGGACCAGAGACGACTTGCCGCACCCCGACGGTACCCACCACGAGCAGCACCGCACCCTCGGCAGCGGAGCGCACCAGCTCCGCGAGCTGCTTGATCTCGTCAGCGCGGCCGAAGAACACCCGATGCCGGTCGACGTCGAAGGGCCGCAACCCGGGGAACGGGGAACGGTCGTCCGGCCAGCCCGAGCCCCCGGCGGCATCGATCTGGCGCAACGCCGCGATCAGCGCGGCCCGGGCTGCGGCCGAGTCTCGGGTCAGGTCGCTGTGCCGGACCTCGGTCAGCAGCGGATGGGCGAGATCTGGCTCAGCGCGTATCGGCAGCAGCCGGCTACCCCGCTCCTGGGCTGCACGACCTGGAGGCGATGCCCGATGACGGACGGCGCTACGAGCTCATCGACGGGATGCTCCTGGTGACCCCGGCGCCGGGGTGGTCGCACCAGGAGATGTCAGGCACCCTGTATCGGGTGCTGCACGCCGCGTGCCCGCCGGAGCTGCGAGTTCTGCTGGCGCCGTTCGCGGTGCGGACCGCGCTCACCACCGAGGTGCAGCCCGATGTGCTGGTGGCGCGCTACGCCGACCCCACCGAGGTCGGCCTGCCGGTGGCGCCGGTGCTCGCGGTGGAGACGTTGTCGCGCAGCACGCAACTGAACGATCGCAACACCAAGAAGGCGCACTACGAGCGGCTGGGCGTGCCGTCGTACTGGTTGCTCGACCCGGTCCAGCCGGGTGGGTTGGAGGTCTACGAGCTCGATGAGCAGGGTCGCTACCAGCTGACTGCCACGGTGAGCGGCGATGAGGTTTTCGCCGCCCGGCGGCCGTTCCCGGTGCAGGTGTGCCCAGCGCGGCTGCTCGATGGCCTGCGCTTGCGGTGATGTTCGCTGCGCCGTTCACCAGCTGACCGCCTGCACGCATGTTGTGATCAAGGTCTTACGACGAGACGAGCTGGTGGGACACTCCCAGAGCCGCGCCTACCTCGCGCAGGCTCATGCCCTGCTCCGACAGCAGCCGAGCGGCTTGCCACACCTCAGCCGCAGCACTGGGCTGAGCCTGGCGAGACTGCTCGCGCAGTTGCTCAGCCTGCTTGAGGTGCGTAGCGACCTTGTCAGGTAGTGCGATGTCAATGGCCAGGTCGGAGGAATCGGGTGCTGTGCCGGCCATTGTCGCGACGAGATCTCGCGCCATCGGCTCGACGTCACGCAGCGTGCGGGCCTGCGTCCACCGATCTAGCTCGACCACGTGAATCAGCCAGTACCGGTCGCCGCGTTCCACGCGGACGTGGTAAGTAGTCACTGCCACCACCCCTTCCCCGACTTGGGCTCGCACTCCTCGAATACCTTGCGCGCCAGCTGATCGTCGGTCTCGCGGTGTCGAACGATGGGGATCATGATGCCGTCGAGGCTGTAGATCGTGTGGTTCACGCCCTCTCGGGCCATGACCCCGCTCAATGCCCTGGCGCCTGGCCTCCTGGGCGATCTTGCGGACCACATCCCGTGTCTTCATCAGAGGGTAGTCTAGTGCTGGATTGAAAAAACGCCGCTTGATCCTAGCGGCGCTTTCTCGGTCACGCTCCGCCTAATACAGGCACTCACGATGGTGATCAATCTGGGCGAGCTCGGCATACAACGCCACCCGATCACTCTCGGCGAGCTCCGCATACAACGCCGCCGCCCGCTGGTAAAACGCAAGCCACGCCGCCAACGACGCATCCTGACCCGGACGGAGACGCACTAACTCCTCGCGAGCCTGCATCAACGTCGTCGGCGGGCCAGGCTTCGCGGTCTTATCCTCGGTCATGCTCGTCGTTCCCTTCGCGTGGTTGTGTCTCGAATGCCGCTGCGGCGGACTCGATGGCCGCCAGCGTCCACCAGGGCAATGTGGTGGCGGCCGCGATCGGCCGCCACTGGCCCTGTCCGGTGTGGCTGCCTGCCCTCGTGCTCCACGTGTTTCTAGGCCCGTTCCGTGTGATGTCCGTCGTTGGACGGCACCCAGGACCGGGGAGCAGCGGACCGGCGCGATCGGGGACACGTCCTGCGGTGAAGGACGCTGCGCCAGCTGGGAGGGCTCAGCCCGGCCCTGGGGCCAGGGGGCAAGCTACGGGCCGGGCAAGCATCAAGGCTGTACAAACTGTCCAGCGTTGTACCGGGTTGGCTGCCGGTGGCCCCGTTAGGCTAGTTAGGCGAACCGACACGGACACCGAGAGGCGTTAGGTATGACTGACCCTGACCACGCGCAGCGGCAGGAGATGGCTGCCGTGGTGCTGTACTGGATGCAGCGGCGTGGCATGACGCGCCAGATTTTCGCCGACCGCATGGGCAAGTCCCTGAGCTGGGTGGACAAGATCTGGGCTGGGGATCGCCAGCTCGACCGCCTGTCGGTGCTACGTCAGATTGCCAGTGTGCTGCATATTCCTCTGGCGGTGCTCATCGATCCCGAGGAAGCCGAGCGCCAACGCAGGTGCCCCGATGACCGGGAGATCGATGCTATCCGCGATGCCCTGCGTCGCTACGATGCCATCACCAACGTCTTCCGGCCCGACGGCCACGTCCTGCCGGATCCGAATCTGGGCAAGCTGGAGCGCACCGTACGTTTCGGCTGGATGGCGTTTCAGGCATCCAATTATCAAGCCATCGGGCAACTCTTGGCCGATCTCATCCACGACGCGCAGGCGGCGGTCTGGCAGCTAGACGATGACGAGCGGCGGCAGGCGCAGACCTGGCTGGCCTGGACATATCAGCTGACGGCCGCGACAGCCCTCAAGCTCGGCGATGCTCAACTTGGTTGGGTCGCTGCGGACCGCAGTATCCAGATCGCCGAACAGACGGGCGATTTGACGCTCATCGGCTCTGCCGCGCGAAGTGTTGCGCACGCCCTCAGTGCGACCCGCCAAAGTGGCGATGCGGTGGACTTGGCCAAGTCAGCCGCCAGTAGACTCGAACCGCACTTGCGCAGCGCCGACCCGGCGTTTGCCTCGGCCTACGGCATGCTGCTCCTCAAGGGCAGCATAGCTGCTGCCCGGCTCGGCCAAGCCGCCGATGTGCGTGACCTTCAAGACGAAGCGCTGGCCGTCGCTGCCCGTCTGGGAACTGACCGCAACGAAAATTGGTCGGCGTTCGGAACCACGAATGTCTTGGTGCACCGCGTGTCAGCGCTAGCGGATATGCAAAGCGGCGGCCGGGTCGTCGAGGCGGCGGCCGACATTTCCTACGGTGATTTGATGCATCTACCCCGTGAGCGCCGAGCCAGCCACCTGCTCGATGTAACCCGCGGACATCTCCAGGCCGGGCAGCGCGACCAGGCTGCAGCCACGCTCCTTGAGGCTGATCAGCTTGCCCCGGAAGAGGTACGCTGCCGCCGCCTGGCCAAGATTGTCGTTACCGATCTCGTGCGTAGTTATCCGCGTGGCTTAACCCCGATGGTTGGTGTCACGAGGCTCGCACGGGCGATTGGGGTAGCGGTGTGAGTGATCAACAAGAACCCCCACAGCGGGTGCTCTACATCGTCACCTGTGCGACGCCCGCCGCGCGCGATATCGGCAAATTGGTTACTTTGGCGCAAGGGTCAGGGTGGAGACCGTTCGTGATTGTTACGCCAATGGCGCTGCGCTTCATCGACCAATCTGCACTTGAAGGCCAAACCGGCTATCCGGTCCGGTCGGGCTACAAACAGCCGGGTTCGCCGGACGTGTTGCCACCAGCTGGCGCCATCGTAGTTGGTGGCGCTAGCTTCAACACTATCAACAAGTGGGCAGCGGGAATCTCCGATACACTGGCGCTGGGACTGCTGACTGAGGGCATCGGCCTTGGCCTGCCCCTGGCGGCACTGCCGTTTCTCAATGCAGCCCAGGCGGCGCATCCGGCCTTCGGCCGCAGCGTCAAGGAACTGCGCGACGCGGGCGTGAAAGTTCTGCTCGGATCAGAAGGCTACGAACCGCACGTGCCGCACCAAGGCTCAAAGTACCTGGCGCGGTACCCGTGGCATGTTGTCTTGGCAGCTGTGGAGACCGGTAAGGTATAACTACAACATCAGCTGCCGTTTGAGGTCGGCCAGTCCTCGGTCATGCTCGTCGTTCCCTTCGTGTTCGAGTTTATGGGCCTTACCCACAGCAGCGGATTGCGCTGGTGGCGGTCGGCAGAGTGGGTGGGGCTGGGAGCCCCTGGGCCGCACAGGCAGCCACCCCGGTTCGATCCCGAGAAATACCACCAGCGCAATGTCGTCGAGCGCGGCATCAACACGGTCTAACGCGCGTCCGACCAGAACCGGTACGCGCTGGTGTACTGCACGGCGACCTCGTCGTCGGCGGACGGGTTGCACGAACCGGTCGGTCCCACACCGCCCATGGAGCGCAGGCGCTGGACGAAGTCGATGCTGCCGAGCACGCCGTCGCCGCTGTTGCCGACCGCTTCCAGCAGCAGGTCGGGGATGTTCTTGGCGGGGTTGATGTTGGGCACGCTCGCCACGACGCGGCCCATCACCCGGCTGCCGTCCTGGGTCGACTGCCAGTTCGGGCCGCGGTAGTGGATGATATTTTGCCGGAGCTGCGCTGCGGGTTCTTTGAACGCCCAGGTGGAGACGCCCGCTGCGTCGGTACGGCATTCGTAGATCTGCACGCCGGACGCGGAAGCCTGCAGCACGAGCTGCTGCCCCTCCGGCGGCCGCAGCCTGTCCGGCACGGCCGCGACCGCGGTGGCCGCGGGCAGCTGCAAGGCCACCACTGCCAGGCCGGCGAGGACGAACGTAGTCACCTTTGTGCGCATGTGCCATCTCTTCCGTCAGTGGAATTACCGGCTCGGGTGACCGCCGTCCTCACCCGCGGTGGTGACGCGCCGTGATCGTCGGATCGGGCGCTGGCCAGCCCCAGGCGGTGGCCCGCTGTGGCGCGGCCGGTGGACACCAGACGGGCTTAACTCACTCGAACAGGTGGTTTGAGTGTGCCTCGTGAGCTCAAAAATGTCCAGTAAGTACTTTTTATCGTAATAATTGGAGTGTACTGCGGCTTACTCGTTGACGAGCTGGGGCACGGTCAGGATTGCGCTCGTCGCCCCGGTCAGCGGTGTGGTGCTGGGCACGGCAACGGTGAAGGACTCGTCGTGGACGCCGGTGCCGTGCGCCAGCGGGGTGGCGCCGTTGTCGGCGAACTCCTCGTCGGCGTAGGTGGCCGTACCCGAGCCGAGGTAGCGGCCCTGGTCGTCGTAGAAGTCGGCCTGCAGCTCGAGCACGATCAGCTCGCTGACGTCGACGGTGTTGCTGACTGTGCCGGTGACGACTGGCCAGTCACCGGCCTGCAGGGTGAGGTCGGTGATGTCGAGCCGGTCGGTGAACGGACCCGGCTCGATCTGGACCGTGCCCGGTGGCGGAGCGGGGGCGAAGGTGGCCTGCGGGCCCCGGGTCGGTGCCGGCGCGGTCCGGGTGGGCACGACCGCCTGCACGGCCGACCCCGCCGCGGAGCCCGCCCGGTCAGCTGGGGCTGCCGATGACGTGCATCCGGTGACGACGGCGAGCAGCAGCACGGCGGTCGCCGCGCGGAGGGGCGCCGTTGCGGGCGCCCCTCCGGCGGTGGAGGTCAGGGTCATCTTCGGCCAGAGCCCTCAGCTTCGGAGGTTCCTGAGCGCGGACCTCATCAGCCGGAAGATGTCGGTGTTGTCGATGGCCTCGTCGAAGTCGGCTGAGCGGGGGCCGAAGGCGTAGATCGGGACGTCGGCACCGGTGTGGTTGCCCGACAGGTAGGACAGCCACAGGCTGGCGTCGGGGCTGCCGTCGACGACGCCGGCCGGGTCGTCGGCGGTGCGGAACGTCGCCGGGGCGAAGTTGTTCGGGTCGCCCGAGCCGCTGCCGTTGATCGGCCCGGTGGAGCGGGCGGGGCTCCGGGTGCCTTGCGTGGGGCGTGAGGGGGTGCTGTTGTTGGCGGTGTTGCTGGAGTCGACGTTGCCGGGCGGGGTGGTTGCCTCGGCGTTGGTGAACGACCCCGCGCTGATGATGTTGAAGCCGGCGCACTCGTGGTCGGCGGTGACGATGACCAGGGTTTGCCTGTCCCGCTGGGCGAACGTGACCGCTGCGGCTACGGCGTCGTCGAACTCCTTGTTCTCCCGCAGGGTCTGAGCAGCGTCGTTGGCGTGCGACCGCTTGTCGATTAGCGCGCCCTCGACCTGCAGGAAGAACCCGTTCCTTGCGCCCCGGCTGGTCGAGAGCAGGTCGATGGCCTTGTTGGTCATCTCCACCAGCGACGGCTCCTGGGCCTGGGGCGAGGAGGGGTTGCCCTCCTTGAACGTCTCCACCGTCATGTTGCCCCGGTTGAACAGCCCGATGACCTTGCGGTCCCGGCCGGACACCCCGGCGAGATCCGTCTGGGTTGCCACCCGCTGCGACGCCGCGGTCTGGGTGGGCAGGGCCGGGTCACCGAAGCTGCCGAGCACGGTGTAGCCGTTGCTCTGCATGACCGCTTGGTCGTCGGGCTCGAACCGCGACAAGCCGCCGCCGAGGATGACGTCAGCGGTGTTGTTCCGCGCGATCTGCTCGGCGATGACCACGTCGTTGGCGCCCTGCCCGGATGGCCGCACGCACGCGGCCTGCGTGAACCTCGGCCCCTGGCAGCCGCGGGCGCTGACGTGGGAGAACATCGCGGCGGGGGTGGCGTCGGTGATCTCGGAGTTAGTGACGTTGCCGGTCCGCAGTCCGGCGGACTTGGCCTGCTCCATGATCGTCGGAACGACGTTGCCGCGGGAGTCCTTGCCCAGCGCGTTGTTGTAGGTCTTCACTCCCGACGACCATGCGGTCCCCGCCGAGGCGGAGTCGGTGACCAGGTCGGGCATGTCGCTGCCCTCCTCGACCGCGAAGGTCTTCACCGACCCCAGCGAGGGCATCCTTTCCATGTTCAGCCGTCCGGCCGCGCCGTAGTAGCGGATGCGGGTGGCGTCGACGTGGGTCTGGCCCATGCCGTCACCGATGAGCAGGATGATGTTCTTGGCTGGGGGGCCGACGCCGGGGATCGGGGGGATGCTGGGGATCTGGGCCAGCGCCGGGGTGGCCGAGGCCACGACCAAACTGCTGGCCAGGGCGCTGAGCGCCAGGGCACTGAAAACGGTACGTGTGCGACGCGCCATCCGTTGTCTCCTTCAGGTGAATGATCCGCGCGGATCGGCGGCGTGAACGCAACCTAGAGAGACAACATTCGCCGGGAACCACCAGTACGGGAAAAGACGGACTTCGTTAGGGTGAAATTCGGGCTGTCGAGTTCCCAGGCGGTCTTGCCGAGGCGTACACCTCGACGTGCCGCTGAGCGGTGGTGTACCTTCTTTATTCAGCAGTCGATGAAAAAAGAAGGTGGAGTGATGACGGAGCGAACCACGTGTGTTGTCATCGGGGGTGGGCCTGCTGGCATGATGCTGGGGTTGTTGCTGGCCCGTGCGGGCGTCGAGGTGACCGTGCTGGAGAAGCATGGCGACTTCCTGCGGGACTTCCGCGGCGACACCGTGCACCCCGTCGACCCTGCAACTGCTCGACGAGCTGGGCCTCGGCGAGCGATTCGCCAAGCTTCCGCAGAGCAAGCTGCACGAGCTCGCCTTCCCGATCGACGAGCACCGCAGTGTGGTTGTGGGCGACTTCCGCCGGTTGACGGTGTCGCACCCGTACATCGCGATGGTGCCGCAGTGGGACCTGCTCAACCTGCTCGCCGAGGCCGGGGCCGAGGAACCTTCCTACACGCTGCGGATGCGGACCGAGGTGACCGAGCTGATCCGCGAATCGGGTCGGGTGCGCGGGGTGCGCTACCGCACGGAGGACGGCACGACCGGCGAGGTACGCGCCGATCTGACCGTGGCCTGCGACGGCCGCTGGTCGCTTGCGCGCCGCCAGGCCGGCCTGCGGCCCAAGGAGCTCCCCATGCCGCTCGGCGTCTGGTGGTTCAGGCTTTCCCACAACCTCGCCGTGCAGGACGCCGTGGCCGCCGCGACCCTGCTGGCCGAGCCGCTGCGGCGCGGCGCTCTCACGCCAGCGACGCTGGCGAAGGTCCGCGCCCGCCGGCTGCTGCCGACGATCGCCGTCCAGTCGCTGCAACGACTCATGCACCGCGCCTTCGTGGTGCCGATCCTCAAGGGACAGCGGATGGGCCCGCCGAAACCCGTCGTGGCCGTCATTACAGCGCGTCCCGCAAGCGTCGTTCATACTGGCCTACCTCATCGGCATCGGGCTACGGCCCGAACACGCGCCGGACTTCGCCAGGCGCCAAGCTCCGAGTTTGCCCAGGTAGTCTCAGCGGGCCACGCGCAACGCACCGAACAGGGCTTCCTTCTCGTCAGCCGACCCCGCTGCGAAGTACAGCGCGTCGGCGTCACCGAGGCTCTCCCCGTTGCCGAACAGGATGCTCCAGATGCCGTCGATGCCGATCGGCGCGCCGGCCTCGTCGCGCAGGTAGTCGATGAACTTACCG
>JBOHFT010000152.1:0-11289 GCA_050699815.1 Pseudonocardiaceae bacterium | reverse complement strand
CACCCCACTACGGGCTGCCGCGCGCAACTACCAACGCGCTCTCGACCAACTCACCCAACAGGCCGGATTCGCCGCATAACCCAAACTTGACTCGATCATGCCGACTTCGTCGGCCACAGCCCTCTAGGTCGACGGCCGTTGCAAGCCAGGGAGTTGGTCTGCAATGCCTACGGCGCACACCACCTTCACGCGCCGGGCAACACTCATCGAAGATCACGGGCTACGACCACACTACCCACGGCCTGGCACCAAGCGCCGGTGCTGGACTTCACGAGAGCTGATCCACCCGCACCCACCCAGCACACGATCCATAGTTCAGGCTCACAGGTCACACCCATCGCGGCAGAAGAGTGCGTTCGAAAATCGTCGGCCTGCCGCAGATCAACTTGCGGACAGGGCGTCTGAAGTTTGATTTTGAGCACTTTTCGGCTGAACAGGATCCTGAGGTCGACGGTTCAGGCCCTTTGGTCCGGCCGCCCGGGCCCTGCCGGTTGCCCGAGCGAAGGCCACCACGCCGCTGCGGGGAGATGTCCTCGGTGGACGTCGTGCTGCGCTGCCGAGCCTCGCCGGACTGCGCCCGGTTCTTGTTCACCGTTCGAGCGGCGATCTCCTTGGCGCGTCCTTCGATGACGCCGCGTTCCTCCTGCGACGACTTGATGTGCTCGTACTGGCGTTCCCGCTTGTCGCTCCAGGCACGCTGGGGCATGTCCTCACATCCTCGGTCACGGTTGTGGACTATGGATAACCGCGCCGACCGGTTGCTACACATTCCGGCCCGCGGGGTACGCCGGTCGCATGCCCGAGCTGATCGCCGGGGCAGCCGTTCGTGGGCCCGCTGCGCTGGACCGAGCACCGCACCGGGCTAGGTCTCCCGGGAGGACACCTACGTCACCAGCGAATCAGGGTCTCGCTAGGGGAGAACCCTCATGTGCCTGGCGGCGCGGTGCTCCATGCTATTGATCGTCGGCCGATACGCCTGGGCGCAGCGCCGGGACGCCCAGGCGTAAGGCCAACGTCAGTGGCGCGCCGGTTGGAGGACTCCGACGTTGGCCTGGTATCCGACCGCGTCGGTGCCGTTGTGGTGCCGGCGCGACGAGGGGGAGGTCGCCGGAGTGAACCACGTTTGACGACCCGCCGCATCGGGTACACGCCAGCTGATCTTGTTACGGCGAGGCTCCCCGCCCGGCAATGGACGCACCTCGACGCCGCCGTGGTGTATGTTGATCATGGAGTAGGTCTGGCTGCCGGGTCGTGGGTCGCCAGGAGGCCGACGACCTGACCGTGCACCTCGTCGACCGTCACGGTGCCGGTCATGGATTTCTCCTCGGACGTCCTCCCCTACGGCCAGCCTAGGCAGGAATTGTCGGTGCGCTGCGCCATACTCCCGTCCTATCAAGGTTGACCCAGATGGGAGGACGCGTGGCACAGTCGAATCGGCAGCGGCGGGGGAATCAGGAGCGACGGGCTACTGCTGCGGCGCGGCGTCGGGCGCGCCAGCGGGCCTACGCCGGATCGGGCACCGCCGGATCGGGCACCGCCGGATCGGGCACCGCCGGATCGGGCACCGCCGGATCGGGCACCACCGGATCGGGCACCACCGGATGGTGGACCGCAGGCGCGGCGACCGCAGGGGCTGGGACTGCACGGCCAGGGACCGCACGGCCAGGACCGTCGGCGGAGACGATCTCCACGGTGCTGCTCAGCGCTGCGCACGACCACTGGGCAGGTGATCCGCATGTCGGGGCGCGCATCGGCGCCATGCTGACCGATCGGTGTGCCGACCAGCCCGGGATGGTCGAGGCGGCGGTCCGGCAGGCCGTCGTGCCAGCGGTCGCCGCAGCGTGGGCGCGCGGCTGGTCACCCGAGGATCTGCACCAGCTGGCCCGACGGCGGCTGGGCGCCGCGGCAATCAGTTACCTCGTCGACGCGATCGCGGCCGAGTCCCAGCAGTACGCCCAGGCCACCGTGCCGCAGCGGTGGTGTGACGAGCTCCAGCAGATCGGGGCGGTGGTGTGGTGGGAGCCCAGCCGGGGTCATCTCATGCAGTGGACCCGGCGGCATGGCCGCAACGTGACGGACGCCCTCGCGACGGTGATCGAGACGCTGGCATTGCTGCTGTCCCTGCCGGTGCTGCCCAGGATCGCGCCACCACCGGGATCCGCCACCACCGCCGCGCCGCGCCGCGGCGTCGATCAGAAGGTGCTGGCCCGGGTACGGGGCCTGCTGGCCAAGGCGGAGTCGACCACCTTCCCCGAAGAGGCCGAGGCGCTGTCGGCCAAGGCACAGGAACTGATGACCCGGCACTGCCTGGAACGGATCGTCCTAGACAGCGCCGACAGCGCGGGGTCGGATCCGCATCCCGCCGCCGCCCGCAGGCTGTGGCTGGACAGCCCGTATGTGGCAGCCAAGGCGCTGCTGGTGGGCGCGGTGGCGGAGGCGAACCGATGCCGGACCGTGCTCTCGGAAAAGCTTGGGTTCACCACCGTGATCGGCGACGAGGTCGACCTGGAGGTCGTTGAGCTGCTCAGCACGTCGCTGCTGGTCCAGGCGACCAGGGCGATGGTGTCCGCAGGTAGCCAGATCACCCGCACCGGGCAGTCCCGGACTCGCTCGTATCGCCAATCGTTCCTGATCGCCTACGCGACCCGGATCGGTGAGCGGCTGGCCACCGCCCGGGACGCGGGTGCGGCGGCGGTGCCCGATCCGGCGCGGCTGCTGCCAGTGCTGGCCGCGCGGGAACAGGTGGTGGGCGAACTGTTCGAGTCGATGTTCCCGGAGTCGGTGTCCCGCTCGTTCAGCGTCGGCAACGCCGCCGGGTGGCACGCTGGCCGCGCGGCTGCTGACCTCGCGGTATTGGAGACCGGCCGCGCGGTGACCTCGGGGCGCACCTGATCGGGGAGTGTGGCAGTCATCGCGTCTGCCGCCCCACGGCTGTAGCAGAAGAGCTACACTGTGTGGGATGACCGAGATCCCGATGCGCGAGCTCCGTAACGACACCAGTGGCGTGCTGCGCCGCGTCGAGGACGGCGAGCGGTTCACCGTGACTGTCAGCGGCCGGCCGGTGGCGCAGCTCATCCCGCTCCCCCGGCGCAAGCGTTACCTCACGTGGGAGGAACTCACCGCAGCGCAGGCCGATCCTGGCCTCTCCGGCGAGCTGCGCGAGATGCTGCCCGACACCACTGACGGCATCGAAGATCCGTGGGACCGGGCACCGCGGCGGTCACGATGACGGTCCCGCTGGCCGACACGTCGCTGTTCATCGCTATCGAGCAAGGTCGGGTGTTGCGCGCACCGCCGCCACCGCGCTTCCACGTCTCGGTTGTCACTGTCGGCGAGCTGCGGCTAGGCGTGCTGTCCGCCCCGGACCCCGAGACCGGCGCCATGAGGCTCCGTACGCTGATCACAGCGCTCGCGGCTGATCCGCTCGTGGTGGACGAGGCGGTGGCGGATACCTGGGCTGCCCTGCGGGCGCAGCTGCGGGAGCGAAGACGCCGGATGCCCCTCAACGACTCGTGGATCGCGGCGACCGCGATCGCGCACGGGCTGCCGGTCGCCACCCAGGACGACGACTACGACGAGGTGCCCGGCCTGGAAGTCGTCAAGCTATAACATAGGGAATACCATGGTCTATCGGTTCCCCGTGCGGGGCTTCGTCAGTGCGATCGCCATGCTGGTCGTCGTCCTCGCCGGTGGCTGCGAAACACCGCCAGCCGGCCGCGCCGCGCAACCCGTCGGCGGCATCGAATGGACGAAGCACCTGCGCCAGTTCGAGGACGGCTATTTCGCGCGGAACCCGCCGTTCGCCGTCCAGCAGGGGCGGCACGAATACGATGGCCGATTGCCGGACTGGAGTGCGGTCGGCCTCCGCGCCGCGGTGCAGTGGCTGCATGCGCAGCGCACCCAGGCTGACACGTTCGACCAGAACGCGCTGAGCGCCGAGCAGCGCTTCGAGCGGCAATACTTGCTGTCGCGCATCGACACCGATCTGTTCTGGCTGGAAAAAGCGGAGCAGCCGTTCACGAACCCGGCGTTCTACCTCGACGGCGGTCTCGACCCGAGCGTGTATCTCACGCGTCCTTACGCCCCGGCTGACACGCGGATCAAGGCGTTCATCGGCTACGCGCGCGCCGTGCCCGCGGCCGCAGCGCAGATCCGCGAGAACCTGCGCACACCGCTGCCGAAGAGCTTCATCCAGCACGGCATCAATGGCTTCGGCGGCTTTCCGGATTTCTACCGCAGGGATGTGCCGAAGATCTTTGCCGAGGTGCGGGATCCGGCGCTGCAGGCAGAGCTGGCGAGCACGATCGAGCCGGCCGCACGGGCGATGCAGGACCTCGCGGACTGGCTCACCAGCGGCGTGGCACAGGCCACCGAGAACTTCGCGCTCGGCCCGGCGAAGGTCGCCGAGATGCTGCGCATGACCGAGCGCGTCACCACGCCGCTCGCCGAGCTGGAGAGCGTGGGCCGCGCCGATCTCGCGCGCAACCTCGCCGCGCTCACGCAGGCCTGCACCGAATATCTGCCGGGTGCGGCGATCGAAGCCTGCGTCGCCAGAGTGGAGGCGGACAAGCCCAGTGGCGGCGCGGTGGACGGCGCGCGTGCTCAGCTCGGCATGCTGCGCCAGTTCGTCGTCGATCACGACCTCGTCAGCATTCCCGGTACGGAACAGGCGCTGGTCGCGGCCGCGCCGCCCTACCGGCGCTCGAACTCCGCCTACATCGACATCCCCGGCCCGTACGACAAGGGCATGCCCTCGGTCTACTACATCGCGCCGCCTGATCCATCATGGTCCCAGGCCGACCAGGACGCCTACGTGCCGGGCACGTCGATGCTGCTGTTCACCTCAGCGCACGAAGTCTGGCCGGGGCATTTCCTGCAGTTCCTGCACTCGAACCGCTCACCGTTCGAGTTCGGGCGGCTGTTCGTCGGCTACTCCTACGCGGAAGGCTGGGCACATTACACCGAGGAAATGATGTGGGAAGCGGGTCTCGGTAACGGTGCACCGGAGGTGCACATCGGCCAGCTCAGCGCGGCGCTGCTGCGTAACGTGCGCTTCCTGTGTGCGATTGGCATGCACACGCAGGGCATGAGCATGGCGAGCTGTGAGACGATGTTCCGCGAACAGGCTTATCAGGATCCCGGCAACGCGCGCCAGCAGGCGGCGCGCGGCACTTACGACCCGGCCTACCTCAATTACACGATGGGTAAGCTGATGATCCGCAAGCTGCGCGCGGACTGGGCCGCGAACCACGGCGGACGGGCCGCCTGGCGCACGTTCCACGACCGCTTCCTTTCCTACGGCGGGCCGCCGATTCCGCTGGTGCGCGAGCAGATGCTGGGGACGGCGGAGGGGGATCTATTCTAGCTCAGCGCTGAGCACCGCCGCGACCGCATCCACCGCGCGGTGCACGCCGGCGGTGTCCACGTCGTGGTGGGTCACGGCGCGGACCAGATCAGCGCCCAGCGCGCCCATCCGCACCCCGTGCTCGGCTTCCAGCCGGGCGCAGAACCGGGGCGCGCCGGTTAACCGGAACACCACGATGTTGGTCTCGACGGTGTCCGGGTCCAGCGTGATGCCGGGCAGCCCGGCGAGTTCCTCGGCGAGGATCCGGGCGTTGGTGTGGTCGTCGGCGAGCCGGTCCACGTGATGATCCAGCGCCCACAGGCAGCCGGCCGCGACGATGCCGGCCTGGCGCAGCGCACCGCCCGTCATCTGCTTGTAGCGCCAGGCCTCCTCGATCAGCCCGGCCGGGCCGGCCAGCACGGCTCCCACCGGCGCACCCAGGCCCTTGGTGAAGTCGATCCACGCGGTGTCAAACCCGCGCGCCCACTCCGCGGCCGGCACCCCGGAGGCGACCACGGCGTTGAACAGCCGCGCCCCGTCCAGGTGAGCGCGCAGCCGGTGCCGCCCGGCGACCTCCAGCACCGCACACACCTGCTGAAGCGGCCACACCCGGCCGCCGGCCAGGTTGGTGGTCTGCTCCACCGACACCAGCCGGGAGCGCGGCTGATAGCGGTTCCCGGCTGGGAACAGCGCCGCCTCCAGCGCCTCGGCGGTGAACATGCCGGCCTCGCCGGAGACCGGGGCGAGCACCGCCCCGGACAGCGCCGATGGGCCACCCCCCTCGGCGACGACCGGATGCGACGTCGGGTGCAGGTGCACCGCGTCGCCGCCGGGCCGGACATGCAGCCGGAAACCGATCGCGTTGCACATCGTGCCCGAGGGCAGGAACACCGCGGCGGGCTTGCCGAGCAGCTCCGCGACCCGCCCGCACAGGGCGTTGACGGTGGGGTCCTCGCCGCGCTGCTCGTCGCCCACCTCGGCGGCCGCCATCGCCGCGCGCATCGCCGCGACCGGCCGGGTCTGGGTGTCGGAGTACAGGTTGATCAGCATCACCGGCAACGCTAGCCGAATGCTGGTGTCAGCTGGCGAGCTGGCGGGTTTCTGTGACGAGCTCCCGCAGTTGGGTAGTGACCACATCCGGGCTGGCTGGCGTCACGGTGACGAAGGTCCCGCCGTAGCCGGTTCGGCGAAGTTGGCTGTACCAGCCATCGGGGGTGGCGTGCAGCCCGATGACCCGACGGCCCGGATGCTGCCGGCCGAGGTGGTCGCGGGCCAGGGCACCGAACTGGCCGAGCTGACCGTGCCGCGCGCACATCCGGGCCAGCGCCTGGGCGTCGTCGTAGCGCTCACCGCGGTGGGTGAGCTCCTCGGCCAGCCGATGCATGTCCTGGCCCGCCACCAGGGTCGCGGCGTCCAGGTTCTCTGCCCGGACGGTGACCGAGCGGCCCAGACCGGCGGTCAGCCCGGCAAGCCGGACCAGCTCGTCGAACAGATAATGCGGTGAGCACGGTGTCAGCCACACCCGATCGCCGTCCAGGATGGCCAGGGCGCCGACCCCGCCGCGGCAGGCTGCCAGTGCGCGTACCGGGCGGTCCAGCAGCAGCCAGGCCTCGACCGCCCAGTGGTGCTGGGCCAGCGTGACCAGGAGATCAGTGAGGTGGGGGTCGACGCCGCGGTCACTGAACAGGCCGCGCTCGCGCAACCCGTCAAGGGTGCGCGCGACGAGCTGGCGCCGCTCGGTATCGGTACGCCCGAGCGTGGGAACGTCGATCACCACGGGCAGTTCATTCAGCTGCAGTTGTTTCCAGCAGACCTCGATCTCGGTCGCGGAAAGCTCGACGCTCACTGCCCGCCCCAGACCCGGCCCAGGCGGCGGCGTTGTTCCTCGGGGGTCTCGCCGATCACCGCGGGGGCCACCAGCGGCAGCTCCCCGACGATATGGTCGGCTTGCTGGGCGTATCGGTCCTCGTGCCCGGTGTCATCGGCACCGCGCACCAGTGGCTGCAGGAACGAGCCCGCGCCAGCCCGGCTGCCCCCGGTGCCGGAGCTGGGAACGAAGGGTGCGCTACCTGGACCGGTTCCGGTTTCGGTGCCCGCTGTGGTCGCAGCCGGGGGGGTCGCAGCCGGGGCGCCGCCGAACCCGGCCGCAGTCGGCACCACCCCCGCCGGTTGCCCCACGCCGCCCCCGGGCGCTCCACCGATGTGCCCGGCCAGCACCATCGGCGCTGGTGGCGCGATGGCGGGTAGCGCCTCCACGTGGTCCCGGCTGGTGATCATGTGGTTGGTGAGGGCCAGGGTGGCCTGCTGGTCCAGCTCGCGGTGCTGCTCCATCGCGTCGTGCAGCGGTGACTGCACGACGAACGGGGACAGCGCGGTGAACCCCTCCGCCGCGCCGTACCGGAACCTGTCACCGAGACCGGCCGGGATCTCGTTGGGCGAGGGCACCCGGTGCAGTGCGCTCTGAAAGGACTCACCCAGCTCGGTGACGCACCGCTGCGCGGTGGCCGCCTCAGCGGCGGCCTGGTTGATCTGGCCGGCGCCGCGCTGCATCGCCTGCCCGGCCGCGCTGGCCGCCGCACCGGCCCATTGCGCCCCGCCCAGCAGGTGGCCCACCAGCTCACCCGAAGTGATCATCCGCTCGGCCATCCGGCCCACCACGTCCTGTATCAGGGTCGCCGCCTGCACCCCGGGTCCGCTGTGCATCCAGCCGTACTTGGTAGCCAGATCCCACCCGTCGAACTGGTAGTACCCCACCGTCGGCGTGTTTCCCAATGCTGTCCCCTCTCACCGCTGCGTGAGCAGCGTCAGCATGGCAAGGCGGTCACGCACTCCGGGTGCTCCCGGTGAACGACGCGGCGATCTCGGCCAGTGCATCCGCAGACTGGTGCAGGTTGTCCACCCACTGCTGGCAGACGTTTACCGGTGACTCGTAGCTGTCTGCCGGGGCGGAGGGATTCCCGCTGTCGGGCTGGGCGGCTGGCGGTGCCACGCGAAAGCTCCCCTCACCGACCGGATCCGCCCGGTCACAGGCGGCCACCTTACCGGACGGTGTTGTCCCCCCGGCACGGTTTCGCCGCTGCTGGAGCCAGCCCGGGGTGTATCGCGCACTCGCGGAAACCGCCTTCCAGGCGTGGAACGGGGGTCTGGTTGAACAGTGTGGTCCCGGCGGTGTGCCCGCTGAACTCGACGCGGCCGGGCAGGGCTGCCAGCACGTCGACGGCCTGGCCCATCTCGCGCAGCGCGCTCGTGCGGATGAGTTTGAGTCCGCCGTAGCCGTAGGCCAGGCCGTTGACCGGGTTGACGGCCCGCCAGACCCGCATCGACACCCCGTCGGCCAGCGGCTCGTCGTAGGAGAGCTGGACCGCGTCGAACCCGATCATGTGATCGCCTCCAGGTAGCGGGCCGCGACCGCGGCGGGGGTGAGGTCGGCGGTGGCCGCGTGCGCGCGCTTGGCGTGCACCAGGTAGAACTCGGGATCGGTGGCGAGGCGCTCGGCGATGCGCACGGCCTCGTCGTCGGTGTCGAAGAGCAGTTCGGGATCGAGGTGCTCGGCCAGCCAGCCGGTGCGCGGGCCGATGACGGGCAGGCCCATGGCCTGGCAGTCAACCACCGCCATGGACCAGGGGCAGCCGGAGCGGAAGGGGGCGATGCCGAAGTGGGCGCCGGCCAGCAGGGTGCGGTAGCGCACGCGGTCGCCGCGGTCGGAGGCGACCGTGACGCCGTCCACGGCGGCGAGTTCGGCGCGGTGGCGCTCGGGGCTGGGGTCGAGGCGTTCGCGGCGGAAGTCGCGTACTGGCGCGAGGTGCGCGGCCTGTCCAAGCGTGAACTGGCCCGCCGGATGGGCTTCGATCCGTCCTACGTGAGCCATGTGGAGTCCGGCAGGCACAAGCCGACCGGGGACTTCGCCCGCCGCGCCGAGGAGATCCTGAACGCGGGCAAGGCCCTGTGGAAGCGCTGGCTGGACTACGAGGCCGCCAAGTCGCGCCCGGCTCCGACCGCGGCCTCGCCGGTGCCGCGTCGGGCCGAGCAGCCGTACGCGGCGGGCTCGGCGATCGTCGTCGAGCCCGCCGCCGCCCGCCTGGACTACGACGGCTCCCGGTACCGGCTGGCGATGCGCCGGCTGCTGCGGAACACTGGCAGCGAGCCGATCACCCGCTACCTGATCCGCATCAGCGTCGACCGCTACCCCGGCGAACCCGAACGCTCCAACGCGCACTACCGCGAACACCCGCTGACCTGGGACGAACTCGCGCTGACCGCGACCTGCCGGGGAGAGGCGATGCGCTGGCAGGCCAAGCACGACCGCGACGCGTTCAAGGAGGTGTGGCTGCTCTTCGACAACGAGCACGGGCGCTTCCCGCTCTACCCGGGCGAGTCGGTGTGGATCGAGTACGCCTACACGGTGGGCGACGAGAAGTGGGGCCGCTGGTTTCAGCGGGCCGTCCGCCTGCCCACCGAGCACCTGGAAGTCGAACTCGCCTTCCCCGCCGAGCTCGACCCCGTGGTGTGGGGCACCGAGACGTCCATGACCGCCGAAGCGGCCCCGCTGCGCACCGCCCCGATCCGACGCGACCAGGACGGCAGCGCGTCTTCTCCTGGAGCACGCCCGCGCCGCCGCTGCACGCCCGGTACCGTCTGGAATAGCGGTTCCGGGCCCGACCCGACCCCAGGGGAGTTCAGGTGATCCCGGTGCCGCCCAGCGAGCAGATGCACGATCTCGGCGTCGTCCAGTACGGCGCCCCCGTCCTCACCGAGGCCGCCCGCGCCTTCGCTCTGCCCGCCGAACGCGCGGACGCCGAACAGGTCGTCGAGACGCTGTTCGCCGCGATGGAACGCATCGGCCGAATCCACCCCTTCGCCAAGGGCATGGGCATCGCGGCACCCCAGCTCGGCATCGCCCGCGCCGCCGCCGTGGTGCGGCCCGCCGACCCCGACGCCCCCGCGATCGTGCTGCTGAACCCCCGCATCACCGACCGCTCCGAGGCCGCTGACGAGCAGTACGAGGGCTGCCTGTCCTTCTTCGACGTCCGCGGCCTGGTCCCCAGGCCGCTGCGGATCACCGTCGCAACCACCGCGCTCGACGGCCAAGCGGTGACCACCACCTACGAACGCGGCCTCGCCCGCCTGGTCCACCACGAGATCGACCATCTCGACGGCCTGCTGTACACCGCCCGGATGCGGCCCGGCGTCGACCCCATCCCCGTCGAACGCTACCGCCAGACCGGCCGCGCCTGGGCCTACGAGCAGTAGCGGCCCCGATGGTGGCGAACCCGTTGCCCAGCTCGGTGAATCCGATCCCCGCCGCCCTCGCTGCGAGCTTGGCATATGCGCAGTGCGGGCTCTTTTCGTTCGCGCACTCGCCCACGCCGTCGCGGTCATAAGGGATCGTCTCACGGTGCGGATGGCCCAGCGCGGGCCCGGCCGGTGGCGGCCCCGAGACCGCCGAGCCAGCCGCTGGGTCGGGCTGCCACGTCCACCAGCACGTCCCAGCCACGCGTCCGGCACGACACCAGCTGCACCCGCATCCGGTCGGTCACCCGGCGGGCCTGGGCGCAGGCGTAGCCCTCGCCGGTGACCACCGTGGCAGCCCCCGCCAGCGCGGCCAGGTCAGCTGCCGACTCGGCCTGGTGGCGGACGACCATCGCCTCGCCCAGGTACAAGCCGAACACCGCCACGCTCATCAGCACTGCGATAGCACCCGCGGCCCACACGGTGGCCACCCCCCGGTCGTCTCCGGCCGATGCCGTCATGACGCGCTCCCCGGTTCCAGCAACGCCACCGCCTCGGCCCCGATCTCGATCCCGGGCAGCAGCCCGGCCACCGGATCCGCCGACACCCGCGCCGTGATCTCGTCACCTTTGACGGTCACCGCAACCACGGCACCGCGGGGCGCGATCCGCCGAGCAAGGTCTTCGGCGCGGCCCGGCTCACCCCGCGCGGTGAGC
>JBOHFT010000151.1:0-11353 GCA_050699815.1 Pseudonocardiaceae bacterium | reverse complement strand
GAAGGTGCCAGACGGCGGCGGCAGCTGGGCGGTCGCCGCCGTCTGACTGACCAGAATCCCAGCCCCGGAGACGGCCAGGACCACAGCCCCCGCTACAAGTCGACGAAGGGAAATGTGTTTACGCACGCTTTATCACTTTCTCTTTCTTGAGTGAGGGATCAGGTGGTCGGGCCCGGCAGGTTGATTCCCGCGCCGCCTGGGGTCTGGAGCAGTGGGTCGATGGCGCCGCAGCGCCCGGCCGGCAAGAGACCGAAGCCCAACCGCGTGACTTCGCCCGGGCTCGAGCAGACAGCCGAGGCCCCTCCGACGAACGTCGTGCTGTACGGGGCATTGTTGATTTCGTTGGTGGGGATGACGTTGAAGACCTCACGCTGGAAGGGGAACGTGGGGCTCGTTGGGACAATGTTGTTGACCCGCTTGATCTCGGCGCGGTCCTTTTCGTCTGCGATCACGTCGTAGTACTGCGCGAAGAACTGCGCGGCCGAGTGCGGCATGATGTTGCGCGGGTCGGTCATCCGGTTGCCTTTGTTCTCCAGCAGCGGAGTGGGGGGGTTGACGGTCAGGTCAGCGCGCCCCACGCAGGTACCCACTTGCGCTTCCGTGATGCCGATAGACGAGAGGAAGAAGTTAACCGTGCCGGACCCGGCCTGCGGGAGCAGCGGCACGATCGTCGGCGGGTTGGCGATCGTCCCCGCCGCCGTGCACCGGAAAATCGCCGAGAGCTGCGCGGGAGTAAAGTTCGGCGCAAGCAAGCCGTCGAAGCGGGTCACGATGCTGACCTGGTCGGAGGCGAACGGAATGTAGGTCAAGCCGGTGCCATTGAACTCCGCAGCCTGCGAGGTGTTGGCCGACGAGCGGGCGAAGTCCAGACAGGGCCGCCTTTGCGGGTTCGCCGCCGCCGCAGCAGCCCGCTCGTCCCTCAGAGCCCGGACACCATTGGTGGAGCCGACCGCCCGGTTGAGGAGGCAGTCCCCGTTGATGGGAGCCTTGGTCCGGACGGGGTTCGGACTCCCGGACGCGTTGTAGGACGCGATGACTTCGGAGCCGTTGGGAGGGACCTCCGACAGGACGTTCATCACGTCTTCAGTGGTGTCCGAGCCCATCCCGGCAAGGAGGCGGGTCTGGCCGGCCGGCGTGGGGTCGGCCAGCGCCATCGGGGCGGCTAGGGCCAGGGCTGCCAGGCAGGTGCCCGCAGCAACAAGAAAGTTACGCTTTCGCACAGTTGTATCCTTTGAACGCAGGAGTGCGTGGACGTGTGTCCGAGCACACGCCGGTGGGTATGCGGGTCAGGCATTACCGGCGTCTTGCAAACAGGTTTAGCCGGGCCATCAGCCAGGACGGATACCTCCCGGCCACGGTCCGGTCAGCCGCATCACCTCCCCCCGTCTCCGTGCGCGACGCACCAAACAGGCGCGCCACCGGCGCCAGCGCAGCCGCCAGCCCACCCCCGATCAACAGCGCCAGCAGCAGAGCGCCCACCGCCGGCGCCGGCAACGTCGGCGTCCGTCGAACAGCCCCGGCCGGCGTTGCCTCACGTGGGGCTCCCGCCGGAGTACCGGCCGGGGCCGACCCCGGAGCTGTCACGTCGGCTTGCCCCGTTCCCGAGGTCGACGAAGAACCCGTCCCGCCGACCAAGCCCGACCCACCTGATGTGGCAGCGCCGTTGCCCGTCGGGCCCGCCGCGGCCGGGACCCCTGGCGGCGGGTCGCCGCCGGTGGGCCTTCCGGCCTGGGTTTCGATGATCGTCGCGGCAGCCAGCGCCTGCTGGCGCAGCGGCTCAGGCAGCGGCACGTAGCCGAGCGGGAGCTGGCCGGACAGCTGACCCGGCTGCTGGCCGACACCCACGGCGTAGCGGAGGAACGCCGCGTACTCCCGACCCGCGACCTCGGTCAGCGCCGACGGCGAGGTGACCGCGCTGCTCAGCGAGGTCAGCGGGTAAGCGGCGGCGTTCTTGGTGGTCAGGTCGGGCTGAAGCACACCCAGCACCGCGCTCGGCTTCATGGCGTCCAGACCGGCCCGCAGCCCGGCCGCGTCGGGCGCGACGAACTCGCCCGCGGCGTTGCGCAGCTTCGCGGTCGGCAGCCCGTATCGGTCGGCCGTGGCGGCGTCGACCACCGCTATCACCTGCGGGACGGTCGGATTACGTGGGGTCTTCCCGAAAGAGACAGAGCCGTCCTGGCGGACGCTAGGAGCACGATCGCGGGCCAGCGTGTCGCCGCGGCTCGCAGCCCGGCCTGACTCGTGCATATCGTTGGAGAACGGGCGCTCATCCCCGGTGCAGAATGGCACATTGATGATTTCGCCTGTGCCGGGTTTCGAGATAGTAATCGCCACACAGCTCTGGTCGTTACGCGGGTAGCTGGAGAGCGGCAGCCGGACACCCTTGTTGGCCTCGTTGACCACCATGCCCCACGGATCCTGGGCGCCGTCGACGAATTCGCGAGCGTCCTTATCCGCCAGCACCCAGTCCCACAGCAGGCCGGTCAGGTCCGATGTGCCCAGCTGAACGAGGGCATCGACGTAGTCATTCGGCGAAACGAGGTTCCGGTACCCGGAGTTGATGTCGAGAAAATCGGGGTCGTTCATCAAGGTAGAGGGGTTCGACTGCAACCGCGGCGGCTGGGCAGGTACGCCCGGTACCGCGGGCACCGCTAAGCCTTTCGAGGCGATGGCGCCCCGGTAGGACTGCGTCAGCAGCTTGGCCACCAGACGGGGTGTGAGCTTCATCTCGGTGAACGGCTGACCGCGAACTTCCCGTCTGGGGTCATCGTCGTTGATCAAGTTCGGCGGGTCCCTCACGATGTTGAACGCGAACGCCAAACCGGAGGCTGCCACCGGCGCGTAGACCAGCGGACGGTCGGGCGGCTGCTGGTCGGGCGGCACCGGGTTGGACATCAGCACCAGGCCGGGGTCGCTGGCCTCGAGCAGCTGCCTGCGGACGAGGTCGTCGCTGAGCTGGGTGAAGCCGTAGAGAGTGCCGCCGTTCGCGCACAGCGCGGGCTGCCACCGGCTCACGGCGTCGACCACCAGCTCGTGCCCGGTCAGCCGCCGTTCCGGTGTGCCGACCGGGCACGCCCGGCCCTGCGGGAGGAACTCCAGACGGACGGCGATCTTCTTGTTCCAGTTGGTCTGGCTGAGCGGCGAGCTCTGCAACCCGCCGGGAGAGGCCCGCGGCGGGAGGTCGTCGACCTCGGTGGACCCGCGCGGCACGATGACCAACCAGCAGGGCCGTCCGGCGGGCGTACCGTTCACGTCTACCGAAGCACCACACCCAAGACCAGGGGCCTCTCGCACCGTCTGGATCTCGAAATCGACCTCCCCGGTCCCGTCGCCGCGGGTGCGGGCCAGTGCTACCTCGTTGGTGCTCTGGTTGTCGAAGAATTCGTTGCTCGCTTCGAGTGTCGCGCCGGCGGGCGGCGTGCCGTCGACCGGCCAGAACGGCACATATGAACCCTGGATGCCTGTGGGGTCGACCGGCTGAAAGGGCTCCACCGGGTCCACGAGACCGCTCGGGTTGAGGGGACTGGGGACGTGAATCGTTCGCCCCGCGGCTCCGCCTATTTGCAGGCCGGACCTTCCGAACTGGCACTGGGTCCGATCGGGGCCGGCCGGATCACCCCAACACTGCATGATCTGCAGAAAGTTCTGGAGAGGCCCCGTCAGCGGCGTCGCCACGCCGCCGGTCCAGGAGACCTTCACCGACTGGTTGATCAGACTCTTGGTCTGGCTGACCGTGACCTTGAGGTTCGCGAACTCGTCTCTGCCGGACATCGTGACCGACGAGTCCCCGGATGGGGCGTCTTGGGCAGCGGCCGAAGGCGCGCCCAACACGGCCCCGGGCAGTAGCAGCGTCACCGCGAGCAGGAGGCGAAGCACGATCTTCTTCACGACTTACCTCGCTGGCTCAGGTTGCGCGACACCAGCGGCGGCCCGAGCACGAGCGCAACCAGCAGGATGACGGCGAGGACCGCCAGGAGCCTCCGTTGGCCGTCGTCGGGCAGGTCGACCGACACGGGTATGGCGGAGGCACCTGACGATGCCGTCTGAGCGCTGCCGGCGCTCACCAGCTGCCCGGTCTCCGGGTCGATCGCGGTAGCGCCGGGCGGCAGGCCCGTCTCCGGGTCGAGTGTGGCGTTACCGGTATTGTTGCCGCCGGTATTGTTGCCGCCAGTATTGTTGCCGCCAGTATTGTTGCCGCCAGTATTGTTGCTACCGGAATTGTTGCTACCGGAATTATTACCGCCGGAATTGTTGCTGCCGGAATTGTTACCGCCGGAATTGTTACCGCCGGGTCCGGTATTGCACTGCGCGGGGCCGCCCCTGCGGTCGCACTCGGAGGGCTGCGGCGCATTCCTGGCCAGCAGGTTCGTGCCGTCGGGGGAGAACGTCGGGTTGTTGCACCGCCGCAGATCATCGCGGTTGAGCCTGACGGACGCGCCATCGGCGCCGGGAATCTGGGACACCTGGTCGACGCCGTCTTTCACGAGGTTGATCGGCAGCGGCGAATAGCCCAGCGCCTCGGCCTGCTGCTGTCCCTCGCACAGGAAGTAGGCGGCGAACTCGGCTAGCGTGCGGCCCTTGTTGTCGCTGAAGTTCTGGTTGTTGTTCTTCGGCAGGATCAGGTAGCTGTAGCTGGACAGCGGATAGGTCCGCTTGTCCCCATCGGTGTAGACGCCGCCCAGGTCCGAGGTGAGGTCCGGCCGGATCACAGCCTGGAGCAGGGCGACGGCGACGTTGCCCGCCGTGGGCCCGACGTAGTAGCCGGCCTCGTTGAGCACCTTGGCTACCGGGAACTTCGCGTTTCTGGCGTAGGAGTACTCGACGTAGGTGATCGAGCCCTCGCTGGAGTTCTGCGCCACGAACCCGGCCACCCCCTGCGACCCCGACTTGGCCTCAATACCGCCCGTGATCGGGTAGAAGGACGTGAACCCGCAGGGCTTCAACCTCTTGCCGGCCTTATCGCAGTAGGCGTCCCAGATGCCGGCGTGCCGGGCGGCCAGCCACCTGGTGAACTGGGCGGTGGTGCCCGACCCGTCGGAGCGGACCACGGGAACGATCTTGCGGGCAGGCAGGGTGAGCCCGGGGTTGTCCGCCTTGATCGCCGGGTCGGACCAGTTGGTGATCTGCTGGGTGAAGATCTTCGCGAGGACCTCGCCAGACAGCCGCAGGTCTGTCACCCGCGTGTTGCCGATCTTGAGGTTGTACATGAACGCGGTGCCACCGGCGACGATCGGCATGTACCCGAACGTCCGGTTGGCCGGTGGAAAGTCGACGACCCCGCCGTCGGACAGGCCGTACTCGATCTCCGAGACGGCGAAGTCGACGGTGCCGTTCTTGAACTGGTTGCGGCCGTCAGAGGAACCGTTCGCCGCGAAGTTGACCTTTATGCCGTTGTTTTGGTCGACGTTGCGCCGCCACTGGTCGAGCGCGTTGGAGCTCCACGTCGAGCCCGCGCCACTGATCGGGACATAACCCTGGGCGGACGCCGACGGCGCGAAGACGAACTGCGTCCCGGCCAGCACGGCGACCGCGGTCAGCCACGCCGCGACGCGCGCCAGGCGCCCCAGCGTCCCAGGGCGGGTGTTACACAGCATGACTACTCCCCAACTGTTGGTTTCGGTGGCCCCGAGCGGAGAACCGGGCAGCGTCACGCTGCGACTCCTGGGCCCGCTGGTGCTGCTGCCGAGCCGACAATTCGCCGGCCGGGCGCCCGCCGAGGACCCTGGTCAGCGCGAACAGCACCAGCACCAGCGCCATCAGGGTGGCCCCGACGCCGAACCCGCGGGCGATCATCGTGAGCTCCGACGACCGGGAGAATTCGAAGGCGGCCAGCGGCTGCGAGACCATCGGCCCCTCGGTCGGGTTGAGGTTGAGCGTTGAGCCGAACCCGGCGGTGATCAGCACCGGTGAGGTCTCGCCGATCATCCGCGCCGTGCCCAGCAGCACTGCGGTGGTCAGGCCGGACCGGGCAGTGGGCAGCACGACGTGCCAGACCGTCCGCCACTGCGGGGCGCCCATCGCCAGCGACGCCTCCCGCAGCGATCCGGGCACTAGCCGGAGGACCACGTCGGCGGCCCGGATGATGATCGGCAGGCCCATCACGCTGATCGCCAAACCGGCAGCGAATCCGGACTTCGGCACCCCGAGGGCGAGGATCACCGCCGCGAAGACGGACAGCCCCGCCACGATGGACGGCAGCGCGGTCATCGCCTCGACCACGGTGCGCACGAACCGGGGCAGCGCTCCCCTGGCCTCGTTGAGGTACACCGCGCAGCCCAGCCCCAGCGGCACCACGATCAGCAGCGCGATCGTGATCTCGATGAGCGTACCGACCACGGCATGCAGGATGCCGCCGACGGTGAGCGGCTCCAGCGGGCCCGCGGCGCTCATGTCCTGGTAGTAGAAGTTGGAGTGGACCAGCGCCGTCCAGCCACGGAAGAACGTGTAAACGACCACGTACAGCAGCGCCAGCACGGCCAGCGCGGCCAGACCATGCACGACCACCGAGGCGACCCGGTCCCGCACGAACAGCGCGTTGTCGCTCAGCGACACCAGCACGGCGTAGAGCAGCACGAACAGCACGTAGCCGAGCACCACGAAGCCGATCGCGTTGACGCCCGGGATGATCCGGGTCACGAGCAGGGCCGTCAGGCACAGCGCGGCCGCCGCGGCGCCTGCCATGACGATGTAGTCGGCGCGTCCCCGAGCCGCGGTCGAACGGCGAACCTCCGGCGCCTGCGCGGTCTGCGCGTTGTCCGCGGGCCTGCCGGGGCCGGGGGCCGGCTTCAGCAATGTCGTCATCTCAGCCGCTCTCCTGGCCGGAGCGAGTGCGCGCGATGACCGCCGCCGCCGCGAAGTTGATCACCAGGGTGAGCAGGAACAGCGCGAGCCCGGCAGCGAGCAGGGCCGAGATCTCGAACGGGCTGGCCGCTCCGAACCGATTCGCGATCAGCGCCGCGATCGAGCTCGCGCCGCTGCGCAGGATCTCCGGCTGGATCTGGAAGACCTGAGTTATGATCATGAGCACGGCGATCGTCTCGCCCATCGCCCGGCCCAGCCCGAGCATCGTGCCGCCGATCATCCCGCCCCGGCCGAACGGCAGCACGACGCTGCGGATCATCCCCCATCTGGTGGCACCCAGCGCGTAGGCACCCTCCCGTTCCCCGACCGGAGCCTGCGAGAAAGATTCCCGCATCACCGAGCAGATGAACGGCATGATCATCAGCGACACCACGATCCCCGCGAGGAACGTGGAGGACTTGTAGACAGTCAGGTCCGCGAGCGGGTCATTGGGGTCCGCGTCGTGGATGCGCAAGAACGGGATCCAGCCGAAGGTCGATGAGAGGAACCTGGCCACCGGAATGATTTGCTCCTGGAGCAGGATGGAGCCCCACAGCCCGTAGACGACGCTGGGCACCGCAGCCATGAAGTCGACCAGGTTGATGCCCGCCCGGCGCAGCCGCGGTGGCGCGTACTCGGAGATGTAGAGCGCCACCCCGGTGGCCAGCGGCACGGCGAGGATGAGGGCCACTCCGGCGATGAGCAGCGTGCCGGTGAGCGCGGTCGCGATCCCGAAGTTGTTCGAGTCCGGCTCCCACGCCTGGGTGGTGAAGAAGCTCAGGCCGGCCTGGGACAGCGCAGTCCAGCCTTGGTAGAACAGGAACAGCCCGATCCCGCTCATGATGGCGAGCACCGCCAGACCGGCCCCCTGCAGCGAGAGCCGGAAGACCCGGTCCGCACCGTCGGAGGCGGAGTTCACCTTCCGCGCCGATTCTGGTGGGATCTCCGGACCGGAGGTCGGTGTGGTCACGATGGTGGTCATCGGCCGATCACCCGCCCGACGAGCGAGTCACACCTGAGCCGGTCGCGGAGGTGACGCTGGTAGGTGCGAATCGCGGTCGCGATGATCTCGTCGACCCAGCGGACCTGCCACACCCACTGCCCGTTGCCGCGCAGTGATGCCACTCCCACGGCGCGCGGCAGGCCCTCTCCCAGCAGGTGGATCGCCGCCAGGCAGGACGTGCCACCGGGAGGCGACGCCGGGGGACCGCGGGGCGGCGGCGGACCGCCTGGGGTCGGCGGCGGCGGACCGCTGGGGGGCGGCAGCGGCGGACCGCCGGGGGGCGACGCCGGAGGACCGCCGGGGAACAGCGGCGGACCGCCGGGCGTCGGCGTCTCGGCGCCGCCGGTGCACTGGGCGGGGCCCTTGCGGTCACACTCGGGGGGCTGCGGCGCATCCCTGGCCAGCAGGTTCGTGCCGTCGGGGGAGAACGTCGGGTTGTTGCACTGCTGCAGGTCGTCGCGGTTGAGCTTCTGGGTCGAGCCAGGGATCTGGGCCACCTGGTCGAGGCCGGCCTGCACGAGGTTGATCGGCAGCGGCGCATAGCCCAGCGCGTCGGCCTGCTGCTGCCCCTCGCATAAGAAGTAGTAGGCGAACTCGGAGAGCGAGCGGCCCTTCTCGTTGCTGAAGTTCTGGGTGGTGTCCTTGGGGATGATCATGTAGCTGTAGCTGGACAGCGGGTAGGCCCGCTTGTCCCCATCGGTGTAGACGCCGCTCAGGTCCGCGGTGAGGTCCGGCCGGATCGCAGCATTGAGCAGGGCGACGGAGACGCTGGCCGCCGTGGGCTCGACGTAGTAGCCGGCCTCGTTGAGCACCTTGGCTACCGGGAACTTCGCGTTTCTGGCGTAGGAGTACTCGACGTAGGTGATCGAGCCCTCGCTGGAGTTCTGCGCCACGAACCCGGCCACCCCCTGCGACCCCGACTTGGCCTCAATACCGCCCGTGATCGGGTAGAAGGACGTGAACCCGCAGGGCTTCAACCTCTTGCCGGCCTTATCGCAGTAGGCGTCCCAGATGCCGGCGTGCCGGGCGGCCAGCCACCTGGTGAACTGGGCGGTGGTGCCCGCCCCGTCGGACCGGACCACCGGAACGATCGGGCGTTCCGGCAGGGTCAGCCCGGGGTTGTCCGCCTTGATCGCCGGGTCGGCCCAGTTGGTGATCTGCTGCGTGAAGATCTTCGCGAGGACCTCGCCGGACAGCCGCAGGTCCGTCACCCGCTTGTTGCCGATCTTGAGGTTGTACATGAACGCAGTGCCGTCGGCGACGATCGGCAGGTACCCGAACGCCCGTTGCGGCGGCTGATCGATAACCCCGCCGTCGTTCAGGCCGTACTCGAGCTCCGAGACGGCGAAGTCGACGGTGCCGTTCTTGAACTGATTGCGGCCATCCGACGAGCCGGTCGCCGCGAAGCTGACCTTTAGACCGAGCTGGTTGTCGATGTTGCGCCGCCACTGGTCGATGGCGTTGGCGCTCCACGTCGAGCCCGCGCCACTGATCGGGACATAACCCTGTGCGGACGCCGCCGGCGCGAAGGCGAACTGCGACCCGATCGTGGTCATGATCAGCAGGATCAGCAGGCCACCGCTGCGCAGCGGGAACCCGAAGACCCGGTCCGCACCACTGAAGGCGGGCTTCACCTTCCGCGCCGACAGACCGGAGGTCGGCGCGGTCGCGATGGAGGTCATCGGTAGATCACCTGCACGGGGACCGAGCTCGCCGTCTCAGCGACCAGCTCCAAAAACGAGTCACACATCAGCCGGGCGCGGACGTGGCGCTGGTAGGTGCGAGTGGCGGTCGCAACGACCTCGTCGGCCACGCGGACCCGCCACACCCATTGCCCGTTGCCGTTGCGGGACGTCTCCCCCACAGCGTTCGGCAGGCCCTCCTGCAGGACGCGGATCGCTGCCAGGCAGGACTCCACGTCCGAACAGGTCTCCGCCGACCTCGCGAGGCTCCGGTTGTTGGCAGACATGAACCGCCAGGCGAATCCGGTTGCCCGGGGCTCGATGACACCGGCGTCCGGACCCGGCTCGCGTAGTGCAGGCACGTGCACATACCGCGCCGCCCGCACCACCTGGAACCGAGCGACCGCCATGAACGCCTCCCGCAACAGGGACTTAACGACGGGGGCGACGCTGCCCCCCGAAGGTGAACGATGCGGGTTCAGCAGACGACGGAAAGATTGCGGGAAACCCCACAGAGGATAGCTACATCTTGTGACTAATATGTTATGTCAACACTCAGAAGGATGGATTATTCTTCTCGATCGCGCGACAGAAACCACGGAAAGTGAGAGATTTGCGTCAGATAGTGACCGGATGTGGCTCATCGACCGGGTTAAGCGGAATCAGTCCGCCAGGGCGCCGTTGAGGTCAGACAAGGGACATCCAGTTATCTTTTCGTTCACTTAAATTCTACCTTGTGAGCTGTCGAGATCATCGAGAGCCGTGCCGCGCAACGATGGCCTGGGGTGGTGGTCACGAGTTCGGGAACAGCACGACGGCGGCGGCCCCGCCTCGGCGCGGCAAGGCGGGGCCGCCGTTGTCACCAGTACAGCGCCGGGAGGCTACTCCCCGAAAACGCCCTTCCTAGCGTCCTTGATTTTCTCACCAGCCTGCTTGAGATTGCCCTTGCCCTGGTCGAGCTTGCCCTCGACCACCCACTGGTCGTTGCCGGTGGCCTTGCCTACCGTCTCCTTGACCTTGCCCTTCAGCACCTCAGCCTTATTCTTGATCTTGTCTTGCATACTCATCAGCAGTGTTCCCTTCGCTCGAGTGGGGGGCGCCGCCCAGACACCAGCAACACCAATGAACGCCAGATACCCCACGCTGACCGTCACCAAACGCTCATTCAGCGCAGCCAGCGCCGCCGCGGCAGGGTCGGCGCCGTGAACTCGACACCGCCGACGTCTGAGCGGGGTTGCTATGTCGGCCTCGTCGAGTTCACGGCGCTTGGGGAGCGTTGTCCACAGCTGCGCTCGCATCCACAAGCGGGGGCGAGATCCGGGTCTGTTTGGCGGAGATGGGGCCAGGGGGGTGGACACGGCAATGGCTTCGGTGATGGTGCTGGCGGCGCGTGCGCACCCAGTGCATGCCATCGCTGGGCGATCAGCCTGCCGCCGGGGCCTGTCCACCGTCGATATCGACGTCGGAGCTGGTGTTGTCACCGGGCCAGCTGCCCTCGCCGTGCGCTACCCCTTTGCTCAGCCGACCTGCCCGCGCTGCCGTTGCGTGCGATCGCTCTCGCTGACCCCATAGCCGCGCACCAAGCCGCTCCGGCAGAGCAGCCGCAGCCGGGCCGGCCACACTGTCCGGCAGCTGCTCGCCCAGGATCGCTAGCGTCGCGGCGGTAGCCCGCTCGGCGTCGGCCCGAACGGCCAGCCCAGCCCTGGTTTGCACCTCCGTGATGAATTCCTCGTCACGCACCGAATCCTCCTCGACATCGCGTTCCCCACCGGTACCCCCGGCCCGAGCCGTGAACTCGACGCCACCGACATTCCCCGCCGTTCAGACG
>JBOHFT010000150.1:0-11405 GCA_050699815.1 Pseudonocardiaceae bacterium | reverse complement strand
GTTCAGTGCTATAGCACTGAACGCCACTCACGGGGCGCTAGCGTGCAGGTGTGCCGCCTGCTGCCGCTGCGCTGCCCCCCCGCCTCGCCGATCCGCGGCCGGTGGTCGGCGTCGGCACCGTCGCGTGGTTCGCCGCGGCGGCCGTGCTGCTGGCCGCTGGTGGGCCACCGGTATGGATCGGGGCCTGCCTGGCCGGGGGCCTGCTTGGCCTCTTGGGCTTCGTGATGATTCACGCGCAGCACAGTGCGGCCCGGCGCGGGACCCGGGGCGCGCAGCAGGGCTTGCTCTGACCGCCCCGGCCGCATGGGTTGCGCGGGCCGCCGCCCTTGCCGGGCCCATCACGGTCAGGCAACCCGGCGGCCCGGATGACTACTGACCGTGCCATCGGCCGTTCGGAGCGTTGTCCTATTTTGCCCCGTTCGTACACCGCGGTATGGTGACAGCGTCCGCAGTTGAGGCCCGGAGATCAGTCGCAAGGTGCGACTGGGAGGGCCAACAGATCTGGGGTCGAAGGGTGGAGGCGGTCCGGGTCGGAGGAGATGTGCAACTAATGCACCCGATGTTGACCGCGCTACTCGTGGAGGTTTGGGTACCTCTGCAGCAGCCATGTTCGCGGCTGTGCACGCCATGACCGCCGGGATATCCAGCCACCGGCGGCGCACCGCCGTATCGATGTCGTTGCCGGTTACCAGCAGCGATCCAGTCGACCAGCTCGACCGGGTCATCGAGACCTTCCACCAGATCAACCGGGCGCTGCCGAAGGCGGTGCTGAGTCGCGAGGAGCTGATCGCGCTCGGTGGGCTTCTCACCCAGATCAACGGTGCGCTGCTGACGCTCACCGATCTGCTCAGCGTCCCTGCGCACCACTACGACCGCGCCCGGCTGCGTCACGCGGACGCCTACGCCACCCCGGCGCAACCACCGCCAGCCGCCACCAGCTTGCTCAGGGACTGCCGGGACGGATACCTCGCCGCCTACACCTCCGCACGGGCGTTCCACGCCGACCTCAGGCGGTGCCCACGGGCCGGTTCCCGCCACGGGAACGGGCTGAGCGGAAACGGGAACAAGCCGTAACCCTGGCGGGCCAACCACAACAGCATGCCTGCTGATCACGCAATCCCCAGAGTTTCGACGTTCCTGCAGCGCGGATGACGCGTGAGCGTCTCGGCCATCAACGTGGCTGGCCGAGACAGGGTTCTGGCCGGTCATGACCTCGCTACCTGGCACCAGACGAACGGCCTGTAGCACCGTGGCTCCCTTCGGTGGCACCGGTAAATGATACAGCTTGGCATGTTTCACTCTCGGTACCCCTAGGAATTGGCGGCCGGATACCCGGAATCAGCTGGCCGGGGACTCGCACGACGGCGAGACGACTACCGTTTGAGTGTATTGCTAATACGCCATTTAGCCGACCGGGTAAGTCCAAACAACCACGGGATCTCCGGCCGCAGCCCGCCGCTCAACCCACAGCGCACGCAGTTGGTCGGGCGTGGGTCCCGCCGTCTTGCTGGGCGAGGTAGACGTGCAGCTCACCGTTGTGCGCGGCTGCGAGCCGACAGGAGGGCGACCAACCACGGATGGAGTACACAGGTATGCCAGGTGGCAGGAACGCGGTGTCCCCGTCGCCCGGCTTCGGTGTTCCGCGCCGGGTTCGATCATTGAGTTCCCGGTACGAGCATCGCGAGGTCATGACGATCTCGTCGAGCTCGGTCTCTGTGACCGGCGGCACCGGCTGGAGTCCTGCGAGGTACGTCGTGCGGCCGAACACCACGAAGTCGACGTAGTCCACGTGGACGGTCATCGTTGCGTCCGGTTCCTCCGGTGTGATCGCCGGACAGCCGTCGGCCGACGCCTCGACCGTGGATGGCTGCTGTGCCACCTGATCGGCGCTGGCCTGCACCGGGCCGGCGGAGCAGGCGGTGACCACGGCCGCCCCGATGATCAAAGCGAGGACAGTGTGAGTGGAACGTGGGACACGATAGCCACGATGTCGAACGACCGTGCGTCGCATCGATCAGCCTCCTGCCACCTCGTCGTCAGGACCGCATCCTTACACCTGCCCGCCGTCAGCGCCATAACCTCGTGCCAGTCCGGGGTGGCCGGAATTAGCTGGTCGCGGGCCCGTTCCACCAGTCCACCTCCGGGCAGGATCAGCGACGATGTCCGCTGACGCACCGCCAGGCAATCCCGGCTGAATCCCGCAAGGTGAAGGACATCGACCCAATCACCGCTGACTCGGTGTCCCACCAGCGGCCCGTCCTCGCCGCAGCGGCCGACCTGCTTAACCCCGACTCCGGCGGCGAGCAGTTGGCCCGGTGGGGCCAACTTCAGCTTGGCCTGGCGTTGACCCACGCCAAAGCCGGCCGCGCTGGCCAAGCCTGGCGGCACGTCGACCTCGCCGGCGACCGCCACGGCGGCACCCACCCGTGGCTGATGTTCAGCCGGCCAGCCGTCGACGCCTACGCCGTGACCATCGAGTTCCCAGGTTTTAGGTGGGTTCGGAGCCGTCCACAACATGGTGCAGCAGGGCGGCGCGGACCGGGTCGGTGGCGTGCACCGTCCCGTCCGGGGTGACCCAGAACGGCACCGCACGCTCGGCCCCGCCGTGCCGCACCCGCAGCTGCTCGTGCAGCCGCAACGTCCCCTCCGGGACGGCGAGACCGGCGGCGGCGCACACCGCCACCACCTCCACCAGCTCCGCCCACCGCACCGCTGCCCCGGCACCGGCGTCGAGCAGCTCAGGCGTCACCCGCTCCGACGCCAGCGGCAGGTCCAGCAGGTCGGCCAGGGTGTCCGGGTCGCCACCGGACACCAGCTGCGCCGCCGGCAGCACCGCGGCCAGCCACGGCGCGTCGAGCACCATCGCCACGTCGGCGTCGACCACGTCGCCGGTCACCACCCGCACCCGGAGCGGGGGCTCCAGCTCAGCCGGGTCGAGATCGGCGCCGGCCAGCGCGGCGTGTGCGGCGTGCACCACAGCGGGGGTGACCGTGCGGGCCGGGTCGGCCAGCCGGGCCAGCAGGTCGGCGGCGTCGGCGGGACCGGTGATGCCCAGCCCGGTGCGCACCCCGGCGGCGGCGAGCAGCGCCGAGTCGGTGTCGCACAGCGACACCACATCAGACACCACATCAGACACCACATCAGACACCACATCATGCGGCACCACATCGTAGAGGCCCTCCAGCGCGGCCGTCCCGGCAAGCCGCCAGTGCGGCGGCGGATGACCACCGAGCCGGGCGTGCCGGGCCAGCCACCAGCCGGTGTAACCGCCGGGCTGGCGCAGCGCGGCCAGCCCGGCGGGATCGGCGGCGATCCGGCGCAGAGCGGCCGGCCAGCACCCGTCGTCGACCAGGTCCAGGTCCCGGACGGCGAGCAGCGGCGTGGGCGGGTCACCACCGGCCTCGCGCCACCACTGCTCCTCGCCGTCCAGCTCATGGTCCGGGCGCTGCGGGTGGGGATCCTCGAGCACCGCGAACGAGTCCAGCACCCCGACCGCACGCAGCGCCGCGGCCGGGTGCCCGGCAGCAACGGCGGCGTCCAGCACGCCCAGCGGCGCGTCCGGGGCGATCAGCTCCCACAGTGCCCCACCGGGCAGCACCAGCTCGTCGGCGCGCCGGGGCTGCCCGGTGCCGTCGGGCAACGCCAATGCACCCAGCCAGGATCGGGCACCGGTCGGCTCGGCGAACCGGCTGGCCAGTGACAGCACTGCCCGGGCGAGTCCGGTGACGTCGACACCGTCCTCGGCGTCCTCGACGCTGCGCTCGATCGCGGGGCGCAGCACGTCCAGCAGTTCCGCGGGGCCTACCGGACGGGCTCCGAGCCGCTCCAGCAGCGGGTGCACGGCGTCGGGATGCACCAGCCGCAGCTGCGCCGTCACCGCGCCGGCCACGTTGCCCAGCAGCACCCCGCGCGGGCCGGTGACGGTGCGCCCGTCGGCCAGCGGGACCGGCAGCGCGCCGAGCTCCTCGCGGGCCGCCGGGTCGGCGTCGAGCAGGGGAGACAGAGCGGCATAACAGCTGCGCCACCACGACGGTGGCCGGTCCAGCCCGGCCAGCAGCTCGGCGATGGCCGCCGGGCGCAACCGGGTCACCCCGAGCGCGGCGAGTGCGGCGGCGTGCCGGGGTGCGGCCAGCTCGGCGTCGAGCAGGTTGGGTGTGACGTCGGCGAGCAGCTCAGCCAGCGCCGGCAACGGCACGTCCAGCACCAGGGCGTCAGCGGGAACGGCCTGCCCACCGGACGCGTCGGGTAGCCACCTGGTGTGGCGTAGCGCCTCACGGACCGCGTCGCGCAGCGCGGCGTCGATCTCCCCGGCCGGGAATCCGGGTGCGGGCACCAGCGCGGTGCGCTGATCCGGTGCCAGCGCGGCGGCCAGCTCCGGGTATGCCTGCGCGGCGGTGTGCAGCACCAGGTCGGCGGCCGGCCCGGGATGGACGTGGCGCCGCGACGAGTCGACGGGCACCGTGGCGATCAGCCGGGCGGGCAGGGTGAGCAGCTCCGCGGTGGGGGTGGGCGCGTGCAGCACCTCGCCGGACAGCGGTAACGGGACACCGCCGGGGTCGACCGGCAGCGCCCAGCACAGGTTCCACTGCGGCCGCGCCTCGGCGCCGAGCCCGGCCAGCGCGGCCGCTGGCAGCAGCCCAGCCCGGCGCACCACCCGCCAGCGGCGCAGCCCGGCACCGTCGTGGACCAGCACCGGGTCCTCGCCCTCGCGGCGCAGGACCCGATCACCGATGTCGATGCGGTGCAGCCACGGCAACGCCAGCAGCAGGTCACCGGCCTCGTCCCCGAACGCCGCAAGCAGCGCGTCCGGGTCGGTCCCGGCGCGCAGCGGCAACCGGACCTCGGTGTCGAACCCCGGTGGCGGGTCGCCGGTAGCGGGCCACACCAGCCGCAGCGTTGGGGGCCGGCCACCGCGGCGGCGCAGCTCAGCGCACAGCTGCGGGTCACCGGCCACCGCGGCGGCGGTGTGCTGCGCTGAGAAGGCCACCCCGCCGGAGCGTGAGATCACCCGCGGTTCGTCGGTGACCCCGAGGACCGCCGCGAAGCCCACTCCGAACCGGCCGACGCTGTCACCCGCCCGCTTGGCCGAGGCGCGCAGCGCGGCCAGCGCGGCCACCCCGGCGGAGTCCAGCGGCGCCCCGGTGTTCGCGGCCCGCAGCTCACCCTGCTCGACGGTGACCCGCAGGTGCCCCGGCACACCCGCACGCTGCGCGGCGTCGGCGGCGTTCTGCGCCAGCTCGACGAGCAGCCGGTCGGCATAACCGAGCAGAGCGAGGTCGGACTCGGTGTTCGCGTCCTCCCGGAACCGGGTCGGGGATCCCCGCCAGGCTGCCAGGACCCCGTCCCGCAGCGCCGCGGTGCCGAATGGATCGGCGTTCAGGTCAGTATCTCCAGCTCGGCGTCGTCGTAGACCAGCTCGGCCACCGGCACGCTCGGGCTGGTATCCACCTGCACCTCGGAATGCGCCCCGCAGCCGAACTCGGCGTGCACCACCTGCCCGTCGGCCGGGGCCAGGTCGTTGCCGCAGACGCCGAGGGCCGCGCCGAGCGCCCCGCCGAGCGGAAGATAGAAGCCGCAGGTCACGCACCGGTCGGGGGCGCTGCGGGCCATCTCGGAGTCCGGGCCGCGGTCACTGTCGCGCCACCGTTGCAGCAGCGCGAGGCGAGCCGCACGGCCCAGCACCCGGGGCCGTCCCAGGCCGAGCTCCGGGCTGAGCTGCTCCACTGGCGGGTCATCGTCGCTGAGATAGCCGGGCACCAACCGCGGGTCATCCGGGTCGGTCGGCAGCAGGTCCCCGACCCCGAGGTCACCGGCCCGAACCCGCTGGGTCCACGGCACCCAGGCCGGCGCGACCAGCGCGTCCGGGCCGGGCAGCAGCACCACCTCGCTGACCGTCACCGGGGTTCCCGGGCCGGCCGATGCTACGGTGACCGCCCAGTGCCAGCCGTGGTAGCCGGGGAGGTCAGCCTCGAACAGATAAGTGACCGCGCCGCCGTCCTCGGTCTGTGTTCCCACGTGCCGACCCACCGGGCTGTCGCCCGCGTCGGCCTGCGCCGCCTGCCGGGCCGGCCCAACGGCCCCGGCGAGGTCCAGGCCCGGCGTGGTGGTCTCGGGAATCACTCCCTGATTGTGCCGCACTGGCTCTCCCCCCCACGACCCGCCCAGCAGGCTGTGCGACGCTGTGTCCGTGATGCCCGTTTTCTCCTCTATCCGGCTGGCGGCCGCCGTCCTGGCGATCACTGTCCTGGTGACTGGCTGCACCTGGCAATTGTCGGTGGGGCAATCTCCCACTGCCCGGCCGACGGCTGCGCCGCAGCTGAGCGTGCAGGTTCTGGCCACCCTCCCGCACGACACGACGATGTACACCCAGGGTCTGGAGATTCATGACGGGGTGCTCTACGAGGGCAGCGGGCTGGCCGGGCAGTCCCGGATCCGGTCCACGGCGCTGGCCGGCACCGCCACCCCGCAGGAAGCGGCGCTGCCCGCCCCGCTGTTCGGCGAGGGAATCACCGTCACCAGCGCTCGATTGTGGCAGCTGACCTGGAAAGACGGGGTGGCCTTCGAGCGCGATCCGGCGACGCTGGCGCAGCGCCGCCAGGTGACCTACCAGGGCGAGGGCTGGGGCCTGTGCCACGACGGGAACCGGCTGGTGATGAGCGACGGCAGCGACCGGCTCACCTTCCGCGACCCGGTCACCTTCGCCCCGTCCGGCCAGGTGGCGGTCCGCCTCGACGGCCAGCCGGTGACCAAGCTCAACGAGCTGGAGTGCGCCGGCGATGCCGTCTGGGCCAACGTCTACCAGACCGACCGCATCGTGCGCATTGACCCCGGCACTGGCGCGGTGACCGGCGTGGTCAACGCCGCGGGCCTGCTCAGCGCGCAGCAGAAGGCCGCCGCGGACGTGCTCAACGGCATCGCCGCGATCCCGGGCACCGACGAGTTCCTCATCACCGGCAAGAACTGGCCGTCACTGTTCCGGGTCCGCTTCGTCCCCGCGCCCCAGTAGCTTGCGAGTCCCCCTAGCGTGCAGGGCCGCACTAGGTTGCCGGGTGCGGCGCCGAAACGCCGCCCGTGGTGCAGGATAGAACGCGTGAAGCGGCCTGCATCCCCCTCCGGTGCCGAGCACCCCGGCTCCCGGGGCCGACGTCGGGCAGGCCGCCGTCGGCGCTGGGTGCCCGACGACCACCGCGCCGGGGCCGGCCCACCCCAGACCGGCGCGCCACCGCCGTCCTCGCCCTGGGTACCGCCGCCCCCTAGCCGCGCCACCTCGAACGGTGCGCAGAACTGGCCGCAGGAGGCACCGTCAGCGCACCATCCCTGGCGCGACCGCGACGCCAACGGCCTGCGGCCGCCGCCAGTGGACAATTCGGTGACAGTTCCGATCCCGCCTGGGCGGGGCGGCCCGCCGTACCCGCGCAAGATCACCGTCACGAGGGTGGCTGCCTGGCGGAGCAGGCAGCTGGTCGGGGGTGGCGTGCGGCGGTTCCACCAGGCCACCACGGCCGATGGTGCGGGCCGGTCCGGGCTTTCCGCACTGACCTACGCGACGATGATGGCCTACGCGGCCAATGCGGCGATCGCCGTCGCACTGGCCAAGACGCTGTTCTTCGCGGCCGCGACCGCGGAGAGCCGGGCCAATGTGGCGCTCTACCTGCTGATCACGGTGGCACCGTTCGCGGTGGTCGCCCCCGTGGTCGGCCCGCTGCTGGACCGGCTGCAGCAGGGCAGGCGGGTGGCGATGGCGCTGTCGTTCGCCGGGCGCAGCCTCCTGCTGATCGTGATGGCCATCCACGTCGACGACTGGCTGCTCTACCCGGCGGCGCTGGGCTTCATGGTGCTGGCCAAATCCTTTTTCGTGCTGCAGGCCGCAGTGATCCCCCGGGTGCTCCCGCCGGAGATCACCCTGGTGAAGACCAACTCGCGGCTCACCATGTTCGGGCTGGCCGCCGCCGCGGTAGCCGGTGCGGTCGCGGCCGGGGTGGCGGCGCTGGCCAATTCGCCCGGCGTGCTGCTGTTCACCGCGGTGGTCTGCCTGGCGGGGGCGGCCCTGTGCCTGCGCATCCCGTCCTGGGTGGAGGTGACCGAGGGCGAGGTGCCGGCCTCGCTGCGGGCCGAGACCACCGATTCGCTGCCCGCCGCGCGGCGCCGTCAGCCGATGGGGAGCCACGTGGTGGTTGCCCTGTGGGGCAACGCGACCATACGAGTGCTCACCGGGTTCCTCACACTGTTCGTGGCGTTCGCGGTGAAGGCGCAGACCGAGGGCTCGCCAGGACGGCAGCTGGTGCTGCTCGGCGTCGTCGGGGCAGCGGCCGGGGCGGGCTGCTTCCTGGGCAACGCGGTCGGCGCCCGGATGCATTTCGGCAAACCTGATCAGGTCATCCTCAGCTGCGTGGCCGCTGGGCTCACCATGGCGGTGCTCGCCGCGCTGGTGCCGGGGATCGCCGCCGCGGCGGTCACCGCCCTGGTAGCGGCAACGGGCAGCGCGATGGCCAAGGTCTGCCTGGACGCGGTGATCCAGCGGGACGTGCCCGAGGCCTCCCGCGCCTCGGCGTTCGGCCGGTCGGAGACGGTGCTCCAGACGGCCTGGGTATCAGGCGGCGCGCTGGGTGTGCTGCTGCCACCCACCTACTGGATCGGGTTCGCCTCGGTGTCGGTGCTGCTCGGTGTGGGGCTGGCGCAGACCGTGCTGGCCGGGCGCGGATCGTCGCTGATTCCCGGGCTCGGCACGGGCGCCCCGCCCCGCCAGCGGCCTGTTACCGACCAGCAGGCCTGACGATCCCGGTCACGGATCCAGCTCGCGGGCGACGGCCCGCACCACCTCCGCGACCCGCTTGGTGTTGCGACGGTCGGGGTAGCGGCCGCGGCGCAGGTCCGGCTGCACCCGCGACTCCAGCATCTTGATCATGTCGTCGATCAGGCCGTGCAGCTCCTCGGCCGGCCGGCGCCGCGCCTCGACCACCGACGGCGGCGGCTCCACCAACCGCACCGACAGGGCCTGCGGGCCGCGTCGGCCGTCGGCCACCCCGAACTCGACCCGCTGGCCGGTCTTGAGATCGGTCACCCCGGTGGGGAGGGCGGCGGCCCGCACGTACACGTCGGCACCGCCGTCCTGGGTGACAAAACCGAAACCCTTGCCAGCGTCATACCACTTGACCTTGCCGGTCGGCACTGACCTCACCGTTCCCTAGAAGGAAATACCGCCTGCCGGGGGTGCGCGACCAGCAAGGCGAACGCGCCCCGAGCGCACCCGGGACGCGTAGACCCAAGCTTACGACCTCCACCCCCATCCCGGGCTCCTCATTTGGACCGCCACATGGATGCTTGTCGCTGTCGCCGGCCACTGTTGGAGAGCGACATGGATGCTTGTCGCTGTGGGCCGTTAGCTGGCCCGGCGTGTCTCTAGGGCCGTGTGGACTGTAGCGAGCAGCCGACGAGGGTCGCGAAGGTGCTGCGCGGTGATGAAGACGACGTCCCAGCCGACCGCGTGCAGGCGATTCAACCGGTCGCGGTCCGGCCCGACCTGCAGCAGTGCACCGTGCCACACCCCGTCGTACTCGACAGCCAGCCTGCGCTCGGGAAAGGCGAGGTCCGCCCTGGCCACGAGGCGGCCACGGTGGTAGATGCGGTACTGCACCTCGGGGCGCAACCCGTCCAGCACGAGATGCACCCGCAGCTGCGACTCCGGTCGCGACTCGGCTCGCGGGTCGGCCAGTTCGAGCGCGCGGCGGGCCCCGACGATCCCCCGGTCGTGACGCCCGGCTAGGTAGAGCTGCATCTCCTGGTGGCCGACCAGAGACGCCCGCAGTGCGGCATCCAGGTCGGCGACCGCATCCGGCAGGGATCGGTCCAGCAGCAGGTCGAAGGCCATCCGTTGGCGGGTCGCCAGCCGGATTCCGGACCACATCTCGGTCTCGTCGTCGCGGACCTCGCACCGCCGCAGGTCCAGGCCGGCTCGGCGGAACACCCGGGTCTCCAGCCCGACGACAGCTTCGACCGGGTCCTGGGTAAACGCCAACGGCAAGCCTCGCAGGGTGGCAGCGGACCTGCCGGTGATCACCGCATCATCCGACAGGATAAGTGCCGCGCCCTGGCACCGCACCTCGTGGGTCAACGGCAGCGCCGCTGGCACGTAGACATCCCGGAAGATGCGACGAAACTGCGGTCCGCGCAACTGGCCCGAGGTCACCACCCCCGTAGCGACGGCCTCCGAGCCCCGAAACGGCCCACTCAGGTCCTCGAACCCCCACCGTGTCCCATGCCGACCAAGATCCCCCAGACGCGCCCAGCTGTCCAATCCCTATCCACAGCCCCCCAGCGCTATCCACAGCCGCCCGCCGCAGTGCGACAAGCATCCATGTCGCCGTCCGAGGTGGCCTCTGGACAACGATAAGCATCCATGTCGCTGTCCAGAGGGCTTTGACGGCGCTACTTGGCTATCCTTGTGGGGTTTGTCGAAATTCTTGGTCGGCTGCTGGACTTCTTCTGTTCACCTCCAGGACGCAGCGTTCTGCTGGTGAAATACGCGTGTGCGGGACTTTTGCCCGTTCCGCGACGTGCTCGCGAGGTCCTCGCCGGTCATGCTCCTGCTCGACATCGCGCATGGAGAGGGGTGACGCCACTCGAACGGTAACTGGGAGTGTTCGTTCCCAGCCAATGGCTCAGCTAACTCTCTACGCGCAAGACGTCAGTGACGACGTGGCTGGCATGCCACTGGTTCGCACGTCACTGGTGTGTGCCCGGACAGTGGTTCCGCGTATTCCTGTGGCGCAAACGATAGCAGCACAGCACCGGCCGGAGAACGTCATTTTGCGCCACGGCGCGGCGCTCATGACCCGGCGACATCGTGGAGTCGCGTCTCGGTTCGAGTGAACCGTCGGCAAACGTGAACGGAAGGACTGGGTGCATGAACATCGGTCTGCGTAAGGTTTCTCAGACCCCGGCCAGCCGCGGCGCGGCGGCCGCGATCTTCGGCCTCCCGCAATAACACCGTAGCCCTCATCTCGATCCTCGGGGAGTTCTCCGACAAGCCGAGGATCGAGATCAATACTAAGGAGATCGAAAGTAGCTAGACCGGCTAGCTGGGCTATGTGATGCAGCTGAGGCATGGGTCACCGAAGAACGCACGGACAAGTTCGGGTAAGCGTTGGAGGCGCAGGAGCGCGGCTTCAGCTTTGCCGCAGCTTTGCCGCGCAGGTCGTCGAAAGACGTGATGGCGGTCTTGCCGACACGGTCATGCTTGACGTTCTTCCAGACCCATTCGTCGGGGTTGAGTTCCGGCGAATAGGGTGGGAGGAAGAACAGGCGAAGCTTTCTTTTGGTTGAGGCGGCGAACTCTTTGACTGCGCGGGAGCGGTGGACCGGGTGCCCGTCAATAATGAGGAAGACGATACCACCGTCATCGTGGA
>JBOHFT010000149.1:0-11410 GCA_050699815.1 Pseudonocardiaceae bacterium | reverse complement strand
CGAGTCATGACTCGCATCGCCACTCACGGGGCCGGAGGCCCGATGTACCCGACGAGTAGGCCGCGGCGGTTGCGGAGTACGGCGGCGCTGCGGCGGCTGGTCTCCGAGACGTCCGTCGCGGCGCGCCAGCTGGTGGTGCCGGTGTTCGTCAAGCAGGGCGCCACCGAGCCGGTGCCGATCGCCTCCATGCCCGGTGTGGTCCAGCACAGCCGGGACTCGCTGCGTAAGGCCGCGGCCGAGGCGGTGGCCGCCGGGCTGGGCGGGATCATGCTGTTCGGTGTGCCCGCCACCAGGGACGCCACCGGCTCCGGCGCCACCGACCCCGACGGCGTGCTCAACGCGGCCCTGCGTGACGTGCGCGCCGAGGTCGGCGATGACATCGTGATCATGGCCGACACCTGCCTGGACGAGTTCACCGACCACGGGCACTGCGGCCTGCTCGACGCGGCCGGGCGGGTGGACAACGACGCCACCCTGGCGGTGTACGCCGAGATGGCCGTCGCGCAGGTGCACGCAGGCGCGCACCTGGTCGGGCTCAGCGGCATGATGGACGGCCAGGTCGGGGTGGTCCGGGAGGCGCTGGACGCCGCCGGGTGCCAGGACGCGGGGATCCTGGCCTACAGCGCCAAGTACGCCTCGGCGTTCTACGGGCCGTTCCGCGACGCGGTGGAGTCGCGGCTGACCGGGGACCGCCTGACCTACCAGCAGGACCCGGCGAACGCCCGGGAGGCACTGCGGGAGGCGGCACTGGACCTCGCCGAGGGCGCGGACATCGTGATGGTCAAGCCCGCGATGTCCTACCTGGACGTGCTGCACGCCGTCGCCGAGGTTTCCGACGTCCCGGTCGCCGCCTACCAGGTGTCGGGCGAGTACTCGATGGTGGAGGCGGCGGTGGCACGCGGCTGGGCCGACCGGCGGCGCACTGTGCTGGAGATGCTGACCTCGATCCGCCGGGCGGGTGCTGATCTGGTGCTGACCTACTGGGCAGTGCAGGCCGCCGGCTGGTTGCGCTGATGGGCCGCTGATGGGCGAGGTCTCCGTGACGGCGTGGCACTCCATGGCTACCGTCTACGGCATGACGATGCCACGTCCCCAGGCGCAGACCCGGCCCAAGGAGGTCGTGTTCTCCTTCTGGCTCTGGATCGGCACTTTCGTGCTCGGCGTGGTCGGCATCCTGCCTGTCTTCACCCAGTTCGACCAGCTCAGGGCCGAGGCAATCGACCAGGCGCTCGCCCAGGACCCGACACTGGATCGGTCGTCGATCGAGAGCATCGCCACGGGTGCGCTCGTCACCGGAGCCGTGATGGTGCTGCTGTTTGTCGTGGCCGAGCTCGTCGTCGTGTTCCTCATGCGCGGGGGCCGCAACTGGGCGCGGATTGTGCTGGCTGTGCTCGGTGGTCTGGGCGTGCTGTTCTGGCTCGCGGTCACGATCGGAGCGGGGTCAGCGGCCGGGTTGCTCCAGCTGCTGGTGCTGATCGGGGCGATCGTGACCATGTTCCTGCCTGCGGCCAACGCCTGGTTCCGCCCCCGCCAGCCCGGTTTCTGAACCGTGCGCCAGGGCCTACCGCTGCGCCGGCTAAGCCGCTATGCCGTACCCGTCGTACTGGCGGCGTCCACCAATTCGACCAGCGGTGCCCCGCAGGTGCACGTGTAAGCCTGGTCGTCGGCCGGGCAGTGGCATTCCTCGTCGATGCGAACTCGACAGCCACATCCCTCATGCCCGCACGTGAGCACCGTTCCTTTGCTGTATTGCGTCATCCTGAGTTCCTTCCCGAAATTCTCGTATGCGATAGTACGAATGTTACTCTGTTCCAGCCAGCGGCGCAGCGCACCGGTCAAAGTGCCGATATCTCGCAGCGAGAAGCCAAGCTGGCACAGATATCGGTTCGAACCTGGTCGAGCCGCTGGTATCGAAGTACGGGAGACTGGCGCACATGACGGTCACCGAGTCGGCCCGCTTGTTCGAGCGGGCCAGCGCCGTGATCCCCGGCGGGGTGAACTCCCCGGTGCGGGCTTTCCGCGCGGTCGGTGGCACGCCGCGGTTCGTGGTCCGCGCATCGGGGGCCTACCTGTGGGACGCCGACGGCACCCGCTACGTCGACCTGGTCTCGTCTTGGGGGCCGATGATCCTCGGTCATGCGCACCCGGCCGTGGTGGACGCGGTCCGGGCGGCCGCGTCGCACGGGTTGTCTTTCGGCACCCCCACCACCGGGGAGACCGAGCTTGCCGAGGAGATCGTGCGCCGGGTCGGGCCGGTCGAGCAGGTCCGGCTGGTCAACTCCGGCACCGAGGCGACGATGAGCGCGATCCGGCTGGCCCGCGGTGCCACCGGGCGCCCCGTGGTGGTCAAGTTCGCTGGCCACTACCACGGGCATGTCGACGCGCTGCTCGTCGACGCCGGATCCGGCGTCGCCACGTTCGGGCTGCCGTCGGGTCCCGGCGTCACTGGCGCCCAGGCCGCAGACACGATCGTGCTGCCTTACAACGACTTCGACGCGGTGCGCGCGGTGTTCGCCGCGCGGGGTGCGGAGATCGCCTGCGTCATCGCGGAGGCGGCCGCGGGGAACATGGGCGCGGTGCCGCCCGATCCCGGTTTCAACGCCACCCTGCGTGAGCTGTGCCACGCCCACGGTGCGCTGCTGGTGCTCGATGAGGTGATGACCGGGTTCCGGGTGTCGGCCGCTGGCTGGTTCGGGCTCGAGCAGGTGTCGGCTGACCTCTACACCTTCGGCAAGGTGATGTCCGGTGGGCTGCCGGCGGCGGCGTTCGGTGGCTCCGCGGGGTTGATGTCCCACCTGGCGCCGGCCGGGCCGGTCTACCAGGCGGGCACGCTGTCCGGGAATCCGGTCGCGGTGGCCGCCGGGTTGGCCACGCTGCGGGCCGCCGACGGTGCGGTCTACGCCCGGCTGGACGCGGCCGCCACCCGGCTGGCCGGGCTGCTCGGCGAGGCATTGGACGCCCAGAGCGTGCCGCACGTGGTGCAGACGGCCGGCTCGCTGCTCAGCGTGCTGTTCACCAGTACTGGGCCGGTGCGTGACTATGCCGGGGTGCAGGCCACCGAGACCTGGCGCTACCCGGCGTTCTTCCACGCGCTGCTCGACCATGGCGTCTACGCCCCACCCAGTGCGTTCGAGTCCTGGTTCGTCTCCGCGGCGCTGGACGACGATGCCTTCGGGGCGATTGCCGCGGCGCTGCCGCACGCCGCCCGGGCCGCCGCCCGAATACCGGAGCCGCCGGGATGAGCCGCACCGTGGTCCACCTGCTGCGGCACGGCGAGGTGCACAACCCGGACGGGATCCTCTACGGCCGGTTGCCCGGTTTCGGGCTCTCCGACGTCGGGGTTCGCCAGGCCGAGCGGGTCGCCGCGCATCTCGGCGACCATGACGTGAGGCATGTGGTCGCCTCGCCGTTGTTGCGGGCGCAGCAGACCGCGGAGCCGATCGCCGCCCGGCATGGGGTGGACCTGGTCACCGACGAGGGGCTGATCGAGGCCGGCAACGTGTTCGAGGGCGCCCAGGTGTCGGTCGGTGACGGGGCGCTGCGCGACCCGCGGAACTGGTTTGCGTTGCGCAACCCGTTTCGGCCGTCCTGGGGCGAGCCGTACCAGCAGATCGCCAGCCGGATGGTCGCCGCGATGCACCGCGCTCGCCAGCGGGCCGCTGGGCACGAAGCGGTCTGCGTGTCGCATCAGCTGCCGATCTGCTCATTGCGCCGGCACGTTGCCGGTCAGCGGCTCTGGCACGACCCGCGGCGCCGGCAGTGCGCCCTGGCGTCGTTGACCAGCCTGGTGTTCGCTGGCGACAAGCTGGTCGAGGTGGCATACAGCCGACCCGCGGTGGCGGTGGCATGAGGCGTGCGCTGTTGCCCGTCGCGGCGGTGGTGTTGCTGGCCGCTGTGTTGCTGGCCGGCTGTGCCACGGGGACCGATGCGGTGGCCCGCGGCGGCACCTTCGAGTTCGTCTCGCCGGGCGGGAAGACCGACATCTTCTATGACCCGTCGGCCCAGCGGGGCAGGGTCGGCGAGCTGGCTGGGGACAGCCTCACCGAGCCTGGTGCCAGGGTGTCGCTGGATCGCTACCGCGACCAGGTGGTGGTGCTCAACGTCTGGGGCTCGTGGTGCGGGCCGTGCCGGTCTGAGGCCGGCGACCTGGTGCGAGTCGCCGACGCCACGGCGGCCCAGCGCGTGCAGTTCGTCGGGATCGATGTGCGGGACAGCCAGCAGGCCGGGGCGGACTTCGCCCGTGATTTCGGCCTGACCTACCCGTCGATCTTCGACCCGCCCGGCCGGACCCTGCTGGCGCTGAAGGGAATCCCTCGTTCGGTGGTTCCGCTGACCATCGTGCTGGACCGCGACCACCGGGTCGCCGCAGTGTTCCTGCACGCAGTACTCGCCCAGGATCTGCAGCCCGTCGTGCAGCGGGTTGCCGCGGAGCGGTGATCCCCGCGCCACGGTGTATCAGGGCGGCCGCCGTATCGCTCCGCACTAGTGGAGGTGGCGATATGGCAAGCCGAGTGCACTATCCGGATGATCTCTGCTCGGGCCTCCCGGTGAGCATTGGACCGATGGTGACTCCGCTGCCGGGCGGCGTGCGGCTGCTGCGCACCTTGACCGGCCATGAGGGCGCGATCGGGCGGGTCTGCTGGTCGTCGGACGGGCGGCTGCTCGCGGCGGCGTCATCGGCCGGCACGGTCGGCATCTGGGACGCCGATTCCGGCCAGTGCCTGCGCACCATCCGCGGCCATCACGGCGGTGTGGTGGCGACCGCCTTCGATCCGGAGCAACGCATCCTCGCCACCGGTGGCAATGACGGCGTCACGAGATTGTGGGACGTGGACAGCGGTGAATTGCGCGCCACGCTGCACAGCGGTGCGTGCTACGTCGTCGCATTCAGCCCGCGACACCGCATCCTGGCGACCGCGGGTAACTCGCCGCACGTCACCCTGTGGGCCACGAGCAACAGGCTGCACCAGCTGATCGACAATCACCGAAGTCACGTCGTCGGGCTGGCCTTCGACACCGAGGGCGGCAGGCTCGCAACGGGAGGTCGCGACGGCACGATCACGTTGTGGGAGATCCCGGGCGGGTCGCAACTCCGCACGCTCGACGGGCACTCCGGAGCGGTCTTCGCAGTCGCGTTCCATCCCGGTGGCGGGATACTGGCCAGCGCGGGCCACGATCGCACCGTCAGGCTGTGGGACGTGGCCACCGGGAGCATCATCTCTATTCTTGAGGGCCACACCGACGGGGTGCTGACCCTCTCGTTCTCCGCGGACGGCCGGATGGTCGGGTCGAATAGCAGCGACGGCACCGTGCGACTCTGGGAAACCGGGAGCGGACAGTGCCGGGCAGTCCTGCCCACGTCGGCTGCATGGCTGTACTGGGTGCCCAGCGTCGCGTTTCACCCGCACCTGCCGATCTTGGCAACAGTGACGTTAGGCGCTGAGTCCGCAACCGAAAACGATCGTGTCGTGCAACTGTGGGAGCTCGACGTCGACCACCTGCTCGCGCATTCCGCTACTCCCAGCGTCAGCTATACGACGGCGAAGATCGTGCTCGTTGGTGAGTCAGGGGTGGGCAAAACGGCACTCGGGTGGCGGCTTGCCCACGGCACGTTCATCGAGCACGCCTCGACGCACGGCCAGCAGGTATGGTTGCTCAACGATCTCTGCAGTACCACGCCCGAGGGCACCGAGCGTGATGCCATTCTGTGGGACCTCGCCGGCCAGCCCGACTACCGGCTGATCCACGCACTATTCCTGGACGACGCCGACCTAGCCCTGGTGCTGTTCGACCCCACGCGCGGCGACGACCCGCTGCGGGGCGTCGAGTACTGGCTGCACCAGATAGGGCGGCAGCGCCCGACCATCCTGGTCGCGGCCCGTGGTGATCGTGGTGCGCCCCGGCTGACCACTGCGGAGATCGAGGCGTTCTGCGCCGAGCGCGGCATTGCGGGGTTCGTGGCGACGAGTGCATTGCGCGGCGATGGCCTGGGCGAGTTGATCGAGCTGATGCGCGCGGCGATCCGCTGGGACCAATGCCCGACGACGGTCACCACGCAGACCTTCAAGCTCATCAAGGACTACGTGCTGGGGCTCAAGGAGGCGCCGGGCCCTGAGCGGACAATTCTCAGCCCCGCCGAGCTGCGCGTGCGTCTGGAACAGGAGTATCCCGATACCGAGTTCACTGATGGCGAGCTGCTGACGGTGGTGCGGCACCTGTCGAATCACGGCTGTGTCGCGCAGTTGCGCAACTCGCGCGGTGAGCCCCGGATCCTGCTCGGGCCGGTGCTGCTGAACAATCTCGCCTCGTCGATGGTCCTGGAGGCACGGCGTAACCCGAAGGGCCTGGGTGCGGTGGTGGAGGAGCAGCTGCTGGCCGGCGGATACCACTTCCCGGAGCTGTCGGTGCTGACGGCTGAGGAGCGAGAGGTGCTGCTCGGCTCCGCCGTTGCGATGTTCCTGGCGCGCTCGATCTGCTTCCGCCAGACTGATCCGCTTTCCGGGCATTCCTATCTGGTATTCCCGGAGCTCATCAATCTCAAGAAACCGGTGATCGCCGACGAGCAGCCCATCGACGAGGGTGCCGCGTATACGGTGCGCGGGGCGGTGGAGAACGTCTACGCCTCGCTGGTCGTGCTGCTCGGGTACACCAGTACGTTCACCCGCACCAACCAATGGCGTGACCACGCCCGTTACGTCGTGGGCGACGGCCTGTTGTGCGGCCTTCGCAAAGAAGATGAGCGCGAGGGCGAGCTGGACCTCGTGCTCTACTTCGGCGCCACCGTGGGGACGCCGATCCGGACGCTGTTCCAGAGTCTGGTCGAGAGCTTCCTGGCCCGCCACGAGCTGGCCGTCCACCGCTACGACGTGGTGCGATGCGCCCAGGGCCACCCGCTTAACCGGGCCGTGCTGCGGGAGCGGCTCGCCCGGGGCGCCGACCACGCGTTCTGCCCCGAATGCGGCCACCAGGTGGAGCTGCCGGCCGCGGACGCCCCGATCGAGCTGACCTGTGCGCAGGCCGCTGACCGCGACACCCAGCACCGGGCCGCCAGCCAGCGGTCGCGCCTGGAGCAGGTGCTGTTCCGGCTGAAGACCTACGTCACGCAGCAGGCGATTCCGGTGCCGGAGTGCTTCATCAGCTACGCCTGGGGCGACGACCGCCACGAGCGCTGGGTGGAGCACGAGCTCGCTACCGACCTGACCAAGGCGGGGATCACCGTGCTGCTCGACCGCTGGGACAACGCGCGTATCGGCGCCAGCGTGCCCCGGTTCATCGAGCGCATCGACCACGCCGACCGGATCATCGTGGTGGGCACGCCGCGGTACCGCGCCAAATACGACAACAACCAGCCGATGGGGGCCTTCGTGGTGGCCGCGGAGGGCGACCTTATCGGGCAGCGGATGACCGGTTCGGAGATTGCTAAGGAGAGCGTGTTGCCCCTGCTCTTGGACGGGACCCCGGACACCTCGTTCCCGCCGCTGCTGCAAGGCCGGGTGTACGCTGACTTCCGGCTGGCGCAGCAGTACCTGCCGACAGTATTCGACCTCATCCTGAGCGTTTACCAGATCTCGTCCCACGAGTCCGTCCGCGAGCTGCGGCGCCAGCTCGACGCCGGGGGTTGGTAGCGCTCCACGCACGAGGCCGGTTCATCAACAGTGTTCTCAATAACACTCCTCATGGGATATTGATGACTTGTCCGGGGAAAATGCGGTCGGGATCGGTGATTTGCGGGTTTGCCTCCGCCAGATCCGACAGGCTAACCCCGAACCTCCGGGCGATGCCGCTCAGGGTGTCTCCCCGCTGGACGACGTACGTGCGCTGAGGGTGCGGCGGAGATTCGGATGTAAACCAATCCACACAGGCCCAAGCTACGTAGTGTGTGCGGCCCTCGTGCGGGACTGGAATCCACCATTGGCTCCCCCCGCAATCCGGGTAACGCGCGCCGCGTCGAGCCTCGCAACTGGCGGGAAGGGACTGCCCGGCGTCGAGGCGACCATCAGATCGAGAGTCTCTGCTGGGACGTTCACGGATGCGCAGGCCGTCGACCCTGCTGGCGACCCAGCACTGACTATCGTCAAGCTGGCTATCGTCAGCAAAACCCGGGGCCCTCCCGGTGCTCCGCTGGGGCTGGGGGGCGTTCTGAGGCTCAGTCATCGGGGTCCTTCTTTCGGATTTCTTTTTTTGTGCTGCGTCATGCTATTATGCCGCAGCATCTTACGATTCTTCTGCGGTGCGCACGCTCCAAGTCCCCTTGCCGTCGGCACCTTCGGTCAGGAGTCCACGCAGCGCTGCGTTGATACGTAACTTGGGGGCCAATCACCTGGTCGTGTCGCTGGCGGGCAGGTGGCTGCCGCTGAGGTGGCTGGGGTGGTTCGCGAGGGTGGCTTGGGGCACTGGGGCGGCTACGGTCTGACTATCTGGGGTGCTGGTGATCTGTGACCGGTGCAGGTGCAGAGGTGGCTTCCCGGTGGCTGCCCAGGAGTGGAATGCCGCCTCGACCTCAACAGCCAGGCCGGTGTAACCTGCTGTGACGGGTTGCCTGCGGAGAGAGCATCCGGGCACGATGATATGGGCCGTCCGCGAACCGTTGCGAAGGCCCACGGATCGGCACCGAGACTGTCTGATCGGAAAGGAGCTGTCTGATGTCTGATACTCGTCCCGTTCCGTTGTGGCGTGATCCTTTGTTCAGTTCTGGGGACCGGTTCCCGCTCGGGCCGTCGCGCGGGGTTATGGAGGATTGCCAGGACGAGCCGAGTGGCCCGGCTATTCGGCCGTTCTCGCTACGGTATGTGGTGGCTGGTGACTGGATCGACACGGCCCCGACGCTGGACTGGACCTATTGCCATGAACGGCAGATCGCGCTGGTGTACGACGAGGACGGCTCGTTGACTCCGTGGGCAGGGGCTCACACGAAGCCGGGGGCGACGGCGCGGGAGACCTCTAACGGCAGGGCGGACGGGCAGCAGCCTGGTGGCGCGGAGGAGATGACGGCGCCGGATCATCAGACGGACTGAGATGACTGTTCTGATCTTGGCGCGCGACCTGGATTCACAGGTGGATCGGCTGGTCCAGGCGTTGGACGAACGCGACGTACCAGTGTTCCGCACGGACCTTGCTGCCTTTCCCCGGGCGTTGACTCTGGACGCCCGGCTCGGACCGGCCGGGTGGGACGGTGTGCTGGCCACCGAGCGCCGAAAGGTGCGGTTGAGCGAGATTCGCTCGGTGCTCTACCGTCACCCGTCGCACTTCGAGCTGGCAGACGGGCTGTCCCGAACGGAGCGGCGCCACGCCGCCGCTGAGGCCCGGTGCGGGTTGGGCGGGGTGCTGTCGGAGTTGGATGTGCTATGGGTCAATCATCCGTCGCGGGAGTCCGACGCGATCAAGCCTCGACAGCTGAACGTCGCCCGCAAGGTCGGCTTGGGCTACCCGGCCTCGCAGGTGACCAACAGGCCTGATGCTGTGGGGGACTTCGCCACCACTGTCGGCGGGCCGCTGGCCGCCAAGACGCTGGCTGCGGCCGCGCTGGTGGAGTCGGGCCGGGTTCAGATCGCCTACACCCGGCGAGTGCAGTCTACCGAGCTGGGCGACCTAGCCGGAGTAGAAGTAACTGCGCACCTGTTCCAAGCGTTCTTACCGAAGTTGTGCGAGGCACGCGTGACCGTGGTCGGCCAGCACGTGTTCGCTGCCACCATCCACGCCAACTCCGATGCTGCCCGGGTGGACTGGAGGGTCGACTACGACGCCCTCGACTACGCGGTGGTCGAGCCGCCCGCGCCAGTCACCGCTGGGATGCTCGCGTTCTTGAAACACTTCGGTTTGTCCTTCGGCGCGTTCGACTTTGTGATCACTCCGGACCAGGAGTGGATCATGCTGGAATGCAACCCCGCCGGGGCATACGGGTGGCTGGAGCAGGCCCTCGATCTTCCCATCACCTCCACATTGGCCGATCTTCTCGCGAACGGAGCCCATCACGGTGTCCAGTGAGACTGTCGAACTGAGCCCGGCCGAGCTGGAGCTGGCCCAGACCCGGCTAGGTGAGATGGCCGAGCGATTCGTCGTAGACGGGACACTGCGCACACCGCAGTGGCGAGCCGTGTTCACCCGTACCTGGCGGCACCCTTACGTGCCCTGCTACTACCCCGACCTGCATCAGCCGCTGGTCAGCGGTATCGACCAGCGGCAGCGTGCGCAGTGGCTGGACGCCGTGTACAGCGACCAGACCCTCATCACCAAGGTGGTGCAGGTGCAGTTCCGGCCGCCGCTGGCACCCGGCAGCTACCCCATGTACACGTGCTCGTCGACCGCACCGACGCTCATGGTGAGCATGCTCGAAGCGCTGGATGTCACCAGCGACTCCCGGGTGCTGGAGGTCGGCACCGGCACCGGCTACAACGCCGCGCTGCTGTCCGAACGGCTCGGCAGCGACCACGTCACCAGTGTGGACATCGACCCCGAGCTGATCGAGCTGGCCCGGACCCGCCTGGCAACCAACGGCTACCACCCGACCCTCGCCGCCGCGGACGGCGCTGGCGGCTACCCACCCGGCGCACCCTATGACCGGATCATCGCCACCTGCGGTGTGCTCGCCATCCCACCAGCCTGGCTCCAGCAAGCAACACCCGGCGCGGTCATCGTGGTCGACGTCCACGGCAAGATCGGAGGCACCCTTGCTCGGCTGACCGTGGATGACAACGGCGTGGCCACCGGACGATTCCTGCCCCGCTGGGCCTCGTTCATGTCGCTGCGCCACACCCTGGACGTGGAACCACCCCCGCGCCGACCGCAAACAGGCGACGAGCCGGTCGAATCGACCAGCGAGGTCGACCCGAAGCTGCTGCGCTACGACGGCCAATTCGGCTTTGTCGCGCAGTGGCACCTTCCAGGCGTCACCTGGGGTCCGTTAACGGAGAACGGTGAGTTCGGCATCCAGCTCTTCGCACCCGACGGCTCCCGCGCCACAGCCCGCAGCTCCCCACACGGACCCGGCTGGCAGATCACCCAATGCGGCCCACGCACACTGTGGGACCACGTCGAGGACGCCTACGAGTTCTGGCACAACGCCGGGCGGCCCAACTACGACCGGTTCGGCATCACGGCCAGCGCCACTGACCAGTACGTCTGGTACGACCATCCCGATAGCCAGCACCGCTGGCCACTCCACACGCCGACCGAGTAAAGGCTGGCGAGCCTCTCGCTACGCCCCAAGACCTTGGCGATGCCAGGTACTGGCCTGCAACGGGCTGGGGTGCGACGTGGTGTCCTACCCGTCGTGCTGCGTGCCCGCGGGGGTCTGTCAAGTGAACGGTGTAACTGGATCTTGTTTTGGATCTTGTTTGGATCTTAGTTCCGTCCGGCGGGCAGGCGTCCGCCGGAGGTGATCTCGAAGGCGTTGAGCGCGGCTTTCCAGCGG
>JBOHFT010000148.1:0-11476 GCA_050699815.1 Pseudonocardiaceae bacterium | reverse complement strand
CCTCAGGGACCGCACCGCCCGCCGCGACCGCCTCAACCAGCGGCCCCAGATCCGCATAGCCCTCCACCGCCACCCCGGCCGCCGCCAACCCGGCGGCCAACCCCAGCCCGTCATCACCCACCATCGCCACCGCCCCCGCCAGCGGCGTGACCGGCCCGACCGGCGTGACCCAATCCAGGCCACACAACCAATCAGCCTGCGCCCCACCAGCAGCCGCCAACGCCTGGGAGGGCAACGGCCGCAGGGTTAACGAGGCGACCGAGGCCACCAGCCGCCCGTCCGGGTCAGTGAGGGCCAACCCAAACGCCTCAGGCCCGGACGCGTCGACAGCGTCCAGGGCCGGATCCGCAGCTCCCGCCGCGGGCCCCACCGGCCACAACCGCGCCCGCACCGCCCTCGCCCCAGGCGCATGCACACACACCCCAGACCAAGAAAACGGCAGCCATATCCCCGCCTCACCATCAGGATCGGCCGGCAGGTCCAACGCCAATGGATGCAAGACGGCGTCCAACAACGCCGGGTGCAACCCAAACCCGCCCGCCTGCGCCTCGATACCCAATGGCAACGCGACCTCGACGAACAGCTCCTCACCCCGCCGCCACAACGCGCGGAGTCCTTGGAACGCCGGCCCGTACCCCAAACCCCGCCCGGCCAGGCGCTCGTACACCCCCTCCACCTCAACCGCCACCGCGCCCGGCGGAGGCCACACCCCCGCACCATCCGCCGCACCATCCGCCGCACCATCACGAGCCAGGACACCGTGGGCATACCGCGCCCACCCCGTGTCATCACCCTCTGGGTGGGCGTGCACGCTCAACTCGCGCCGGCCAGACGCGTCCGGCCCACCCACCACCACCTGCACCACCACAGCGGCGTCCTCGCCCAGCACCAACGGCGCCTCCAGGACGAGCTCGGAGACCTGGTCACAGCCGACCTGGTCACCCGCGCGCACCGCCAACTCCACAAAGGCGGTGCCCGGCACCACCACCACCCCCGCGACCTCATGATCGGCCAGCCACGGATGAGACTCGACTGCCAGCCGGCCGGTCAGCAACACCCCACCATCGGCCAGTCCCACCTGGGCGTCCAACAGCGGATGACCTGCCGGCGCCACCCCGGCCGCGTCCAGATCCCCCGTGATCACAGGAGCCTGGAGCCAGTAGCGTTGGCGTTGGAACGCATAGGTGGGCAACTCGACCGGCCGCCCCGGCCCGGGCAGCACCGCTGTCCAGTCCACGTCGTGGCCGCGTACGAACAGTTGCGCGACTGCGGCGGCCAGCGTCTGTGCCTCGTCCCGGCCTTGACGCAGCCCCGCGGCGAACACCGTTGTGGTGGGGTCGTGGAGGCAGTCGGGGCCCAGGGCGCACAGTTGCGCCTGGGGGCCTAGCTCTAGGAAGCCGGTGACGCCTTGAGCGTCCGTCCAGCCCAGCGCGCCGGAGAACCGGACGGTGTGGCGGGCATGGGAGACCCAGTAGTCGGGGGTGCACAGCTCTTCGGCGGGCGCCCCGGTGAGGTTGGACACGACCGGGATGGCCGGCGGGTGATAGGTCAGCGCCTCGGCCGCCTCGCGTAGCTCGGGCAGGATCGCGTCGATGTGGGGGGAGTGGAACGCGTGAGCGGTCCGCAGCCGGGTGACTTTGCGTCCTTGTGCCTGGCATTGTCGGGCGACCTCGGCGACGGCGTCCGCGTCGCCGGAGATCACCGTGGCCGCGGGCCCATTGACCGCGGCGATCGCGACCTGTTGCTCGCGGCCGGCCAGCAGCGCGGCGACCTCGTCCTCACTCGCTTGGACCGAGGCCATCACCCCCGTCTGTGGTAACGCCTGCATCAGCCGGCCGCGGGCCGCGACCAGCGTGCACGCGTCGGCCAGCGACCACACCCCGGCGAGATACGCGGCGGCCAGCTCGCCGACGGAGTGGCCGACCAGGAAATCGGCGGTCAGCCCCCAGGACCCGACCAGGCGGAACAACGCGACCTCGACCGCGAACAGCCCGGCTTGCGCGAACGTCGTCTGGTCCAACAGCTCCGCGTCGGCCGATCCCGCCTCGGCGAACAGCACGTCTTGCAACGACCGGCCCAGATACCCGTCCATGTGGCCGCAGACCGCGTCCAACGCCTGCGCGAACACCGGGAACGCCGCGTACAACCCGCGGCCCATCCCCGCTCGCTGCGCGCCCTGGCCCGGCAACAACACCGCCACACCCCCGGCTGTCCCGGTCGCGCCCTGAACCACACCCGGCCACGGCTCACCCGCAGCCAACGCGTCCAAGCCCGCCAACAGCCCGTCACGGTCAGAGCCCACGACCACCGCGCGATGGGTGAACAGCGACCGCGACCCCAACGAGCGGCCGACATCGGCCACGGCCAGCTCGGGGCGGGCTCGCGCATGCTCGGCCAACCGCCCCGCCTGCCCCGCCAACGCCTCGGGCCCTCGGCCCGACAACACCCACACACCCACACCCTGGACAAGCTCATCCTGGTCTTGGGCAGGCTGGTCTTGGGCGGGTGGGGCTTGCTCCAGGATGAGGTGGGCGTTGGTGCCGCTGATCCCGAACGAGGACACACCCGCCCGGCGGGGCTGGCCGGTGTCTGGCCATGGGATGGCTTGGGTGAGCAGCGCCATGCCGGCGTCGTCCCAGTCCACATGTCTGGTCGGCTCATCCACATGCAGGGTTTGCGGCAGGAGCCCGTGACGCATGGCCTGCACCATTTTGATGATCCCACCTACGCCGGCCGCCGCTTGGGCGTGGCCGATGTTGGACTTCAACGACCCGACCCACAACGGCCGCCCCTCCGGCCGGTCCTGCCCGTAGGCGACCGCGAGCGCGCCCGCCTCGATCGGGTCGCCGAGCACCGTGCCGGTGCCGTGCGCCTCGACCGCGTCCACCTGTGCGGGATGCAGCCCGGCGTTGGCCAGCGCTTGGGCGATCACCCGTTGTTGGGACGGCCCATTCGGCGCCGTCAACCCGTTGCTGGCGCCGTCTTGGTTGACCGCCGATCCGGCTATGACCGCTAACACCGGGTGGCCGTTGCGTTGCGCGTCGGACAGCCGCTCCACGAGCAGCATGCCCGCGCCCTCAGACCAGCCCGCGCCGTCCGCGGTCGCGGAGAACGCCTTGCACCGCCCGTCCGGGGCCAGCCCACGCTGGCGGGAAAACTCCACGAACAGCATCGGGGTGGCCATCACCGTCACCCCACCGGCCAACGCCAGCGAGCACTCGCCGCGGCGTAGGGCTTGGCAGGCCAGGTGCAGCGCGATCAGGGAGGACGAGCAGGCCGTGTCCACACTGACCGCGGGGCCTTGCAACCCCAACGTGTAGGCGATGCGGCCCGAGGCCACACTGGCCGTCGTGCCGGTGCCCAGGTAGCCCTCCAGCTCCTCGGGCGGTCGCTGCAGCCGTGAGGCGTAGTCGTTGTGGATGATCCCGACGAACACGCCAGTGTCGCTGCCGGCCAGCGACGCCGGGTCGATCCCGGCCCGCTCTACCGCCTCCCAGCAGGTTTCTAATAGGAGCCGCTGCTGCGGGTCGATCGCTAAGGCCTCCCGCGGGCTGATCGTGAAAAACCCGGCGTCGAAGTCGGCGGCGTCGCGCAGGAACCCGCCATGGCGTGTGTAGCTGGTGCCCACCCGGTCAGGGTCGGGGTCATACAACCGCTCCAGGTCCCAGCCCCGATCGGCCGGGAACGTCGAGACCGCATCGACGCCCGCGGCCACCAGCTCCCACAACCCCTCCGCGCTGTCCACCCCGCCAGGGAACCGGCAGCCCACCCCCACGATCGCGACCGGCTCGTCCACCCCCACCACACCAGCCGCCATCGACGGGACCACCGCGCCCGCGCCGATCAGCTGTACTCGCAGATGGGCGGCCAGCCTGGCTGGGGTGGGATAGTCAAACGCCAGCGTGGCAGGGAGCCGCAGCCCCGTCGCCGCGCTCAGCCGGTTGCGGAGCTCTATCGCGGTCAACGAGTCGAACCCCAACTCGCGGAACTCCCGCCCCGCCTCGACCGCCTCTAGCCGGCTGTGGCCCAACACCACCGCCGCCTCGGCCGCCACCAGCTGCGCCAGCACCCGCTCACCCTCAGCCTGGGACAACCCCGCCACACGCCGCCGCAACACCAACTCATCAGACGCACCGTCGCCAGGCGGCGCGGCGGTGGTGGTGGGGCGGCCGGCCAGCCCGGCCAGCCCGGCCAGCAGCCCGGGCAGGCTGCCCGCCGCCGCTTGGGCGCGCAACCCGACCGGGTTCCAACACGCCGCCGTCACGACCGCCTCGTCCAGGCCAAGAGCGGTGTCAAGCAACGCCAACCCCTGCTCGGCCGACAGCGGGAGAACGCCCTGGCGGGCCATGCGCGCCAGGTCGGCCTCGCTCAGGTCACCGGTCATAGCCCCGCGCTGAGCCCACAAGCCCCAGGCCAGTGAGACCGCGGCCAGGCCACGCGCCCGACGATGCGCCGCCAACGCGTCCAAGAAGGCGTTCGCGGCCGCGTAGTTGGCCTGACCTGGGCTGCCGAGCACACCCGCGATCGAGGAGAACAGCACGAACGCGGACAAGTCGAGATCTTGGGTCAGCTCATGCAAATACCACGCGGCATCCGCCTTGGCCGCCAACACCGAATCCACCCGCTGCGGTGTCAACGCGGCGATCATCCCATCATCCAACACCCCCGCGGCGTGCACCACCCCCACCAACCGGCTCACCGCGGTAATCGAGCCCACCAACCCCGCCAACGCGTCACGATCGGCCACGTCACAGGCCGCCACCGTGACCTGCGCGCCCAGCTCGGTCAGCTCGGCCTCCAGCTGGTCGGCACCCGCAGCCTGGGGCCCGCGCCGGCTGGCTAACACCAGCCGCCGGACCCCGTGGGCGGCTACCAGATGGCGGGCGACCACCCCGCCCAACGCCCCCGTCCCACCCGTGACCAACACTGTGCCTTGGGATAGGGGCGGGGGGATGGTCAGCACGACCTTGCCGACATGACGCGCCTGGCTCATATGCCGCAACGCCCGCTGCGCTTGGCGGACATCCCACGTCGTCACCGGCAGGGGGTCCAGCACGCCGCGTTCGAACAGGCCCACCAGCTCGCCCAGCATCGCCTGGATGCGATCGGGAGCCACCTCTATGAGGTCGAACGCTTGGTAGGCGACGCCGGGATGCGCTCTCGCGATGTCCGCGGCGGGGCGGATGTCGGTCTTGCCGATCTCGATGAACCGGCCGCCGTGGGGCAGCAGCCGCAACGACGCGTCCACGAACGCTCCCGCCAAGGAGTTGAGGACAACGTCCACACCCCGCCCGCCGGAGGCGGCGAGGAACCGCTCGGCGAACTCCACGCTACGAGACGAGGCGATACGGTCCTGGTCCAGTCCCAACTCGCGGAGGGTGTCCCACTTGCCCGCGCTGGCGGTGGCGAACACCTGGGCGCCCAGATGGCGGGCCAGCTGCACCGCGGCCATGCCTACCCCGCCCGCGGCGGCGTGCACCAATAGCGTCTCGCCCCCGCGGAGCCCGGCCAGGTCCACCAGTCCGTAGTAGGCCGTGAGGAACACGATCGGCACCGACGCGGCTTGGGTGAACGACCAGCCGGCGGGGATGCGGGTCAGCAGCCGGTGATCAGTGAGGGCGACCGGGCCGAACGCGCCCGAGAACAGGCCCATCACCCGATCGCCCACGGCCAGCCCAGCCACGTCAGGGCCGACCTCTACGACTTCTCCCGCGCCTTCCCCGCCCAACACCGCCGAGCCCGGGTACATCCCCAGCGCGACTAGCACGTCGCGGAAGTTGACCCCCGCCGCGCGCACCGCGACCCGCACCTGCCCGGCCCCCAACGGCGCCAACACCTCAGGAGCGGCGACCACACAAAGACCGTCCAACGTCGCCTGATCCCCAACGTCCACCCGCCACGCCCCCACCCCGGGCGGAGGCGACATCCGCCCGTCGGCGTCAGAAACGATCCGGGCCAACCGGGGGACCAGCGCCTCGCCGCGGCGCAGCGCCACCTGCGGCTGGCCCGAGGCCAGTATCCCCGCCAACAGCTGCCAGGAGCCGTCGGCGTTGTCTCGGCCGTCCAGGTCGACCAACACCAGCCGGCCGGGATGCTCCGACTGCGCCGAGCGCACCAACCCCCACACCGGCGCGCAGCCCAAATCCGGCACACCCTGCCCCGCCTCGACCGCGACCGCGCCGCGGGTCACCACCACCAACCGCGAGCCGGCGAACCGCTCATCGGCAAGCCACGACTGCACCAAGGCCAACACCCGATGCGTGAGGGCATGCGCCGCCCCCACCACACCACCCGCGCCAACGTCGGAGGCACACCCCGCCAACACCACCTCAGGGACCGCACCGCCCGCCGCGACCGCCTCAACCAGCGGCCCCAGATCCGCATAGCCCTCCACCGCCACCCCGGCCGCCGCCAACCCGGCGGCCAACCCCAGCCCGTCATCACCCACCATGGCCCACCCACCGGCCGCCACCACCGGCGTAGCGGGCACCGACGGCGCCGCCAGCGCGACCCAGTCCAGGCCACACAACCAATCACGCTGTCTCCCACCCGCGGCGGCCAACGCCTGGGAGGGCAACGGCCGCAGGGTTAACGAGGCGACCGAGGCCACCAGCCGTCCGTCCGGGTCAGTGAGGGCCAACCCGAACGCCTGTGGGCCTACCGGCCACAACCGCGCCCGCACCGCTGACGCTCCACCCGTATGCACACACACCCCAGACCAAGAAAACGGCAGCCATACCGCCGCTCCACCATCAGGGGGAGCCGGCAGGTCCAACGCCAACGGGTGTAAGGCGGCGTCCAACAACGCCGGGTGCAACCCAAACCCGCCCGCCTGGACCTCGATGCCCAACGGCAACGCGACCTCGGCGAAGACCTCCTCATCCCGCCGCCACACCCCTACCAACCCCCGGAACGCCGGCCCATACCCCAAACCCCGCCCGGCCAGGCGCTCATACACCCCCTCCACCTCGACCGCCACCGCGCCCACCGGAGGCCACACCCCCATCCCATCCGCCATCCCACCCGCCGCGATACCGCGAGTCAGCACACCGCGGGCATACCGTGTCCACCCCGCATCCTCGCCCTCGATCCGGGCGTGCACGCTCAACTCGCGCTGGCCAGACGCGTCGGGCCCACCCAGCACCACCTGTAGCTGCACTGCGCCGTCCTCGGGTAGCACCAACGGCGCCTCCAAAACGAGCTCGGAGACCAGGTCACACCCGACCTGCCCGCCAGCCTGGAGTGCCAACTCCACTACCGCCGTGCCCGGCAGCACCACCAGCCCCGCCACCTCATGATCGGCCAACCACGGATGGGTCCGGGTCGACAGGCGGCCGGTGAGGAGCAACCCGTCGCCCTCGGCTAATCCCACCTGCGCGCCCAACAACGGATGACCCGCCGGCTCCAAACCTGCCGCGCCCACATCCCCCGCGACTGCGGGGGCTTGCAGCCAATAGCGTTGCCGTTGGAACGCATACGTCGGCAACTCCACCCGCCGCTCCGATTCAGGCAGCGCCGCCGTCCAGTCCACCCCACAACCCCTCACGAACAACTGCGCCGCAGAGGTCAAGAACCGCTCCAGCCCGCCGTCCTCACGGCGCGACGAGCCGACCACCACCGCCTCATTACCCGTCTCGTCGGCGATCTCCTGCATCGCCACTGTCAACACCGGGTGCGGGCTGACCTCGACGAAGAACCGGTAACCCTGTGCCCAAAGCCCGCGCACCGCCTGCTCGAAACACACCGGTTGACGCAAGTTGCGATACCAATACTCAGCATCCAACTCGCGGGTGTCCAACAACCCCCCCGTCACCGTCGAGCAAAACGGGACATCCCCCGAGCGCGGAACAACCCCCGACAGGGCCTCCAGTAGACGCTCACGAACCGCCTCAACCTGCCAAGAATGCGCGGAATAGTCCACAGGGATCCTGCGAGCGCGGACGTCGTGCGCCGACAGCTCGGCCAACAGGTCGTCTAGCGCGTCCAGATCACCCGAGACCACCGTCGAGGTAGGCCCATTGACCGCCGCGACCGACAGCCGGTCCTCCCATCGATCCAGATACCCGCCCAACCGCGCTACCGGTAGTGACACCGAGACCATCCCGCCTTGGCCGGCCAAGCTCACCAACGCCTGGCTACGCAGCGCCACGATTCGAGCGGCATCCTCCAGCGACAACCCACCAGCCACACACGCGGCGGCGATCTCACCTTGGCTGTGACCCACCACTACCCCCGGCACCACACCACAAGAGCGCCACAACTCAGCCAATGACACCATCACCGCGAACAACACCGGCTGGACCACATCCACCCGCTCCAGCGACGGCGCATCCCCCTCGCCCCGCAACACTCCCAACACCGACCAGTCCACAAACGGAGCCAGCGCCTTAGCGCACGCCTGCATCCGCTCACAAAACACCGCCGAGGCCTCCAACAACTCCAACCCCATACCCACCCACTGCGAGCCCTGACCCGGAAACACCAACGCGACCCCGGCCCCGGCCCCACCCCCGGCCGCCTCGGCCACGCCCTGAACCACACCCGGCCACGGCTCACCTGTAGCCAACGCATCCAAGCCCGCCAACAACCCCTGACGGTCAGAGCCCACGATTACCGCGCGATGCTCGAACAACGACCGCGACCCCAACGAGCGGCCGACATCGGCCACGGCCAGCTCGGGGCGGGCTCGCACGTGCTCGGCCAACCGCCCCGCCTGCCCCGCCAACGCCCCCGCATTGCGGGCCGACACCACCCACACTCCCACCCCACCAGCGTCGGGAACAGACTCGCCCTCAGCGGGTTGGTCTTGGGCGGGTGGGGCTTGCTCCAGGATGAGGTGGGCGTTGGTGCCGCTGATCCCGAACGAGGACACCCCAGCCCGGCGCGGCTGGCCGGTCTCCGGCCACGGGATGGCCTCGGTCAACAGCGCTACCCCGCCATCGGCCCAGTCGACATGGGGGGACGGTTGCCCGGCGTGCAGGGTGGGGGGCAGGGTCGCGTGACGCAGCGCTTGGACCATTTTGATGACCCCGCCCACCCCGGCCGCGGCCTGGGCGTGGCCGATGTTGGACTTCAACGACCCGACCCACAACGGCCGCCCCTCAGGCCGGTCCGGGCCGTACACCGCGGCCAGCGCTTGGGCTTCGATGGGGTCGCCGAGTACGGTGCCGGTGCCGTGCGCCTCGACCGCGTCCACCTGGGCCGGGGCCAGCCTGGCGTTGGCCAGCGCCTGGGCGATCACCCGCTGTTGGGACGGCCCGTTCGGCGCGGTCAGCCCGTTGCTGGCGCCGTCTTGGTTGACCGCCGAGCCGCGTATGACCGCCAGGACCGGGTGGCCGTGGCGTTGCGCGTCGGACAGCCGCTCCAGCAGCAGCATGCCCGCGCCCTCAGACCAGCCCGTGCCGTCCGCGTCGGCGGAGAACGCCTTGCACCGCCCGTCCGGGGCCAGCCCGCGCTGGCGGGAGAACTCCACGAACAGCATCGGGGTGGCCATCACGGTCACCCCACCCGCCAACGCCAGCGAGCATTCCCCCCCACGCAGCGCTTGGCAGGCCAGGTGCAGGGCGATCAGGGAGGATGAGCAGGCCGTGTCCACACTGACCGCGGGGCCTTGCAACCCCAACGTGTAGGCGATGCGGCCTGAGGCCACACTGGCCGTGGTCCCAGTCAACAAATGACCCTCTAACCCGTCCGAGGCCCGCATGCGTGGGGCGTAGTCGTTGTGGATGATCCCGGCGAACACGCCGGTATCGCTGCCGGCCAGCGACGCCGGGTCGATCCCCGCCCGCTCTACCGCCTCCCAACAGGTCTCTAACAGCAGCCGCTGCTGCGGGTCGATCGCCAACGCCTCACGCGGGCTGATATTGAAAAACCCCGCGTCGAACTCAGCCGCGTCGTGCAAAAACCCGCCATGGCGCACATAGCTTGTCCCCGCCTGATCAGGATCAGGGCCATACAACCGCTCCACATCCCAGCCACGATCAACCGGGAACGCCGAGACCGCGTCCACACCGGCGGCCACCAGCTCCCACAAACCCTCCGGACTGGTCACCCCGCCCGGGAACCGGCAGCCCACCCCCACGATCGCGACCGGCTCGTCCACCCCCACCCCAACCGCGGCGGCAGAGACATTGGCCTGAGCAGGTATACCCAACAGTTGCGTGTGCAGGTGCCTGGCCAGCATCGCGGGGGTGGGGTAGTCAAACACCAGCGTGGCGGGCAGCCGCAGCCCCGTCACCGCGCCCAACCGGTTGCGTAGCTCCACCGCGGTCAACGAGTCGAACCCCAACTCGCGGAACTCCCGGCCCGCCCCCACCTTCTGGGTCGCGTCCGGCCCGGTGTGGCCCAACACCACCGCCGCCTCGCTCGCCACCAGCTCGAAGAGGACCTGCTCTCCCTCGGCCGGGGACAACCCCACCACACGCCGCAACAGCGACCCATCAGAGGCGCTGCTGTCCACACTGCCCGGCGGCGGCGCGGCGGTGATGGGGGTGCTGCGGCCGACCAGCCCGGCCAGCAGCCCGGGCAGGCTGCCCGCCCGCGCCTGAGCACGCAACCCGGCCAGGTCCCAGCACGCCGCCGTCACGAAGGCCTCGCCTGTGCCCAACGCGGCGTCGAGCAACGCCAACCCCCGCTCGACCGACAGGAGCGCCAGACCCCGGCGGGTGAAGCGCGCCAGGCCCGCCTCGTCCAACGCACCGGCCATACCCACAACCCATGGGCCCCACGCCAGCGAGACCGCGGCCAAACCTTGCGCCCGACGCTGCGCCGCCAACGCGTCCACAAACGTGTTCGCTGCCGCGTAGTTGCCCTGACCTGGGCCGCCGAGAACGCCCTCGCCCGAGGAGCACAACACGAACACCGACACGTCCAACTCTTGGGTCAGCTCGTGCAAATACCACGCGGCGTCCGCCTTGGCCGCCAGCACCCGGTCCATGCGGGCTGGCGTCAACGCGGCGATCACCCCGTCGTCCAGCGCCCCCGCCGTGTGCACCACCCCCGACAGCCGGCCTTCCGCGGTGATCGAGCCCACCAGCCCGGCGAGCGCGCCACGATCGGCGACGTCGCACGCCGCTACCGTGACCTGGGCGCCCAGCTCGGTCAGCTCGGCCTTCAGCTGGTCGGCGCCCGACGCTTGGGGCCCGCGCCGGCTGGCTAACACCAGCCGCCGGACCCCGTGGGCGGCTACCAGGTGGCGGGCGATCACCCCGCCCAACGCGCCCGTGCCGCCCGTGATCAACACCACACCCTCAGAGTCGAACCGCGGCGGCATGGTGAGCACGACCTTGCCGACATGACGCGCTTGGCTCATATGCCGCAACGCCCGCTCGGCTTGGCGGACATCCCAGGTGGTGACCGGCAGGGGGTCCAGCACGCCGCGTTCGAACAGGCCCACCAGCTCGCCCAGCATCGCCTGGATGCGATCGGGAGCCACCTCTATGAGGTCGAACGCTTGGTAGGCGACGCCGGGATGCGC
>JBOHFT010000147.1:0-11614 GCA_050699815.1 Pseudonocardiaceae bacterium | reverse complement strand
GCCGGCCGGGCGCGGCCAGGGCCGTCCCCACGATGATCATGTACTGGTTCAGGGAGGTGACCACGCCACGGTCGGCGGCAGGTGCCATCTCGGCCAGGTACAGGGGCACGATCACCGACGCGATACCCACGCCCAACCCCAGGATAAAACGGAACACCACCAGCACGGCGACGGTCGCAGCGGCACCGGTGCCCAGGGCTCCGACGGTGCACACCACCCCGGCAGCCAGCAGGACCCGCTGCCGTCCCAGGCGATCAGCCGCCGGACCGCTGCCCAGCGCACCCACCATCGCCCCGAACACCATGGCACTCACCACAGCACCCTGCTGCAGGGGCGTGAGAGGCAGATCACGCGGAATGAACAAAATCGCGGCCCCGATAATGCCACTGTCATAACCGAACAACACCGCCGCCAACGCACCCAAGGCATACACGCGTCGCGAGGTCACCCGGACCCGGAACGAGGACGCGACCATCAGCTACCTCCGATGTAGACGCGGAAGACCTGGGCGACGTGCGGGAACTCGAGAGAGGTGTCACACGAGGTTCTCCGGATAAGTTCGCTGGACCAGGCCCAGCCGGTTGCGGGAGCATTGCCGCCATGGCGCTGCCGAAGCTGCAACCGACGGCCCAGCAGGTCGCCGTGCAGGACACTGCGTTCACCACCGACGCGCTCGGCCGGTACGTCTGCAGCACCTGGGCCGAGGCGACCGGCAACGGCGGCCCGCCGTTCACCGCCGTCGTCGCCGGTGTCCGGCCTGTTCAGCTTCGACAAGTACAGCAGTCTGCCATTGCTGGTCGATGCGATCCGCCGCGACGTGCGCGGCTCGGGCGGCTCGGATGCCGCGCGCCGGCTGTTCCTGGTGCCCCGCGCGCACGTGGTCGCGCTGCACACCGCAGGCGCGGTGGTGTGCACACGGTGGAGGTCGATGTCGGCGGGCAGCGGGAGTTTCTCGGTGTCGGCCCCGGCTGCGCGGTGGTGCTTGCGGCCAGCACGATCGAGAGCACCCGCCTGGCGCTGCACTCGTTCCCGTCGCCGTTGATGGGGCGCAATCTCATGGCCCACGTGCGCAGCGACCTGACGGTTCGCATCCACCCTGCTGCGATCAGGCGATCTTCCCGACGGTCGGCTCGGTCAACCCGGTGCTTACCGGCCTGACGCTGGCCCATCGCCTTGCCCACCAGGTCCCGCTCTGAGTACCCGTGAGTGGCAATGCGAGCTGGAGCTCACAACGCCACTCACGGGGTGCGCGCTAGCGTGCACCCCGTGATCGATGTGCTGGTGGCTGGCGGTGGCCCGGCGGGATGGGCGGTGGCGGCGGCGTGCGCGCGGCTGGGGCTGGACACCGAACTGGTGGACCCTGCGCCGGACCGGCCGTGGCGCGCCACCTACGGCTGCTGGCGGGGGGAGCTGCCCGACGACGTGGGGGCAGCGGTGGCGGCGAGCGGCCGCGGCGAGGCGATCGGCACCACCGGGCACCGGCTGGGCTGGGAGTACGTGGTGCTGGACAACGGTGCGCTGCGGGACGGGTTCGCCGCCGCGCCCGTCAGGGTGGTGCAGGGCCGGGTGCGGGATGCCCGCCCGGACCCCAACGGGGTCACCGCCGATCTGGACGGCTGCCAGCGGCGGGCAGCCGTGCTGCTCGACGCGACCGGTGCGGCCCGCTCGGTGCTCGGTGCCAGCGCCCGCCGGCCTGGAGCCGAGCAGACCGCGCTGGGTGTGCTGGTCGACGCCGGCGCCGTGCGGGACCTGGTGACTCCGGGCAGTGCGTTGTTCATGGACTGGCGCCCGCACCACGGTGAGGCGGGCTGGCCCACGTTCCTCTACGCGGTGCCGGTGACATCGGCTCGAGTACTGCTTGAGGAGACCTCGCTGGCACGCCGTCCGGGGCTCCCGCTAGCGGTGCTGCGTCGGCGGCTGCATGCCCGGCTGGCCCACCACGGCATCGCGATACCCGCCGGCGGCGAGGAGCGGGTGCGCATCCCGGTGGACCGCCCGCTGCCAGCGTCGCGGGACTGGCGCGGGCCGGTGGTGCCATTCGGGGCGGCGAGCCCGCTGGTGCATCCGGCCACCGGTTACAGCGTGGCCACGGCGCTGCGGCTGGCCCCCCGGCTGGCCGCAGCGCTGCGGGATGCGCTGCAGCGCGACGGCTCGGCGGCGGCGGGAGCGGCCGCGTGGCGGACGGTGTGGAGCCCGGCCGCGCTGGCGGTGCACACCTTGCGGCGCCGCAGCCTCGAATCGCTGCTGCGCTTCCCGCCGCATCTGGTCCCGGACTTCTTCGACGTGTTCTTCGCGCTCCCGCAGTGGCACCGCTGGGCCTATCTCACCGGCCGCGAGGACGTCCAGGGCAGCGCCGCCGCGATGGGCGCCCTGTTCGCCGCCTCCCCGTGGTGGCTTCGCCGACGGCTGGTCGCCGGTGCACTCGACCCGCGCGCACAGTCGAGTACCGATGTCAGGGATGCGGGACGCTGATGTCCACCTCGACCTCGGGCTTGACCTTCAGCGCGCCGAGCATGGCGGAAAACGGCTTGATCCCGAACTTGCGCTGGTCGAGGACGATCTTGGCGTTCCAGCGCCGGCCATCGTCGCGCGCCTCGACCGAGATCGGAGCCGTCACGCCGTGCAGCGTCAGATCCCCCTCGATGCGGGCCCGGTCGCCGTCGCGCACCACTGACACTGAGCGAAACTCGATCTTCGGATACCTCCGCGCCTCGAGCGTGTCCTCGGCGTTGCGCTCGATTTTCTTACGATCGGACGCCGAGATCGCTTCGGTCGTCACGCGCAGCGAGCTTGGGTCGAAGTCGCCGGTGACCGCGTCGTCGTCCCCCACGTCCAGGGACAAGGTCGTCACCTGGAAGGTGACGTCGTGGCCGACGGAGGTCAGCAGCCCCTCACGGAAGACCGAGACCCGGCAATCCACCGCGGCAGCGTCGAAAGTTGGCACCTGGCGAGCGTAGCGGCGCGACCACGAGAAGGTCACCGGCGTTCACCTGAAGTGGGCGCCGGCACTCACAGCTCCAGAGTGGCCGCCGCGGGCTGGATCGCGTCGGCGAGCCGCTGCACGTCCGGCAGGCCCTCCCGGTCGGCGAGCAGGCCGACATATGCGCTGTCCCGGTACCAGGACAGCCCGATAACGAGGGCCTGCCCGGCTGCCAGCGGTGCCAGCGGAAAGACCTCCTCCAGCTCCGCGCCGTCCAGCGTGAACGGGATCCCCGGCAACGGGATGCTGGTCACCATGAGGTCGAACAGCAGCGAAGCGCCCTGACCGGCCGCTGGGGCCACCACCCGGTGCACCACGGCCGGCAACCGGTCAGCGAGCAGCGGTATCGCGCCAGCGCCGCGGGGCCCGGCAGCCTTGCTCTGCTCCATCGCTGCGCGGATGGTGAGCAGCCGCCTGCCGGGATCGGGTTCGCCGACCGGCAGCGCGCAGAGGTAGCCGGACAGCCGGTTTCGCCCCCGGTGGTTGCCCGACCTGGCCCGCAGGCTGACCGGGATGAACGCCCGCAGGCTCAGCCCCGCAACCGAGTCGCCGCGGGCAACGAGCCACCCCCGCAACGCCCCGGCCACCACAGACAGCAGGACGTCGTTCACCGTGCCGCCGTAATGCTCCCGGATCCGCCGGATCTGCCCAAGATCGAGCCGGACCGTCGCCAATGCCCGCTGACCCGAGGACGAGATCACCAGCGGGGAGCCCGGGGCCGGCAATCGGACGCGACGGAGCACCGAAGCGGTGATGCTGGTCGCCTCCGCCATCTGCCCTACCGCGCCTTGGCCGGCCCCGCGCACGTCGCCGGCCAAGCGCCACAGCCGCGACAGCATGCCCTGCTGCGTCGAGGGTGGCGAGCCGTTGTCGGCAACGCCGCTACTCGTGGCGCCATCACCTCGAGGCCTGAACCCATCCAGCACCCGGAACCCGATCTCCATCGCGTTCATCCCGTCGCCGAGTGCGTGATGCATCTTGGCCAGCCACCCGAAACGGCCCTCGTCGAGGCCCGCTATCAGGTGGAACTCCCACAGCGGGCGGGTCCGCGGCAGCGGCCGGGCCATCAGCTCGGCGGCCAATGCTGCCGCCTTCTCCCGGCTGCCGGGACAGTCGAGGTGATGCAGGTGAATATGGTCCTCGGCGCGGAATCCGGGATCCTCGGCCCACGTCGCGGCGACCAGCGGAAACCGGGCCGGCTGCACCCGCTGACGCAGTTCTGGGAGCAGCTGGGCCCGATCGGCGAGCACGGCGGCCACCCGCCCGGGATCCATATGCCCGATCGGCCGGAAGATCGCCAGCGCACCGAGGTGCATCGGTGACACGTCGCGGTCCAGGCAGAGGAAGGCGGTGTCGAGCCCGCTGAGCCGTGCTGCTGCCATGGGTGCATGATCCCACCCGTGCAGGTGCTGGTCGACGCGGACAATTTCGACGTGCAGCGGCTGCGTCTGCTCGTCGCGGCGCTGGCGGCAGCACCATCCGCCGAGATCGTGGTGGCCGGCGCACCCGCAGCACTGGACGCCCTCGATTGGCCGGCGGGGGCTCAGGTGCGGCCGGCCAGTGGCTGGCAAAGTGCGGACATGCTGCTGGCCCGCGCCTACCGCACCGATGACCGGCCACTGCTGCTGGCCACCGGGGACGGGGACTTCGTGCAACTGGCACGACGCCATCCTGGGCCGGTGCTGCTGGTCGCCGAGAGGTCACGCCGCTCCCGGGCGTTCACCGGTCCCCGGATCACCACCACCGATCCGGCAGCCGACGGCGGCGCGCAACTTCGGTCCTGGCTGGCACGAGCTACTGTGCTGTGATGCCTACCGTGTTCAGCCGCATCATCCAGGGCGAGATCCCGGGCCGCTTCGTCTGGCGTGACGAACGCTGCGTCGCCTTCCTCACCATCGCTGCGCTGCGGCCAGGGCACGCGCTAGTCGTCTCCCGAGACGAAGTCGACCAATGGACCGACGCCGACGACGACCTGGTCGCTCATCTGATGGTGGTGGCCAAGCAGATCGGTGCGGCGCAGAAGACCGCCTTCGGCGCACCGCGCGCTGGGCTCGTGATCGCCGGGTTCGAGGTGCCGCACCTGCACGTCCATGTGTTCCCCTCGTGGGGCATCGATGACTTCGACTTCGGCAATGCCGACCATGATCCCGATCCGGCCAAACTCGACGCTGCCGCCGATGCCCTGCGCAAGGCGCTCCGGGCGGCTGGCCACGACCAGCGGGTACCCGACTGACCAGCACCCAACAGTGTGGTCAGCAGGGAGTGAGCGGGCGGAAACGACGCAGCCGCAGGCTGTTGGACACCACGAACACCGACGACAACGCCATGGCGGCTCCGGCGATCATGGGGTCGAGCAGCCCGGCCGCGGCCAGCGGGAGCGCGGCGACGTTGTAGCCGAACGCCCAGAACAGGTTCCCCCTGATGGTGCCCAGGGTGCGCCGGGACAGCCGGATCGCATCGGCGACCACCCGCAGGTCGCCACGGACCAGCGTGAGATCGCTGGCCTCGATCGCGGCGTCAGTTCCGGTGCCCATGGCCAGTCCCAGATCGGCCTGGGCCAGCGCGGCGGCGTCGTTGACCCCGTCACCGACCATGGCCACGACCCGGCCGGCCCGCTGTAGCCGGCGCACCTCCTCGACCTTCCCCTCGGGCAGCACCCCGGCGATCACCGTGTCGATCCCGACCTCGGTGGCCACTGCGCGGGCGACGGTGCCGTTGTCACCGGTCATCAGCACCGGGGTCAGCCCCAGCTCGCGCAGCTGGCGCACCGCCTCGGCGCTGCTGGGCTTCACCGTGTCAGCCACCGCGAGCAGGCCCCGCACCCGGCCGTCCCAGGCCACCGCGACGACGGTGCGGCCGGCCTGCTCGGCCTGCGCCGTCGCCAGCAGCGCGGGTAGCGGCAGTGACCACTGGTCGGCCAGCCAGGCCGGCTGGCCGACCAGCACCGTGGCACCATCCACCGCCCCCTGCACACCCCGCCCGTTCGTGGAGCGGAACCCGGTCACGACGGGCAGCCCGCCCAGCCGCTGGCGGCCCCCGGCAGCAATCGCGAGGGCAACGGGGTGCTCGGATGCCTCCTCCACGGCGGCGGCCCAGCGCAGCACCTCGTCGGCGTCCTCACCGGCCGCGGGCAGCACGTCGACCAGGGTCATCGTGCCGGTGGTGACGGTGCCGGTCTTGTCCAGCAGCACGGTGTCCACCCGCCGGGTGGACTCCAGCACCTCGGGCCCCTTGATCAGGATGCCCAGCTGCGCACCCCGGCCGGTGCCGACCAGCAGCGCGGTCGGGGTGGCCAGCCCGAGGGCACACGGGCAGGCGATGATCAGCACCGCCACCGCGGCGGCGAAGGCTGCCGCGGCAGGGGCGCCGGTGGCCAGCCAGCCGCCGAGGGTGGCCACCGCGAGCGCGATCACGATCGGCACGAACACCGCCGAGACCCGGTCAGCCAGCCGCTGCACCTGGGTCTTGCCGCTCTGGGCGTCCTCCACCAGCCGGGCCATCTGGGCCAGCCGGGTGTCCGCGCCGACCCGGGTGGCCCGCACCCGCAGCCAGCCGGAGACGTTCACCGTCCCGCCGGTGACCACCGAGCCCGGATTGACCTCGGACGGGACCGACTCGCCGGTGAGCATGCTCTCGTCAACCGCGCACGAGCCCTCCACCACCTCCCCATCGGTGGCGATCTTCTCTCCCGGCCGGACCACGAACTCGTCGCCGGCCACCAGCCGGTCGACACCGACGCGCAGCTCCCGCCCGTTGCGCAGCACCGAGACATCCCGGGCGCCGATGTCCAGCAACGCCCGCAGTGCCGCACCGGCGCGCCGCTTGGCGCGGGCCTCGAAGTAGCGGCCGGCCAGCAGGAACACCGTGACGCCTGCGGCAACCTCGAAGTAGACGTGGGGGCCACCGTGCGCCGGCCCGCCGGGCCTGTCGACGAGCAGCGCATAGAGGCTCCACAGGAATGCCGACAGCACCCCCATCGAGATCAGCGTGTCCATGGTGGCCGCACCGTGGCGCAGATTCCGCCAGGCGGCGCGGTGGAAGGGCAGCGCCCCCCACACCGCCACCGGCGCGGTCAGCAACAGCGAGAGCCACTGCCACCCGGGGAACTGCAGTGCAGGCACCATCGCCATGGCGATCACCTGGACCGCGAGTACCGCGCTGCCTGCCAGCCGCTCGCCCAGGGCATGAATCTCGTCGATCCGGGGGTTGGCGTTGGGGTGACCCGCCTCGGCCTGGGTCGACTCGCTGTGGGGTAGCTCGGCGGTGTAGCCGGTACGCACGACGGTGGCCACGAGGTCCCCAGGGGTGACCCCGTCGGGGTAGCTGACCCGCGCCTTCTCGGTGGCGTAGTTGACGCTCGCGCGCACTCCGTCGAGCCGGTTGAGCGTGCGCTCGACGCGCACCGCACAGGACGCGCAGGTCATGCCGCCGATGGCCAGCTCGACCTGATGGCGCGGTCCGCCGGGTCCGGTCCCGGCGCCGGGGCTGCGGTCGAAGACGGTCGCCATGGTCACCTTGCCTGCACGGTGAACTCTGCGATTCGCACCCGGCCGCGGTGCTGGAATTCCAGGAACATCCGGTGGAACCCGGCGGTCGGAGCTTCGGCCTCGAAGGCGATCGTCGTCTCCAGGCGGGGACCAGCAACCGGACGCACGTGCAGATACGCCAGATCGCCTTCCCGCAGGATCACCAAGCGCCCGGCATTGCCCTGGTAAAGGTCGAGGTCGGTGACCGGTACGTTGTCGCGCGTGACGTGCATAAATATCTGCGACACCGACCCGGAGACCAGGTCTCCGGTCCGGATCACGGTGTAACCACCGGTCTCGTCGACTGTCGAGACCTTCGAAATGGGTCCGGGCTCGACCAGGCCCGGTACGTCGAGATCCAGGCCGAGCGTCACCGGTGCCGTGGCGGTCGTGGGCAGGAACTCGGCGAAAGCCCGGTAGCTGCCCGGCTGGTCGAGCAGCAGCGGCACGCTCCAGGTGCCATCGGGCGCCATGATGGGAGACAAGTGCTGGTAGCCGGTCAGGTCCCGGCGCACGACGGTGAGACTCATCCGTTGGCCATCATTGCGCGCGAAGTCGGTGACCGGTTTGCCATCATTGACGGTGAAGACGGTGAAAAGGAAATCAGTGGAGTCCCCAGCAGTGAATCGCGTCGTCCTGGCGCGCAGCACGTAACCTTGGCTGGCGACAGCCAGCCCACCGGGCCCTGCACTGTGATCGTCGTCGCCGGCCCTGGGCTGCTCGCCGTTTCGGTACGGCGCTGGTGCGGCGCTGCCAACGATCGACTCTCCGAGGTTGATCGCGACGCCGAAGAGCGCCACCAAGCCGGCGACAATCGCCAGCAGCGTCACCGGGGTGCGCATCCGCTCAGTCCGAGACCAGCATGTCAGCCTGAGATCTCATAGCCGGCCTCGGTGATCGCAGCGTGCACGGCGGCGGCGTCCACCGCCCCGTCGCTGGTGACCCTGACCCGCCCGGTGGCCAGGTCGACCTGCACTGCGCTGACCCCCTCAACGGCGCCGACCTCCGCTGTCACCGCCGAAACACAGTGCTGGCAGACCATCCCGGTGACGATGTAATCGCTGATCGTGGCAGTGTTTCCCATGTGGGTGACCTCCTGAGCTCGTTGGAGTTGCCCGCGCGGCGCATCAGGAACGAACCAGGCGGGCGATCGCATCGGCTGCTTCCTTGACCTTGATGCCGGCCTCGGCTTCGTCGGCCGCGGCATCGACCACGCAGGTGGCCATATGCTCTTCGAGCAAGACCAGCGCAAAGGATTGCAGGGCCTTCGTGGCAGCCGCCACCTGGGTCAGGACATCGATGCAGTACTGGTCCTGCTCCACCATGCGCTGCAGACCGCGGATCTGGCCCTCGATCCGGCGCAGCCGTTTGAGGTACGCCTCGCGGTCCTTGGTGTAACTCGCCATTCGCGGTCCCTCCGTGACCCTCTGCAATATTCCTGCTGGGCAATACCCATACTGGGTACCAACTATACCCCCTGTTGGTATCTTAGGGTACCAGGTGCTACGCCGGGACCAGCACCACCCACACCGGGCCGGGCGCGAAGGCCAGCGGCGATCCATCCGGGAGGGAGAAGGTGGTGACCGCGGCGGGGGTCGGGCGTGACCACGTCCCGCCGAACGCGAGCCCGTCGCGGAGCACGACCACGTCGCCAGCGCCCACGGTGGCGGCGAATGGCGACGGGGCACCGCTGGCATCGCGGATCGAGGTGTCACGCACCGGCACCCGCTGCAGCACCACGGTGGCCGCACCGGGCCGCGGCCCAGCGGCCGAGGTGAGCGGCCTGCCGTCCATCGAGATCACCCACCGGGCCTCGGCGGGCACCCACTGCACCCCGATATCGAACGCCCGGTACCGGGCGTTCGCCTGCGGCACCGGGCGCCCGCCGGCCGGGGTAGGCCCGAAGCGGAACCCGATATCCTGCGGTGGCGCGCCTCCCTGGCGCAGCGCCATGGCGTCGGCATAGAGGTTGTGCGGGATCGGCCTGCTCCAGTCGCGGCGGTAATCGCTGCCCCGCACATCAGCCGAGACGTCGAGCACGGGCGCGCGCGCCACCAGCGCGGTGATGTCGTCCGCGGCACCGGAGAACGCCAGCGCGGGCCGGCCGAAATTGGCCAGCAGCTGCAGGTCGGTCACCCGCGTGCTGCGCACCGGCCCCACCACCGGCGGGAAACGGGACTGATACACGGCCAGCAGCCGGCTGATGCCCCCCTCGACCGGCTCGACATAGACGAGGTCTGCGACGTCGAGCCCGGTATGCGGGCGGGCCCGCGCGGCATTGTCGATCTTGACGCAGAGCACCGGCGCACCGAGATCGGTGGGCATACCGGTGAACGGCGACACCGGCGGCGGGCTGGGCGGGGAGCTGGGCAGCGACGTGCGCGGGATGCTGGGCAGCTGGCTGGCCGGAATCGGTGCGATGGGCACAACGGCGGCGGGGAGTGGAGTCTCCGGAGCGGACCTCGAGCCGGACAGCAGTGCACCGACCAACAGGACCGCAGCCAGCGAACGCATCACGCGCCCCCCCGGGCTCATCACCGCCACCCCCTCGCTGGCGCAACGTTGGGTGACGCACTTCTTACCAGCCGCGATCGGCCCCACCGAAATCTCGGCTTACCGCTCATCGAGGGCTCCATACCGCCTGATCACTCAAAGTAACATTTAATCCCCTGAATGTGGCACTCCGCTGGGAGGATGACAACGCGTCGCCTCCTGATTACTCTGGGGGATATTGCTCAACGTCACCACCGGGGGCACCTAGTGAGCGTGAGCCACGGGCTTGACCGCGTCGAACCCCGGCGCGGCCTGGCGGCTCTGGACCCGCGGCAGTGGGGGCTTTGGGCCCAGCGCAAAGTCGTCATCGCCTACCTCCTCGCCGTGGACATCGTGGCGCTGGCGCTGGCTGTCGGGGTGATCGCGGCGATACCAGTTCGCTCCGACGATCTGCTCCGGTTCGGCCTGCTGACCATAGGTTCGATCGTCCACCAGGAGGCGGTCCGGCAGATCGAGGTGACGCGGCGGCAGGCGGCAGGCAAGGGCCCGCACACGGACCTGACCTCGTTGTGGATCTTCGCCGCAGTGCTGTCGGTCCCGTTATCGCTGGTCTTCGCCCTGACGGTGGTGGTCTCCCTGCACTGCTGGTACCGGATCAGCTCGCGCAGCCTGTACCGCAGGCTGTTCTCCGGCGCGACGACGGTGCTGGCGTGCGCTGCTGCCGTCGCGGTCCTGCAACTGGCCGGGCCCACCGGGTACCCGATCATCCCGCATGGCCTGCCGGGGCTCGTTGCCATGATCGGCGCCGGGACCGCGTACTGGCTGGTCGATTACGGGCTGGTGGTCGGTGCCGTGCTGATGTCCGACCCGCTGCAGCCGACCCGTCAGGCCCTGGGCAACCCGAACGACCAGGTCGTTGTCGCGGCGTCACTCGGCCTGGGAGTCGCGCTCGCCGCGATGCTGGCCTGGGAGCCGTGGCTGGTCACTGTCCTCATGATCACCGTGATCGTGCTGCACCGCGTATTGCTGATACCGCACTTCCAGCAGGCCGCCCGGACCGACAGCAAGACGGGCCTGCTCACTGCGGGCTTCTGGCAGGAGGTCGCGGACCGGGAGCTCGCCCGGGCCCGCCGGCTCGCCGAGCCGCTCGGAGTGCTGATGCTCGACCTGGATCATTTCAAGTCCTTCAACGACCGGATGGGGCATCTGGTCGGCGATCAGCTGCTGCGGGCTGTCGCTGACGAGCTCCGCGCCGAGACCCGTCCCTACGATCTGGTCGGGCGCTTCGGCGGCGAGGAGTTCGTGATCCTGCTGCCTGGGGTGGGAACCGCTCAGATCGAGCCGGTCGCAGACCGGATCCGGCTACGCATCAGCCGGCTGCGGGTCGTGGTCGACGGCCCGCACGACCGGCCGGTCACGGTGGACGGCGTGTCGGTGTCGATCGGGGCGGCGGTCAGCCCCGATGACGGCGATGAGCTCAACCGGCTGCTGCAGGCCGCCGACGGCGCCCTGCTGGCCGCCAAGGCGGCCGGCCGCGACCGCGTCCGCCTCGCGGCGCACTAACGCTCAGCGCGTTCTGGATGCAGACTGCTGCTTGTAGGGGCCAGACGACAGC
>JBOHFT010000146.1:0-11624 GCA_050699815.1 Pseudonocardiaceae bacterium | reverse complement strand
TCAACCGGCACCGGACCCCCGCACTCAACAGCCACTGCACACGCGGCACCATCAAAGCAGACGAGCCACCAATCCCCAGGTCACGGCCCTAACGTACGTTTTCGCTCCATTACTCGCCGAGGGCCGAGAATGTGGCGAGCGTGGAGCTCGATCCAGCTCTGGCCGACGCGGCACGCCAGGCGCTTGCCGATCTAGGATTGCGCCCGCTGGTACATGCCGGGGACGGCGCGGCCGGGCTCGCCGCGGCAGGGCCGTTCGACCGGATCATCGCCACCGCGTCAACTGACCACATTCCGCCCGCGTGGATCTCCCAACTCGCCCCCGGTGGGGCCATCGTCGTTGACCTACGGGGAAGTCTCGACGGTTCCCTGCTGCGGCTCGCCATGGCGGACAGCGACGTCGTCGAGGGGTCGTTCCTGAACCTGCCTGGGGCGTTCATGCCCATGCGTACCCGGCTGGACAGCCCCCACCGTGACGGCGAGAACTGGGACCAAGTGCTCGACCAGCGAAACCCGCAACAGGGGACGACTCCCGTCAACCCCGGCCTGGTGGCGGACAACAGGTCGCTGCAGTTCATGGTGCAACTCCACCTGGCCGGCCGGCGCCTACGCGGATTCGTGCACCCGCTCGACGGCGCGGAGCTGTCCGGGCACTGCACCGACGGAAGCTGGTTCACCACCGGTCTTCATCCCGACAACGACGGGCTGTACCCGGTGGCGCAGGGCGGCTCGCAGCGTCTCTGGGACACCGTCGAGTCAAGCCACTTCTGCTGGCGACGACTCGGCGAGCCCGGCATCGAAGAGTTCGGCGTCACCGCCTACGACGATGCCGCGCTGCAATACGTGTGGTTTGACCACCCCGATTCCCAACACCGATGGCCGCTGCCATTGTGATGCGGCCTCGACCAGGGCATCGAGACTACCCGACCGAGGGTGTCGGGCCGGGTTCATCCGAGGGGTGCGATTCCCATCCGCCAGGCCAGGCCGCGTAGCTCGCGGCCACCGGCCTCGCGCCGGGCTTGACGCAGCAGGCCCGAGACCGCTTCCCGGACGAGCAGATCCTTGTGGATCATCTGCGGGGCCAACTGCTCGGCATGCAGCAGGACCTGCACGCCCTTGCTGCGGGTGTTCTTACTGGTGATCAGGGTCGGCGCGGCTGCGGCAACCGCACGTGAGCGCCGTACAGCTCCCCGATCAACGTCGCTGCCAGCTCACCTGCCGCCGCGTAGTCCACGACATGAAAGTGCCAGGCTCGCCAGCCGCTCGAGATCGGTCTGGATCTGTGGCCAGGTCCGCACCGGGACCTCCGGATCAACACCCAGCTCGTAGCGCTCCAGTGCGATCTCGATGCCCTTGAGCCCGGTGTGTGCCTCGGCGCCGGCGACGTCCTGCCGTGTCCAGGGTTGCCCGGTCAGCTCACTGGGATGTACCCGCAGTGCACCCGCCATCGCTTCGAGCGTCCTGCGGCTGGTCAGGGCCTTCTCGCCGCGCTCCACCTGCCCCCAGAACGAGAACGACAGCCCGGCCAGGCCCGCCGCCTCCCGCAGGGTCAGCCGGCGCCAGCACCGTATCTCACGAACCCGCCGGCCCAACGCTTTCGCGTCGTCCATCCTGCCCCCTGCTGCTTGTCCACTGTCCGCTCTCCACGCTACTGACCTGCGACTTATCGAGCTGTGACCACTGGCGACAATCCCAGCTCGCGGGCGTTACAGCGCGCTGGACCCCACTCGAACGAGCCCGCAGAGAGCTGGTGTGCCGGGAATGCGGTCCCGGAGGAATCCGGTCAGGCATGGCTGCCCGGTGCCGGTCGGGGGCTCCGGACATGATCCCTGCGGCATGCGGGGAGATCGTGGGTCCTGATCAAGGATTTCTGTGCACCAGTGGTGCACGCGGGCCCCGGTTCACCCGATCGACGCGACTCCCCTACGCGACAGCCAGGCCGCGCAGCTCGCGGCCGAACTCGGCCCGGAACTCGGCAGCGCACCCGAACCACACGTCTGGGGCAGTAGGCGCATCAGCTGCTGACCGGGGCCGGACTGGTGCAGGTTGACGGAGTGTGCCGATATGGTGCGTCGTGTGACTGATTCGGGCGCGGTGGTGGCGTGGGAGCTGTTTGGTGAGCAGGTGAGGCTGGACGGGTTCCGGCGGGTGGTGTCTCGGCGGTATCGGATGCCCTCTGGCGAAGAAGCTGACTGGGACATTCTCATCGGTGGCCGGACAGTGGCGATCGTGGCCTTGACCGAGGATGACCGCGTGGTCTTGGTGCGTCAGTTCCGTCCCGGGCCGGCGAAGGTCCTGCTGGAACTGCCGGGTGGCAATGTCGATCGTGGTGAATCGGTCGAGGAGGCGGCGCAGCGGGAGTTGTTGGAGGAGACCGGGTTCAAGGCCGCGGCGCTGGAGGTGGTGGCGCAGACGTGGCTGGCGGCGTATGCGACGGCTGAGCGGTACGCGGTGGTTGCGCGGGGGTGCCGTCGGGTTGCGGAACCGAAGCCGGATCCGGGGGACTTCCTCGAGCCGGTCGAGTTGCCCATGCCTGAATTCGTGCGGCATGTCTTGGGCGGGCAGCTGACCGATACCGACATCGCACTGCGGGGTTTGGTAGCGCTCGGGGTATTCACTCAAACGTGCTGAACAGACCGATGACTCGGTCCGTGATGGTTGGTGGGGCCAGACCAGCACGTGGTGCCGGCGGGCGGTGTGCACCGCAGTACGGGGGCTGACTGCGGTGGTGATGAGGCGCTGGACCGGCAAGCCGATTTCCAGGAGCGCCGCCGGGTTCACTCAAGGGGGGCGATCCCCATCCGGTGGGCCAGACCACGCAGCTCACGGCCACCGGCCTGGCGCAGCAGGCCGGCGACCGTTTCGCGGACGAGCACGTCGTTGCGGATCCGCTGCGGGGCGAGGTGCTCGGCATGCACCAGTACCTGCACTCCCTTGTGGCGGGTTTTCTTCCCGGCGCAGAGAGCACGGCCGACCCCAGCCCAGAACTTGGCCTGGTGACGCTTGGGCAGTAGTTCGGGGTGCACCGTCTTGGCGGCCTCCAGCGCCCGGCCATACTCGCCTAGATCCAAGGCGAGGCTGGTGCGCCATGCCCCGACGTTGGTTGGCCCAAACCACAAGTTGGCCCAGGTGCCGACTTCAGTGTCCATCCGGGCCGCCAGTGCCGAGGCCTCGTCGAGGTGGATGACCGAGGTGTCGTGGTCACCGCGTACCCCGGCCGCCACCGAGGCCATGAGGTAGAGCATCCCGCATGCCTGCAGCGCGTTGCCGGAATCCAGCCTGCTCGTTAAGGCGTCCGCTGCGGCCACCGAGCGCCGGTACTGTCCAGCCCGATCGAGCTCACCTGTGGCGAAAGCCCGCCCGGCCGTTGGCGCGACGCTGGACATTCTTCGCCTTCCCGAACCCGAGGGGGCTATCAGGACATGATCTAGGTCGAGGCTGCGGGGGCCTGGATGACGGTTGGTCAGTTGCCAGGGTCCGGGCCGGCGTCGCAGCGCCAAGCTGATCAGTCCACCAGCCGGGCCCGGGTCCAGGCGAGCGCGGCCAGCGCGGCGTGCGCCTGGTAGGCGCGCAAGTGCGGCACACCCGGCGGCGGAGGCAGCTTGCTCGCCCGCGTCCAGTACCCGGCGTACGCGGCGGCATAGCTGGTGACCACGAGGTCGGGCAGATCGTGCCACGCGGGCACGCCGACGAGCGTTCTCTCCGCATCGAGCGGCGCGTGCCCGGCCATGATCATGTGCGGGATCAGGTCCACGACGTCCTGCCACGCGGCGCCGATCGACGGCTGCGCCCAGTCAACGACCATCAGCGCGTCATCGCCGTCGCGGATGAGCAGGTTGTCCGGCCGAATGTCGCCGTGGACCAGCGAGGGCCCGGCCGCGTAGGGAACCCACCCGCGTTCGAGGTCGGCCAGCATGCCCAGCCGATCCCGTTCCCACGGGCCAAGGCCGGTGTCGGGATCGTCCGCGGCGCCGCAGCCCAGCAACTCGTCCCAGCCGTGCAGCAGTCCGCCACGCACCTCCGTCGCGGCCGGTAGATCAGCGGGGCTCGGTGTCAGCGTCGCGGCCAGGCCGGCGACCCCGGCGACCGCGACGGGCACGTCTGCCGAGCCCGGCGACAGGTCGGGGTGACGGCCGTCCACGTCGTCGAAGATCAGCACCACCCAGCCGTCCAGGTCGCCGGTCCAGCGCAGCCGCGGCGCGGGCGTGGCCGCGGGCAGCTGCCCGGCGATGGCGGCCTCCGCCCGGTACTTCGGCGCGAGGACGTGATCGGCGGGGACCGCCTTGACGAACGCGCGGTTGGTGCGGCGGTCGTGCTCGGTGGTCACGCGGGCGGCGACGCCGGGAGTGAATCCCCCGGACTGGACGTCCGCGTGACGGATGGGGCCGAGCCGGTGGGTCAACGCGTCGCGCAGAGCCTCGGGCAGGTCGGTCCAGGACGGGCGCACAGCAGGGGACATGGGGCGAGCCTTCGTGATCGACGGCGGATGGGCACGGGGACATGGCCAGGCGCCGGACGGGATCAGGCCGCGGCCCGCTGCCGTCCGGCGCTGGTAGCTCGCCGATCACGGGTCATACCTGGACGCTACCGCAGGCCCCGCGCGGCACGGGGCGGAACACGGTCAGGTCATGTGGTGCAGGTAGGCGTCGAGGTCGAGAGCCAGGCCGTCCACGACGTCGGGGGCGACGCGGCGGGCGACGGCCACGACGACCTCCAGCGCGCGGGCGAGGGACTCGGGGGTCGGCACCGGCGGCGCGTTCATCAGCGTGGTGAGATCGTTCAGGCAGGCCCGGCCGAGGTTCGACGCGCCGATCTCGCCCTCCAGGTGGTACCAGCCGTAGGCGGCGCGGTCGGGTTGGAGCGCGGTGCGGATCAGGGACCGTACGGCGGTGACGAGCATGTGGTACTCGGCGTACGCCATCATGTACTGCCGCCGGACGAGGCGTTTGCGCAGCATGAACGCCAGCACCAGCGCTTCGATGACCGCCTCACCGCACGTCGGCGCCGCGGCCAGGCGGTCGCGGACGAACGCCTCGACAACGGGGTCGTCACGCGGTTCGGGTGCCGCGCCGGGGGCAGCGGGGGCGGTGTAGATGATGTAGCCGCGGGTCAGGTCCGCGATGTCGAAAACGCGGTCGGCGGGCGCCAGGTACAGGTCGAGCTGCTGCAGGTGCCCGCAGTGCTCGACGAGGTGGACGCTGCCGAGCCCGCCCATCGAGGGCACGATCCGGTCGAGCCAGCCGGGCAGGATCGCGCCCAACTCGACCCGGACCAACGTGTCGAGCGCGGAAGCGTACGCGGTGTACCGCGACGGCTGGACGCCGATGACGAGGTCCACGTCCGACAGGCGGTCGGAGGTGCCGTAGGCGAGGGAGCCGCGCACGAGCAGGTGCGTGACGGCCGGGCTCGCCGACAGCAGCGCGACGAGGCGGTCAAGCAGGTCGAGCTGGCTGGGGCGGTTCGCGGTCGCGAGCTCCTCCAGCGCGGTCGGCTGGCGGGTGATGGTCACGCCGCCACCCCCGTCAGCATGAGAGTCCGCTTGGCCTGCCACGCCGCCGCCGTCGCGGCGTCGCCGAGCCCGGCGTGCAGGTCGCTGATCATGTCGTAGGCGTGGCCCTCGGGCAGGGCGTACCGGTAGAGCAGCTGGAGCAGGGACCGCTCGGCGGCCTCGGCCCAGCCGAGGACCGCCAGGCGCTCGGCCTCCTCCGCGTGCCGGGCGAGGTCGTCGACGGTGGCCGCCGGCAGCGGCCGGATCGCGGCCTCGGGCAGCTCGACGGCGTGCGCGAGGCGGTGCAGGGCGTCGCTGGCGTAGCAGTCGGCGATCAGGTGGAGCCGCGCGGGCCCGCGCAGGTTGCACACGCCGTGGGCGTAGGTCGGGATGAGCCGCCACCAGCGGCCCGCCGTCATATGGACGGCCGTGCCGCCGGTGACGAGGTAGGCGGAGGAGTTCGTGCAGATCGGCAGGTGCAGCCGGTAGCGCTCGCGGGTGGACAGCTCGGTGTAGTCGCGGTGCTCCCACAAGAACGCGTTGCCGTCCAGGCGCGCCAGCCGCACCCACATGTAGGCCAGGTTGAGGTCGTCGAGCAGCCCCCGAGTCGCGGGCATCCGCTCCAGCAGGGACGTGGCGACCGGCTGCTCGCAGTCGGTGATCGTCACGTCTGCCGGGTCGCCGCTGCCGTTGAGCAGCGACAGGGTGGCCCAGCCGCCGGACTGGTACGCGCCGTAGGACAGCTGCCAGTCGGCGGGCACGGTGAGGACCTCGTGGCGCAGCCGATCGAGCAGCGCGTCGTCGACCGCGCCCAGGCAGGCCACCTGGTCGGTGCTCAGTGGCGCGGGCGGCGCCGTAGTGTCGTGCAGGTCGGTAAGGATCATTCGATGCTCCCGGTCCGAGCGTGACCGCCCCCGTGACGGGGGATCACCCTCAGGGAACGCGCCGCGCCGGTCTCTGGACAGGTGTTCGGGTTTTGCGTCGTTTTTCTCGTATTGCTTCGTTTCGCCGGCCGCCGCACTCTGGAGCACGCACTCTGGAGCACGCACTGTGGAGGAACCGGACACCAGACGAAGGAGGGACCATGCCACGGCCGCGCACCAGTCCCATCCGCAACGCCATGCTCGCGGCACGGATCGCCGAGCTCGGCGGCGGCTACGCCTCGATCGCCGCGGCGATCAACCGGGTCGGCCGCGAGGGCGGCGCCGCGGTCCGGTGCACGGCGTCGTCCCTGGCGAAGTGGATCAACGGCGTCGTTCCCGCCCGGGGCACGCTGCCGTTCGCCGTCGAGGCGTTCGCGCGGCTGCTCGACCGGCCCACACTCTCTGCGGCCGACCTCGGCTGGGACACCCCAGCCGGTGCCCCGCCCGATGATCCCTGGCGGGGCGACCCCGTGACCTGGATCGCGACTCTGGGACGAGACGACATGCTCAACCGGCGCACCGCGCTCACCACCGGGCTGTACTCGCTGGCAGCCGCCGCCCTTCCCGCCCGATCCTCCCGCCCGCCGGCGCGACCCGGGCCCGCGCGCAGCGCCGGGCCGTCCGACGTCGAGCGGATCCGCATGATGGGTGACGCCTTCAACGAGATGGACGACCGCTACGGGGGCGGCCACGGCCGCGGCGTGGTCGCCGCGTACCTCACCCAGGAAGTCGTGCCCCTGCTGCACGGCACGAGCGGCAAGGCGCGGCCCGCGCTGTTCACCGCTGCCGCCGAGGTGACGTACCTGCTCGCGTGGATGGCCGCCGACGATGTGCAGCCCGGCCTGTCCCAGCGCTACTACATTCAGGCCGTCCGCCTCGCCGAGGAAGCGGGCAACCGCGACATGCGGTCCACGGCGCTGAGGTCACTCGCCGTCCAGGCGATCGAACTCGGCCACAACGCACCCGGTCTGGCCTTCGCCGAGGCCGCCGCCGAGGGCCTTCCCCCAGGGAGCCCGGCGCGCCGACGGGCCTGGATCACCGGCATGTGCGCCGAAGCACTCGCCGCCTCCGGGTTCGACCGCCGTGGCGCCCGCAAGCTTCTTCACCAGGCCGAGGTGGATCTGGAGCGGGCCGACAGCCTGCCTGAGCACGAGTGGACGGGGAACTACCGGCGAGAGTCGTACGAGCATCAGGTCGGGCTCACCTTGGCCCAGCTCGGCGATCTGTCCGGCGCCGAAGAGCACTACGCGCTGTCGGTCGGGTCCCGGCGGCCGGTCGAGCGGCGGACCCGGGCCTTGATCGGCGCCCGGCTGGCGCAGGTCCAGCTTCGGCAAGGCCGCGCCGATGACGCCGCCGCGACCGTGCTCGCGCACGCGGCCGATGTCGAGGCGGTCCGGTCGCAGCGAGTCCAGCGTCTGCTGATCGAGATCCGCAGGGGGTGGCGGATGGCATCTCGGGATCCGGTCGTGGCGCGGGCCGACCATCGGGTGGCGCACATGTTGCGGCACGGCGGTCGCCCGGACAGGTAACCCCAGGAGATGTGACCCCCCGACCCAGGAACTGTGACACAGAATTTGAATCACCCGTCACACTGACCTCGCGAGCCGAACAGACGCCCAGCTCGCCGGACGCCGGACCAGACCCGACTCGGCAACACGCCGAGACCCTCGCCCGGCTCACCGCGCTCGCCGGGGATCGGCCCGCCGGCACGCTCGCGCCCCACGACTACGCCGCGGTGATGGAGCGGTGGGCCGGCGCCGCGACCGCGACCTGGAACCGGCACCTGTCCGCGCTCACCTCCCTCACGACCTGGGCTGGGCGCCAGGAGATCCTCGCCGCCAACCCCGCTCGCCGCCTGGAGCGCCGCAAGCCCGCCCGGCGCGGCGACCGCTCGATCCCGCGCGCCCGCCTGGACAAGCTATTCACCGACGACCGGCACGGCCTGCGCGAGCGGGTGCTGTGGCGGATGCCGTATGAGACCGCCGCCCGCGCCGAAGAACTCTTGTCCCTCAACATCGAGGATCTGGACCTGGAGTTCCGGCCCGGCCGCGTCCGCTCCAAGGGCGGCGCGATCGAGTACGTCCACTGGGCCACCGGCATCGCCCGTCTCCTGCCCCGGCTGCTGCGCGGCCGCACCTCCGGCCCGGTCTTCCTCGCCGACCGGCGCGCCCCCGCCTCCGGGCCGCGCGCCCCGGCAGCCGCGGACATCTGTTCCAAGACCGGGCGCGGCCGGCTGTCCTACCCACGCGCCGAGTACCTCTTCAAGACGGCGACCGCCGCCCTCGATCCGCACAAGAACGGCTGGACGCTCCACCAACTGCGATACAGCGCGCTCCAGCACCTGGCCGCCGACGGCCGCACCGCCCCCGAACTCCAAGCCAAATCCCGCCACCAGCACCTCGCCAGCCTCGGCCGCTACGTCCAACTCGGCGAACAGACCTCCGCCCAGGTCACCGCCGACACCGACCCCGTCGCACGCCGCAAACCTCGCTGACCCGCATCGGAACGGGTGGATGGCGGTAACTCCGCCCGCGTCGGCTCGCTAACGCCCCTGACCGTTCCGTTGTCGCTCATGGCCCGTGGCGTAGATGAACGATCAGCGAGCTCGACGCCTGTTGTCACAGATGATCGGCGCGTGCGCATTGGCGACAACGGCGGCGATCGTGTTCACGCCGTCAGCCATGGCCAGCCCGTACACCGCCTACGCGCCCAACGACGCGGGGCGCACTACCTATGAGGCTGGAAATAACCATTACACCATCCACGACACAAAAGGGGATCACCGAGCGGTGGCAGTCATCTTCGAAAACGAAAACGGAGATGACTTAGGTTTCCAGTCCTGTCACGAAGGAGCCAACAACAGTTGCCCCGGCGATCTTCCCCGCGATATCGAGGGTAAGCTCTTCATGACCACGGGAGTCGGTCTTGGCGCCGACAAAAAAGGATATACATTCGGTCCACGCGTCGAGATTCCTAACGCATAGCACGGACGGTGCGGTGCTGCTCGCCGTCGAGATTCGCCATGCCCGTGGTGTCCCTAGCACCTGTGATGCACACCGGACCAGGCCCACCTGAGGGGGGCGGATCCCCATCCGCCAGGCCTGGCCGCGCAGCTCACGGCCACCGGCCTCGCGCCGGGCCTGACGCAGCAAGCTGACCGTCTCACGGACGATCGGGTCTTTGTGGATTAGCTGGGGGCGACAGACCACTCCAGGCGCACAACGAATTGGTTGGTCGGGCTGATCGACCCAGTAGCGGTGGGTGCCGTCGGTTCGTGCGGTGAGTCCGTAGCGGCCGCGTCCGGGTTGGCCGAGTCGGTGCCATTCGGTGGCGGCGTGTTCGATGGCTGGCCAGAGGTGGCGTGGTCCACCTTGGGTGACCTTATGGTCGACGATCTCGACCCAGCAGCCGCGGTGAGCGTGCATCCACCGGGTGTCGGCGCCGTTGCGTTTGCTGCGCGACGGTGTGCTCAGGGTGGGCTCGAGGATGCTGAGCAGGACGCGCAGGCCGGGTTCGTCGAGTATCTGAGGGTCTAGGTCGGTGGTGGTGGTCTCGGCGGTGTCGAGATCGACCACGAAGTCGAACCGGTTGATGTCTCGCAGCGGGTTGTCCGGGTCCGGGCGCAGCCACATGAAGTGGCCGGGTTGCTCGAGCAGGGGGCCCGCCACGGTGTCCGGTCCGGTCTTGTCCAGCACGGCCAGGCTGCTCGACATCTCACCGCGCAGGTCGGTGACGACACGCCCGCCGGGGGCGAGCTGGTCGATCCACGCGGGTGGTATCCCGGGCACGGCACAGGTGCTGATGAGCGAGGTAGGCCGTCCGGCGAGGTGCTGGCTGTGCCAGCCCTTTTCCTAACGGCCCCCTCCCGAACCGGACGTGACCGTTTCCGGTCATCCAGCTCTCCAGTGACTATTCCGTGGTTATCACGGTTGGTTGCCGTGCGTGGATGGTGTCATGGCACGTGGCGCAGACGATGAGGGTCTTGCGCCGTCGTTTTGCCATGGTTTGTGCCCACGCGGGCTGTGACGTGCCCGGTTTGCCGAGGTGGGCGAGTTTGCCGATGTGGTGGACGTCCACGTCACCGGTTTTCTCGCACATCTCGCACCGACCTGCCAGGAGCCGGGATATCAGCTCTTTTCGGCGTGTGATGATCGGGACCGGTGTGCGGTCGTGGAGGACCGCGTGTTTCTGCTGTTGGAGCGGTATTCCACCGTATGTGGCGATCAACGGTTTCCTGTTGTTGCGTTCCACGCTGGTTTGCAGGCAGGTGCGCGGCCCGTGCGGCGTCTGGATGGTGGCCTTGTACCGGGCGGCCATGGTGGACACCGTTGAGCCGTGCTTGCAGGCCAGGGTTTTCAGCAGCGAGGTCGACATGACCCAGTCGACCCGGTTCAGTCGCGAGACGTCACCGGCCAGCAGGTAGTAGTTGATCAGGCCCCGGTACTCGGCCCCGTAGATGGTGATGATCGTGTAGTCGTCATCGTTCACCAGGTGGGATCGAAGCGCGGGTTTGCCGCGCTGGGTGTACGGGGCACATTTGTCCTTGATCACCGTTGGGGGCACCTTCAGCGCGATGGCGCCGTTGATTGATCGCCGGTGGTTGGCGTGTTGAACGGTGATGTCGTAGCTGAGGAATCGTGCTGTGCCGGTACGCGCGTGGGTAGTCAGGGTCTTGTCCTCGGAGAGTTCCAGCTTGAGGTCCTCACGCAGGAACTGGGCGAGGCGGCCCTTGATGTCCTCAGCCTCGGCCTTCGGTCCGGTGAATCCGAGGAGGTGGTCATCGGCGTATCGCACGTACCGCAGCCGCCGGAAGTCAGGGTCTCTGGGATTCCGGCTTGGCATAGTACGTAACTGCTGACGCAGTGCCCGTGCCGCGGTCCGGTCGCCGCGTTTACGGGCACGCGCCAGTGCGCACGCCGCCTTCTGATAGGCAGGGTTGCTTTTCCTGTGTTCCCCTCGGGTGTGCTCCGGTATGAGTACTGTTTCGGCGAACTTGTCCAGCCGGTCCAGGTAGATGTTGGACAGGATGGGTGATACCACCCCGCCTTGCGGCGTGCCGCTCAGTGTGGCGTTATACTGCCAGTCCTCTAGGCGGCTAGGTCCGACGAAGTCGGTTTGATCGAGTCAAAATTCGTGGTTCATGCGGCGAGTCCGGCCTGTTGGGTGAGTTGGTCGAGGGCGTGCTGGTAGTTGTGGGCGGCGGTGCGTAGCCGG
>JBOHFT010000145.1:0-11644 GCA_050699815.1 Pseudonocardiaceae bacterium | reverse complement strand
AGCAGCTGAGATTCACTGATTCCGACGGTGACGTCCAGCTGGGTGGTGCCGGAGTGCACCAGTGCGTTGCGGATCGCCTCCCGCAGCGTGACATAAACTTCCTCGCACACTTGCCCGGGCAGCATCACGGTGTCCCCGGTGACCTTGACGCTCGTCCGGAAGTTGCGCTCGGCGTTGGCTGCCAGATATTCCGTGAGGGCCCGCTCGAGCTCGTCGGGCCGCACTGTCGTGCGTAACTCGACGGAGAAGTGCCGGACCCTGTCCAGGGCCTGCCGCATGGCGTCTAGGGCGCGGTGGAGCTTCTCCTGCGCCTGGGCTGCATCTCGGTCGGCGTGAACTTCATGCAGCTCAAGGTTCTGGATGGCCACGCCTATGGCGTGGGCGGCGTGATCGTGCAGGTCCCTGGCCAGCAGCGCCAGCTCGGCGCGATGCGAGTCGCGGATGGTCTTGAGCATAAACCTGTCTTGAGCATAAACCTGGTGTAGGTCACGGCGCTCGAGGCGATGCGGTTCATGACCAGCCGGTGCAGTACCAGCGCGGCCTCGGCGTCCGGCCGCCCGGCCGCCGAGAACGTTCGCCGCACAAAGGGCAACGCGGTCTCGAACAGCACGCTCGCTGCGTGCAGCGATTCCGCGGGATGCACCCTCTCGATCGACTGGCTGGCGCCGATGTCGACGCTCGGCGGCAGCACGCCAAGGCCGACGTTCTCGGTGGCCCCACGGTAGCTGTCGACGACTTCGTCGAGTATTGATCGGACCTGGTCCAGGATCTGCTTGCGGGCGTCGGCACTGTCCAGGATCGAGCTGCCCTGCGCGCGCAGGTGGTGTTCGAAGCTGGAGACGATCTCCTCGCGCAACTCACCAGAAAGAATACGATCACCTGTCACACCCTTCCCTCTCCCCAAGGGGCTCCCCGCGCCCCCTAGGCGGCTAGCACTATGCGTGAACTGCGCGAAGAGGGTCAAGTACACGGTGCATTGCGTGATCATGAATTCCTCGTATAATCTCTTGCGCGCGTTCCCTCCACCCAACTGTCGGAGAGCGCAGCCGCCGCGGTTAATACGCTGCCGGTCGGAAAAATCGAGCCCGGCTGGGTGGCACGCTCGGCCCCGCGGCGAGCTGCTGGCCAATTATAGCCCCTGGGCGACCCTGTACCCCCCGCCGGCCAGGAGCCGGCGGGGGGTACAGGGTTCGGATGCCGGGCTACGACGGACCCGGGCGCTCCGCCATACTCTCGTTCTTGCGCAGGCGCAACGTGGTGGCGATCACCAGGCTGGCGGTGAGGAAGACGATGTCTTTGAGGACATACTGCCCCTCCAGTGTCGGGGCGTGGTTTGGGCCGCTGAACAGTCGCTCCGGCATCAACACGACCGGGGAGAGTATTCCTATGGCCCAGAACATCAGGAGGTAGATGGTCACCTGCAGACCTTGCCCGATGATCAGTGATAGCCCTATCGCGCACTCCAGCGTGGCGACCAGCACGAGTGCCACGTTGTCCGGCACGAGACCGAAGGTCAGCAAACTCGTAGTCGTCTGCACGAGGTTCTCGGCCGGGCTGATACCTGGGAAGAATTTCAGGGCGCCGTACCCGAAGATGATAACTCCCATGCTGACCCGCAACAGGGTGATGCAGTGCTGGGCCAGCCAGCGGTGGGCGGCCTGCTGAATCGGCGGCGCGGTCTTGTCGATGACACCACGGTCGCGTGCAACTACGGTCTGTGCGGTGCGTGTCGTAGTCATGATCACCTCTGGGTGTATGTATGTAAACAGGCAGGCGATGTCGCTACTGGTTCCGCTGGCCATTGCGGGCCGCCGCAGCACGGGCCAGGACCGCAAATGTCGAGGCCATCGAGGGTGAATCGTTACGCCGCGAACGATCGGGTGTTCTGGGCGGCGTCGTTGCATTGCGTGTTCGCGACCTTGCGAACGATCTGGTCGTGTAGTTGTCGAGGCCAATTTTCTGGCCGTAACATCCAGCGCGTGCGACACTGGTGACACTAGAGACAGTCCCCGTCACAATTCAAGGTCCCCGGCGGTAATCGGCACCAAGGTGCAACGGTGACTGCTACGAAGGTCGTATCTCATCAGATGAACACCGTGGGAACAGCGGGTTCGCCGGGGTCGGCCGCGGCCCGCCGCCGCTCAGCGCGGCTCGGACCCGCTCGCGTCCCTGCTGCAGCGAAGGTGTCCGCCTCGGTGAGAGCATTGGTCCATGACCACAGTCGTCGAACTGGAGCAGACCCAGGTCGACCCCGCAGTGGACGAGGTCGGCACCGAGGACCGGCCGTGGCTGACGATCGTCTGGAACGACCCGGTGAACCTGATGTCCTACGTCACCTACGTGTTCCAGAAGCTCTTCGGGTACAGTCGGGACGAGGCCACCAAGTTGATGCTCGACGTGCACCACCGCGGCCGGGCAGTAGTGACCAGGGGCTCTCGGGACAAGGTGGAGATCGACGTCGCGAAGCTGCACGGCGCCGGGCTCTGGGCAACCATGCAGCGGGACGCGTGAACGGCTGGCGGCGTAGCCGAGGATTCGTGACCACCGTCGTTTCCGAGCGGGAGGCCGGGCTGCTGCGCGGGATGGTCGGCCAGGTCCGCGACATGCTCGGCGAGCGGGTCGCGGCGGCCCCTCACGACGAGCTGGCCGAGCTCACCGGCATCACCGTCGGCCCCACCACCGCACCCGATGACCGGGTGCTGGCCCGGTTGCTGCCCGATTTCCACCGCGACGACGCCATGCTGTCCGGCGGGCTGCGGGCGTTGCACGAGCCCGAGTTGCTGGCCGTCAAGGACGGGGTGGCCGGCGTCGTGCTGGACACCTGCCCGGCGCAGGGCGGCCGGGTGCGGTTGTCCGACGAGCAGGCGCACGCGTGGCTCGCCGCGCTCAACGACGTCCGCCTGGCCCTGGGCGCCGTGCTCGACGTCACCGAAGACATGCCCGACGAGCTACCCCCCGACGACCCGCGGGCGCCGCACCTGGGGGTGTACCACTGGCTGACCTGGGTGCAAGAGTCCCTGATCCAGGCCGTCGCTGGCACGTAGGATGACGGTGTGCTGACGATCCGCCGCGACCTCGTCGACGCGATGGTCGCGCACGCCCGCCGGGATCACCCGGACGAGGCGTGCGGTGTGGTGGCAGGACCGGAGGGCTCCGACCGCCCGGAGCGATTCATCGAGATGCTCAACTCCGCGCGCTCGATGACCTTCTACGAGTTCGACTCCGGCGACGACATCCGGCTGCACCGCGAGCTGGAATCACGAGACGAGCAGCGGGTGGTGATCTACCATTCGCACACCGCCACCGAGGCGTACCCGTCCCGCCGCGACATCGACATCGCCGGCTACCCCGAGGCGCACTATGTGCTGATCTCCACCCGTGATCCGGATACCCACGAGCTGCGCTCCTATCGCATCATCGACGGTGAGGTCACCGAGGAGCCGGTCGAGGTCGTCGAGTCCTACATGTTCTCCCACACTGGCGCCGACGACGTCCCGGACGCGCACTGACCAGCGCGCCGGCAGGGGGCGGCGGTGCGTAGAGGTACTGGTGAGACGCCCGCACTTTACAGGAGGATCTGACAATGGCCGTCACCGTCTCCGTCCCCACCATCTTGCGCACCCACACCGGGGGCGAGAAGTCCGTGCAGGCATCGGGCTCCAACATCGGTGAGCTGATCGAGGACCTGGAGACCCGGCACTCGGGGATCAAGGCCCGGCTGGTGAAAGAGGGATCCCTGCACCGTTTCGTCAACGTCTACGTCAACGACGAGGACGTGCGCTTCGCCGGCGGCCTGCAGGCCGCGGTGCGTGACGGTGACAACGTCACCATCCTGCCGGCGGTGGCTGGCGGCTGCGCCGCCCGTGAGTGGCAAACAGTGTCATAGCACTGTTTGCCACTCACGGGTGCGACCGAAGGGAGCCGCAATGGCCCGCTATGACTCGTTGCTCGATGCGCTGGGTGACACCCCCCTGGTGGGGCTGCCGCACCTGTCACCCGCGCCCGACGTGCGGCTGTGGGCCAAGCTGGAGGACCGCAACCCCACCGGCTCCGTGAAGGACCGCCCGGCGCTGGCGATGATCGAGGAAGCGGAGCGCTCCGGGCGGCTCACCGCGGGGTGCACCATCATGGAGCCGACCTCGGGCAACACCGGAATCTCGCTGGCCATGGCGGCGAAACTCAAGGGCTACCAGCTGGTGTGCGTGATGCCGGAGAACACCTCCATCGAGCGGCGGCAGCTCCTTGAGGCATACGGCGCGGAGATCATCTTCTCGCCGGCGGCCGGCGGCTCCAACCAGGCGGTGGCGCGGGCCAAGGAGCTGGCCGCCGCGCACCCCGACTGGGTCATGCTCTACCAGTACGGCAACCCCGCCAACGCGTTGGCGCACTACCGCACGACCGGCCCGGAGATCCTGCGCGACCTGCCCACCGTGACGCATTTCGTCGCCGGGCTTGGCACCACCGGAACGCTGGTCGGGGTGGGGCGCTACCTGCGCGAACACAAGCCCGACGTGCAGATCATCGCCGCCGAGCCGCGCTACGGGGAGCTGGTCTACGGCCTGCGCAACCTCGACGAGGGGTTCGTGCCCGAGCTCTACGACCCGGATGTGCTCACCGGCCGCTTCTCCGTCGGCTCCTACGACGCGCTGCGCCGCACCCGCGAGTTGCTGGAAACCGAGGGCATCTTCGCCGGCATCTCCACCGGCGGGATCCTGCACGCCGCGCTGGCCGTCGCGGAGAAGGCCGTCGGCGCCGGTGAGGTCGCGGACATCGTGCTCGTGGTCTGTGACGCCGGCTGGAAATACCTCTCCACCGGCGCCTACGCAGGCGACCTGGAGGAGGCCGCCGCCCGCCTAGACACCCAGCTCTGGGCCTAACCCCTGCGCCCCATCCGCATTCAGCGGGCTCAGCGGGGCTAATGAGGCATCGATAACCCCGCTCAGCCCGCTGAATGCGGGGGAGCACTGGGAGGTTCAGGATTCTCTCAGGGAGGGTGGGTAGTGTCGGTGAACGTGCCGGTCCTGCCCCCCGAAAGTCTTGCCCGTCCGCGGGTGCTGCCCGCCCGGCCCGGGCAGGCCGCGATGATCATTGCCGCGTTCACCGGCTTGCTGTATCTCACCGAGGCGATGGACATGGTCCTCGGCGGTGCCCTCGACCAGAACGGGATCCTGCCTCGGCAGCTCGAGGGGCTGGACGGCGTGCTGTGGGCCCCGCTGCTGCACGACGGCTGGCCCCATCTGGTGGCCAACACGGTGCCGGTGTTGGTGTTCGGGTTCCTCGCGCTGGCCGGCGGCATCGGCCAGTTCGTTGCGGTGACCGCCACGATCTGGCTGGTCGGCGGCCTGGGGACCTGGCTCACCGGCAGCCCCGGCGTGCACCTCGGCGCCTCGGGGCTGATCTTCGGCTGGCTGGTCTTCCTGCTCGTCCGCGGCTTCTTCGCCCGAAGTCTGACGCAGATCCTGCTGGCGGTGGTGCTGTTCGGCGTCTGGGGCAGCGTGTTGTGGGGCGTGCTGCCCGGCGATGCCGGGATCTCGTGGGAGGGGCACCTGTTCGGAGCCGTGGGTGGGCTACTCGCCGCCCGGCTGGTAGCCCGCCCTGACCGACCCCGCCCTGACCAACCCCGCCCTGACCAACCCCGCCCTGACCAACTCCGCCCTGATCGGTATTGGGTGAACGGCTTGTGAGCGGTGCGGATTCGCCCGGCTGGCCCGTCGTTTTCTCGGACCGCCGCCGGCGGTGCTCACCCTGACCGGACGATGACATGCTGCTCACCGTGCTGGGCTGCTCCGGCAGTATCCCTGGTCCCGGGTCCCCCGCGTCCGGTTACCTGGTTCGGGCCGGGGACACCACCGTGGTGCTCGATCTGGGCAACGGGACGTTCGGCGCGCTGCAGCGCTACCTCGACCCCTTCACCCTCGGCGCGCTGATCCTGTCCCACCTGCACCCCGACCATTGCGCCGACGTCTCGGCGATGACCGTGTACCGCCGGTACCACCCGCACCCGCCGCCGGGTGACCCGCTGCCACTGCACGGGCCGCCTGACGTCGCCGAGCGTCTGGTGGCCGCCTACGCCCCCAACGCCGCTGAGCGCGGTGTGACCGACCTGTCCGACGTCTATGACTTCCGGCCGTTCGGTGAACCGTTCCGGATCGGCGGGCTTGAGGTGCGCGCCGCACCCGTCGACCATCCGTGTGCGGCCTACGCGCTGCGGGCCAGCCACGCGGGGCAGACGCTGGTCTATTCCGGAGACACCGGCCCTTGCCCGCAGCTCGTCGAGCTGGCGACCGGCGCGGACGTCCTGCTCGCCGAGGCGTCCTGGCCCGACCGGCCGGGCAACCCGCGCGGGATACACCTGTCCGGGCGTGACGCCGGGGAGGCTGCCGCGGCAGCGGGGGTCGGCCGGCTGCTGATCACTCACGTGCCCCCGTGGACTGACGCCGAGCAGGTGCTGACCGAGGCGAAGGCCGCCTTCGGCGGACCCACCGAGCTGGTTCGCGCCGGTGGTCACTACGACATCTGAGTGGGACATCCGGCTCCAGCCACCATGAGTAGGCTGACCGGGTGGCACGAGCGGATGGCAGGGCCGACGAGGCGTTGCGCGAGGTGCGCATCACCCGCGGCTACCAGCAGTGGCCCGCGGGATCGGTGCTGATCGAGTTCGGCCGCACCCGGGTGCTCTGTGCGGCCAGCGTGGTCGAGGGTGTGCCGCGCTGGCGCAAGGGCTCCGGGCAGGGCTGGCTCACCGCGGAGTACGCGATGCTGCCATCGTCGACGCACACCCGCAGCGACCGGGAATCGGTCCGGGGCCGTCTCGGCGGGCGGACCCACGAGATCAGCAGGCTGATCGGGCGTGCCCTGCGAGCCTGCATCGACCTCGCCGCGCTGGGGGAGAACACCATCTCGCTGGACTGTGACGTCATCCAGGCCGACGGCGGCACCCGGACCGCGGCGATCACCGGCGGCTATATGGCGCTGGCCGACGCGGTGACCTGGTTGCGCTCGGCCGGCCGGCTGCGCGCCCCGCAGCCGCTGTCCTGCTCGGTTGCCGCGGTGAGCGTCGGCGTGGTGGACGGCCGGATCCGGCTGGACTTGCCCTACGAGGAGGACTCCCGCGCCGAGGTCGACATGAACGTGGTGGCCACCGATACCGGCACGCTGGTGGAGCTGCAGGGCACCGGGGAGGGCGCCACGTTCGCGCGGTCCACCCTGGACCAGATGCTGGACCTGGCGCTGAAGGGCTGCCAGGAGCTCACCGCGCTCCAGCTCACCGCGCTGGCCCAGCCCTACCCTGGCGAATTGCCCCGGTCGTGAGCCCAGTCCGGTTGCTGCTGGCGACGCGCAACGCCAACAAGCTGGTCGAGCTGCGGCGGATCCTGGTGTCGAGCGGGGTACAGGTAGTCGGGCTCGATGACGTGCCGCCAGTGCCCGAGGTCCCCGAGACCGCACCCACTTTCGAGGCAAATGCGCTGGCCAAGGCCCGGAGCGCGGCGGCGGCCACCGGCCTGCCCGCCGTCGCCGACGACTCGGGCTTGACGGTGGACGCGCTCAACGGCATGCCTGGGGTGCTCTCCGCCAGATGGGCCGGCCGTCACGGCGACGACGCCGCCAACCTGCAGCTCGTGCTCGACCAGCTGGCGGACGTCCCGGCAGATCGCCGGGGTGCTGCGTTCGTCTGCGCCGCGGCGCTGGTCGTGCCGCCCGGCGCCCCGGTCTCAGAGACCGTGGTGCGTGGGCAGTGGCGCGGCACCCTGACCCGGGCGGCCCGCGGCAGCAACGGCTTCGGCTACGATCCGATCTTCATCCCGGACGGGGAGCGGCGCACGTCGGCCGAGCTGGACCCCGCAGACAAGGATGCCGCGTCGCACCGGGGCCGGGCGCTGCGCGCGCTGCTGCCCGCGCTGCGCCGGCTCAGCCCATGACGCCGGATCAGCCCACGACCTGCACGACCTGGCCCACCGACAGCTTGGCGAAGAAGGTGGCCGCGGCGTTGTGGCCCAGGTGGATGCATCCGTGCGATGGCGCGCTGAGGCTGCCCTGGTGGAACGCGATACCGGAGTGGGTGAAGAACACCGAGTAGGGCATGGGCGCGTTGTTGTACGCCCGGCTGCGGTGGTGGCGGTTCTTCCGCAGCACCGTGAACGTGCCGGGCGGGGTCCGGTAACCCGGCTTGCCGGACGTGATCGGCGTCGGCCCGTAGGTGACGTGGCCGCCGTCCATCAGCCAGGCCTGCTGGGTGCGGAGGTTGATACAGGCCGCCGCGGACGGCCCGCACGGCGCGGCGGCCGACTGGGTTGCCGCTGCCGCCGCCGGAGTCAGCACAGTGCACATCCCCGCGATGGTGAACGCGACCAGTGCACGACGAAAGTTACGCATCACAGAGTCCCCCCTCCGTAACCAGGTGTGAGTGTACTACTCAGGAGGGGTACCCCGTAAGATCTCCGCTCAGACGCGCGCGGCCCGGCCTTCCCGGGTGGGGAAGGGCGTCCGGTTTCGGTCGGCCCACTGCGCCCGCCCGTCGGTTCCCTGGCATGAGCGACCCAAAGGTGGTGATCTGTCTGGGAGCTAGCAGTACGCTTCGTAACGTACGGTGGTCTCAACCCCTCGACTGCTGACCGAGGAACGATGAGCGACACTCTGCAGCCCGGTTCAGGGCAGCCTGGTCCAGGCACCGACGCTGTGCGGGCCGCTGCCGACCGCAACCTGCCCCAGTTCGATGACCTGCCGATCGACGGGGACACCGCCAACCTGGGTCAGGGCATCGAGTTGCACCCGCAGTGCCAGCTGCTGGCGCCGCTGGTGGGGGTGTGGCGCGGCGAGGGCCTGGCCCAGTACCCATCCCTGCTCGGTGAGTTCCCCTACGGCCAGCAGATCATCTTCGCCCACGACGGCAGGCCGTTCCTGGTCTATGAGGCGCGGGCCTGGCTGCTCAGCCCCTCCGGTGCGGTGCTGCGCCCGGCGGCCCGCGAGGTCGGGTGGTGGCGGGTGGACGAGGACGAGACCATTGAGGTGATCCTCTCGCACATGTTCGGCATCTGCGAGATCTACTACGGCGGGCGCACCGGGGAGACGTCGTGGGAGCTTGAATCCGACACGGTGGCGCGGACCGACTCGGCCAGGGAGACGGCCGCGGCAGCCCGGCTGTACGGCATCGCGGACGGCCAGCTGGCCTACGTCGAGGAGCGGGCGCTGCGCGGCCTGCCCATGAAACCGCACCTCTCGGCTCAGCTGAAACGCGTCATCGGCTAGGTCCGGGCGCCGGCGGCCGGTCAGCGCGCCCGATGCGAGGGGGGTGGGCGGTACATCCGGCACCCTGCGCGCCCAACGGGCACGGACGGGCGGCTAGCGGCATCCGCGCGGTGCTTGCCGCCGGGCTTGTCCGGGGAAGACTGGACCGTCGTCGCAGCACGGTGTGCTTCCCAATACACCCGGTACAGCAGACTGCGAATATCATTAACGAGCGTCATCGCGACTTCGTCCCTTCAACAAGGACTCGGGCAAGGGAGTCGAAGAGGTTAGCGCTCAGCTCTGTAGCGCGGTCGCAGTGCATCATCCGGCATGCAGTGCTATCAAGGTAGAAGGCTGGCTTTTGGGTTCGCTCTCCGTGGTCGGGTGATCACATTATGGCGGTGCGCTTGCCGCTGTACGTGCATTGCTGGGTCATCGACGACGCCGTCCGGCGTTCCGTCGGCTTTTCCCTGGGAGAATGCCCAGAACTCCATGGGCTCATCTGCGGAAAGATCACCTTACCGCCTTCGCGGCAATCGCGACTTCGACGCCGGCAGCCGTTGTTCATCTGCCGTTTACGCGACTGAAGTCACACGGAAAATATGCGGTGGGATAATACCAGCGTCGATGAGCGCCTGACGGGCTTCGGTTCGGCGGGTTCTCCAGGGGTTATGGAAGACACGCCACCCTTTCGGGCTGCAACTGCGCGCTCAGCTGACGGCAGCGCCGAACCACCTGGGCAGCTGGCTGAGCAGATCCTGCTGGTCCTCACCGGCCCACGCCACGTGGCCGTCCGGCCGCAGCAGCGCCGCGGGCACGTCCAGTTCCTCGCTGACGTCGACGACGTGGTCGACCCGGTCCGCCCAGCCCGCTACTGAGAGCCGGCCGGTCTGGTCGAGCAGCAGCCCGCGGCCGCCGTGCATCAGCCCGTAGAGGCGCCCCCGTTTCAGCCCCACGTCCCGCAGCCGCCGGCCGAGCAGGTCATGGCCCTCGCCGAAGTCGTAGCGGACCCCGATTGCGGTGATCTTCTCGATCAGGTGCCGGTTCACGTCCTCGAAGTCCATCAGTTCCGATACCAGCCGGCGCACTGACCGGGGACCCGGCTCGGGGGACAGCAGCAGCATCTGCGCGCGGGTGTTGTCCAGCACGTCGGCGGCCACCGGGTGCCGTTCGGTGTGGTAGCTGTCCAGCAGCCCCTCCGGTGCCCAGCCGGTGACCTCGGCGGCCAGTTTCCAGCCGAGGTTGAACGCGTCCTGGATGCCGAGGTTGAGGCCCTGCCCGCCGGCCGGCGGGTGGATGTGCGCCGCGTCGCCGGCCAGCAGCACCCGGCCGGTCCGGTAGCGCTCGGCCAGCCGGGTGGCGTCGCCGAAGCGGGACAGCCAGCGCGGTGAGTGCGCGCCGAAGTCGGTGCCGGCGAGCTCCCGCACCTGCTGCTTCAGCTCGTCGAGGGTCGGCGGGACCGTGCGGTCCTCGGCCACCCCGTCGGCGGGCGCGACGAGGCGGTACACCCCGTCCCCGAGGGGCATGGCGCCGAACCGCTTGTGGGTCTTGCGGACTTCGGCTATTACGGCGTTCAGCGTCTCCGGCGGCGCGGTTATCTCCACTTCGCCCAGCAGCGTCTCGACCCGGGTGGGCTCGCCGGGGAAGCCGACGCCGAGCAGCTTGCGCACCGTGCTGCGGCCGCCGTCGCAGCCGGCGAGGTAGCGCGAGCGCAGCTGCGTGCCGTCGGCCAGCTCGGCGGTCACCCCGTGGTCGTCCTGGCTCAGCCCGGCCAGTTCGCAGCCGTGCCGGATCTCGGCGCCGAGTTCGGTGGCGTGCTCGGTCAGCAGGCGCTCGGTGGTGGTCTGCGGGATGGCGAGGACGTAGGGATGTGCGGTGTCCATCCGGTCCGGCGACGGCTTGGTGATGCCGGCGAAGAAACCACCGACCGGGTACTGCCGGCCGAGCGCGAGGAACCGCTCCAGCAGACCGCGCTGGTCCATCACCTCGACGCTGCGCGCGTGCAGGCCGAGCGCGCGGACAATCCTGGTCGGCTCCGCCAACTTCTCCAGCACGACCGCCTGCACACCGTGCAGCCGCAGCTCGCCGGCCAGCATCAAACCGGTCGGTCCGCCGCCGGCCACGATCACGTCAATCATGAAAACCCCCATTTGCCGACGGTGAATTCAACGTCGTCAAAGATGCGCTGAACGGAATGAGAACTCCGCACAGGATGATCTTGAAAGCCAGTGCTGTTGCTCGCCGGTGAGTACGACGTCCTTGCCGACGGCGAAGCAGTCGTCCCGGTCGTCGATCAGGGCCAGGTCGGCCCAGCCGTGGGAGACGAGTGCGCGGCGGCCCTGCGCGCGGATCGCTTCGATGGCCACCTGGGCGGCGTCCGTCGGGGCGCGCATGCTGCCGAGGCCCACGTACACCGGTG
>JBOHFT010000144.1:0-11667 GCA_050699815.1 Pseudonocardiaceae bacterium | reverse complement strand
GCTATAGCTCGCAACGCCACTCACGGCCGTAGTCCGAGCACGGTTCGCAGTGCGGCGTCGAGCTCCGCTATTTCGTGCAGCGAGAGCCGGCCGACGCGGGCCCCCAGCCGTTGTGGGTCGACGGCTGTGGTTTGCTCGGCAAGCACCAGGGTCGGGGTCCCCTCAATGTCGATCTCCGGTCTGAACGATGCAGGCCGCGCAGCGGTCGAGGTCGGCGCAACGAGCCAGGTCGACAGCGGGAGCAGGTCGGACTGCACGACAACCGCGTAACGCGCACCCCGCTGCTCATGGCCTTCCGTGTTCCGCGGAGCCCGCAACCGGTGCACGTCACCACGCACGTAACGGTTCCAGGTCCTCGATCACCCGGCGGGCTTCCGCGACGTCATCCGGGTCTGCGGCGAGAGCCACGGCCTCAGCCCTGAGCCGCTCGTCATCCTGCCGCTGTGCCTCGTGCACCAGCGCGTCCCTGATCGCCGCCGATGCGCTGCGTCCATCGGCGGTGAGGACGGCCAGCGCCCGTTCGCTCTCGTCGTCCGGCCGGAACGTGATCGTGGTCATAGCACACAGCGTACGACTATCCGTGCTACAGGACTCGCGGAATCGCCGCTGGCAGGAGCGATCGGCTTCGCGCCCTCGGCAAGGGAAGCAACGGCCTCCGTCAGGCTCCGCGGTAGGTGCCGAAGCTCCAGAGGTTGCCCTCCGGGTCGCGGACGGTGAAGCCGCGCGAGCCGTAGTCCTCGTCTCTGAGCCCCCGGACGACCGCGGCGCCGGCCGCGGTGGCCCGCTCGAACAGCGCATCGGGCTGATCGGTGACGACGTAGAGCGATGCGTTGCCGGGCTTCGCACCGAACTCGCCCTCGCCGGATCCGAACATGATCCCGCCGCCTTCGGGCCAGCGCAGTTCGGCGTGCACGATCTCGCCGTCGCGGTCGCCCGGGACGACGAGGGTCTCCTCGAAGCCGAACGCCGTGACGAGGAAGCGGATCGCGGCCTGTTCGTCGGAGTAGGACAAGCACGGCCAGACGGTGGGTGCAGGTGTGGTGTCGGTCATGGCAGTCAGGATGGGGCCTCGGTGCCTGCTCGGTCTTGAACGGATGGGAGCTCCTCGGCGAGCCAGGTCGACGGGGTGCAGCCGGCCAGTTCACGCCACTCGCGGGTCAGATGGGCCTGGTCGGCGTAGCCGCAGCGGGCCGCGGCCTCGGCCAGGCCGGGACGCCCGGGCGTGCCGAGCAGCTGGCGCGCGGCCTCGAACCGCATCACCCGGGCGGCCACCTTGGGCGTCAGGCCGAACTCGCGCCGGAAGCGCTCACCCAGGTGCCGTCTGCTCCACCCGACCTCCTTGGCCAGCGCGCCCACCTCGACCCGGCCGTGGCATGCGGTCAGCCGCCGCCAGGCCCACCCGAGCTCCGGTGCCGGTCCGTCCCGTTGCCCGGCGATCCTGGACAGGGCGCGGTCCAATTCAAGGAAACGCCCGGCCCAGGTGCGCGCAGACCGCAGCCGGCCGACAAGCTCGGCGGCGGCCGGTCCCAGCAGGGTTTCCAGATCGACGACTGTGCTGGCCAGCGCACCGGCGGGCAGCCCGAGCAGGACCCGGGAACCCAGCGGGGTGAGGTGCAGGTGCAGGCCGTGCTGGTAGCCGTCATGACTGATCAGGGCCGGGGCGGCATGCAGCCCACCGGCCAGCGCGACGAACGAGGCCGGCGGCTGGGCCGGATCGGGCATTGCCGCAAGGTCCACTGTGCCGTCGAGGGTGACGACGACGGTGACGTGACGGGAGGGCAGGCCGCGGTGGACACCGGGTCTGGCACCCTCGATCCGGTAGCCGGCATAACCCGCGACCAGCGGACTCAGCCGCGGCCGCGGCCGGCCCGCAACCATCTCCACCACTGGCTCGCGCACGGGTCCGAGAGTACTAAGTGGGTCCGACAGTTCGGTGCGCCTGAGCCTGTGACCAGCAGCGTTGGTGGCACCGAGCGATCAGCTACCCGCTTTGCCTGATCGAGGGCAGGCTGTGTAAGCTGATCTCCTGGCGGCCTCAACAGGCCCCGGGAGGCTTCGCCTAGTCTGGTCTATGGCGCCGCACTGCTAATGCGGTTGGGGGTTACGCCCCCTCCCGGGTTCAAATCCCGGAGCCTCCGCTGACGGTCAGTTCTTTCATGCTGGCCGACAACAGAACAGGCGCCCGTAGCTCAACGGATAGAGCATCTGACTACGGATCAGAAGGTTGGGAGTTCGAATCTCTTCGGGCGCGCAGGTCAGAAGGGGCGTCCCATGTGGGACGCCCCTTCTGGGTCTCAAATGGGGTCTCAGTTGTCCATCTGGGCTGGCGCGGGGGCACCAGCGGTACCGTCGTCCTCGGGTGCCTTCCAGAGGAGTCCACCGAGCTGTGACGCGATCCGCTGCCGCAGTTCGTCCGGCACATGCATGTACCGCTGCGCCATGTCGATTTTTGACCAGCCCATGATGTCCATCACGGCACGCTCAGTCACCCCAAGCACCAGCAGCATCGTCGCCGCTGTGTGTCTCGCATCGTGTAACCGTGCCTCGCGCACGCCAGCCGCAGTGAGTAGCTCCTTCCATTCGCTGTAGTCGGCGCGCGGGTCGGTTGGCTTACCGTTCGGCTGCACGAACACCCACCCGTCGTCCCGCCAGAGGTCGGCCGCCAGGCGTCGTTCGTCTTCCTGGGCGTTTCGGTGTTCGATCAGGGCTGGGATGAGCGGCGGGGGCAGGCTGACTACTCGGCGACCGGCTCGTGACTTCGGTTCCACCACGATCAGGCCGCCCCCGTGCCGACTCGGGCAGTCCGCGCCACGCTTCCGGCCGCACGTCTTATCGGGACTACTGCCACATCAGCCCCAGCATGATCCGCCGCCCCCGGGCGTCCCGGCCGAAGGGGATCGGGTCCCACACCGAGAACTGCTCAGCCTTGCTCAGCGGGGACGGGTTCGGGGTCCCCAGGTAGGGGTCGTCATCGGCGACCCAGACCGACAGGCGCCCGGCGTGGCCGCCGGCGGCAGCGCGGACCCGGGACATGATGACCTGGATCTCATCCACCCCGAGTTCCGCGGCCACGGTGTCGCGTTTGGCGATCACATCCGCGGCGGTTTTCCCGCCCCCACGGGGCAGGTCGAGGGTGACGGCCCACCCGTTGCCATCGCGCAGGGGTGGGGTGACGAGCTGCGGTGTGGCGTCGGTTTTGACCAGCCCGGCGGCGCGCAGGGCGCCGGTGAGCATGTCCGCCGACAACTCCAGCTGAATCGGCAGCACCGGGCCCGCTGGCAGCACCGGCGTGGTATAGGGGCGGCCTAGCCACAGCGCACCCACCCCGGCTCCCGCCAGGGCACACCACCCGAACACCGGCCCGGCCAGGACGAACCCCGCAGCCCCAGCCGATCCCCCGGACACGGTCAGCCAGGCCGTGGTCTTCATCCGGACCCGGGCCAGTGCACGGCGTTCGGTGATCAGGTCCCGGACCAGGTCCCACCGCCTGGCCTCCCGGGCCGCGAGGATCAGCGGCCGGTACTCCCCCCGCACACTCACCCACCCGAACCCGGCGGTGATGGCCCGGGCGGCGCCGCGCAGGGTCCACCAGGACAGCGCCAGCCCGTAGGCCGGGGCGCGCCAGGCGTGGAAGGCCACATGCCGCCCGGCGTACTCCACCGCCCAGCGTAGTGTGGCCCGCGCGGTCGCCCGGGAGCGCAGCCACAGGGGCAGCACCACCGGCATCGGCCGCCGGGCGTCATCCCGTTCGCTGACCAGGTGCCCTTCCAGTACCTCCGGTGCCGGTGGCAGCTGTCCACCCACTGGGGTGGGGAACGGGATCACCCTCGCCTCCCCCTGGAAGGTCTGTGCGGTATCAGACGGTGACTGCCCGGCACCAGGCTGTGACAGCGGATGGTCTTCAGCGGGTGCGGCGGTGGTGTCCTGGCCGGGCTGGTCGGGGTTCATCACGCGGCCCTCCCCTCAGGGTCGGTCTGGGTCGAGGTGTGGTGGCAGGCACAAGGCAGGCCGGGGTCCCGCGCCCCGCGCTGCCCTGGGGCCAGTGGCACGCGCCGGGTATCCCTTGGCGCGCCGTGCGCGGCCGGGGTGGTCATCGGCGGGTTCCTTTGCTGTGGTGCACGATTTCGGTGACGGAGAACAGGCGGGCGATCACGCTGCCCGCGAACAGCGCGGGCACCCCGAGTGCCACAGCCCAGGCACGGGGGTCGGTGGTGAGGGCCACGACTGCCCACTGGATCCCGGTGATCACGGTGGCGGTGGCCAGTGCCCGGGTCAGGGTGCCGCCCATCCGGGTGACTTCCTGGGTCTGGCGTGCGACTTTGTATGCGCCCCGGGCGCCGCTGCGGAACGCGGCCAGGACACCCAGCCCGGCCAGGACCACCAGCCCGATCACCACCACACCAGGCGTCTGGCTCACCGGGATTCACCCCCATCCCGGTGGGCCTGCTGGAGGGCGGCGTGGCGGGCCCGCCACAGCAGCGAGACCACCACCGCCACCGTGGGCAGCTCCTGCCCAGCCAGCCAGCACACGATGCGCTGGTCATAAGCACCCAGCGCCACCCCCTCCAGCGCCGCCAGCAGCGCCGCCCGGCGCTCCTGGGCAGGCTCATAGCGGTACCGGCCGCCGGGGCAGGTGATAAACGGGGAGTGCACGCTGACCGGCTCGGAGCCCAGCGGCGCCAGGGGCTCGCGCATCACGCCACCCTCCTGCCTGTGCCGATACCAGCACCCGCCAGCAGCCCGGCGGACTTGTTCCACCCAGGACGGGTGCTGATCAGTGATCTGGCTGGGCGGTCCTCGTGCTGGCAGCACCGGCGGCAGTGCCGGTACTCACTGCCCGCCAGCTGCCCGTCCCGGGTGACTGGGCGGCGCCACCCACTGAACACGTGCCCCTCGGCGTCGCATGTCAGTACTGGTGCGCAGGCGGAGCACCACCACCGCCCACCGGGGCCGACCCGCCATCCCTGGTCGGCGGCCGCGTGGAGCGCGGCGTCCTCGGGGGTCCAGTACTCCTCGTAGTCGATGCTGCCCGGGCTGTCCCCGCACAGGGCACAGCGGACACTCACCCAGGGATCGACCTGCACCATTCCGCGGAAAATGCCCGGGGCTGGCGCCTTGACAGCGCGGTGTTCTATGCTTCTCATTGTTCACTCCAGACTCTCGGTGTGGACAGCGCAGAAGCGGACAGGTTGGCAGCCGTCGATTCCGCTTCTGCGCGTACGCCTCTGCGGCGCTATAGCAAGGCGTGCGGAATTACCACACCACCCCCGGCGCGTTGATTTTCCTTCTGGAATTTCTTCGTGTGGTGTCTGTTATTGCGGTCTGCGGCAGCCCCGGCAGACCGGGTCAATGCCTACCGGGAGCAGCCAGTGGCTTCCGGATCTGCGGCAGGTCCGAAATGCCAGCCGGACCCGCAGTCTCCGGACCCGCCATCGCGCGGCCCACCACCTGCCCCAGCCCATCACCATCACCTCCCTTCCTCGTGTCCGGTAACGTCCTCACGCTGGCCTCTGCGTGCCGATCTGGGCGGCAGCCTCGTCGGCCTGGTCTCGTCGTCACTGCCCTACTACATCCAGTTCGAGAGTTTGCCCTCAAACTCTCGAACTGGACCATACTGGGATGGGCAGGCAGAGCGCAAGTAGTTTGCCCACAAACCAGCAAACTGGCCGTAGACTGGGGGGCATGGAACCCCGGAGGACACCTGCACTGGCCCCGATCGCCCTGCGGGTCGCAGACGACCTGCGCATCGAGATCGAGACTGGGCGGCTCGCGCCCGGTGACTCGCTCCCGACGCTGCACGAGATCACGCAGCGGTGGAACTGCTCGCTCACCTCAGCGCGCAGCGCGGTGGGCCTGCTCAAGCAGCAAGGGCTGATCACGGGGGGGCGGGGCAGGGCCCCGGTCGTGCGTGCCGAGCCGCCTAAAGTGGAACGCACGTCGCTGCGCCATCAGCAGGAGAAAGACCTCGTGCACGAGCCCGAGGAGGTCCGGCGCGGCCGCGGCCTGGCCGAGGACGACCTGCATGGCCCGCTCGACGGGTTCGATTTCACCGCCCGCTACACGACCGGGAACGCCGGGGCACAGCTTGGTGCGCTGTTCGGGATTGGCGCGCAGGAGCTGGTGCTGCGCCGGGAGTTCGAGCACAAGAACCGGGTGACCGGCGACCTGGTGGCCTGGTCGGTGTCCTGGATTCCCCAGTCGCTGATCTCTGCCAACCCGATGATCAGTGATCCCGCTCACGCGGCCTGGCCCGGCGGGACCATGCGCGCCCTGAGCACCGTCGGGATCGAGATAGACACCATCATCGATGAAGTCACCGCCACCATGCCCACCACCGTCGAGGTCAGCACGTGGGCGCTGCCCGAAGGTGTGCCACTGCTGTGGGTACGCCGCATCTCCCTTGATACCACCGGCCGCGTCGTGGAAATCAGTGACGCCCAATACCCCGCAGACCGCACCAAGCTCACCTTCCACACCCCCCTTACCCGATGGGAGGCGCCCTGGTGAGGACACGCCGGATGTCGGTCATCACTGCCGCCTACGCGCCGCTGGCCCAGTACTTCACCGAGACGATCGGCAGCGTGCTGGGCCAGGAACTCCCCCCTGGGTGGGAACTGGAGTGGCTTGTCCAGGAGGACGGCACCGATCCCCAGCTCGCGGACGCCGTGACCGGGCTGCCCGGGGTGTCCTACTCGGCCAGCCAGGTGCACGCCGGGATCGCCACGACGCGCAACCTCGCGCTGGCCAGGGCCACCGGTGATCTCGTCGGGGTGCTCGACCACGACGACATCCTGCTGCCCGGCGCGCTGGCCCAGCTGATCCCGCGCTTTGCGGACCCTGTCATTCACTGGGCTGTGGGCCAGGCCGATGACCTGCTGCCGGATGGGACCCGGCGGCCCTACACCTCAGCGCTTCCCTTCGGGGTCATCGAGGCTGGCACGGTCAACACCTGGGCGATCGAGCACGCCGGCAACTGGCCGGTTCATTGCGCAGGCCTGGTGCTGCGGACACACCTGGTCAGAGCGTTTGGAGGCTGGGGGGCCGTACCAGTAGACGACGATGTGATGATGTTCAGTGCCCTGTCCGAGTGCGCAGCCGGGTACAACGACCCCTCGGTGACCTGGCTGTACCGCATTCATGATCAGCAGACCAGCCGCAGCGGCACCTGGCGCGAGCGCAGTGCTGACGGGCGGCGGATCGCGCTGCAGCGGGTCCAGGCGATCCGCGCAGCAGGACTCACGATCACCACACACGGCAGCCCGGCCGAGCCTGCCAGGCCAGTGCATGCTGGACCGGCCGCCAAAGAGAACGCCCTGCAGCGCTACGCGTGACGGAGAGCTTCTCACCAGCCCCAACCCTGACGTCACCGAAAGAGAGAGGGATTTCCCGGTACGCCACGCTGATAATTACAACGGCGGCGTTTCCGGTACTGCCCATGTGCAGGCGGGAACCCTCACTCAGCCTTCCGGCCGGGCCGGGGGCGGAACGCATGCCTATACCCCGCCACTGGCATCCACCACCAGCTCCGTTCCATAATGTTTCACCTGTGGGCGGGGGCGAGCCGCATCCTGGCCCGCGGATCCCCGCGAGTCAGGTGCAGGACCACAGTGCCGTCGCGGTGAGCGACCGCGCACCTGATGCCCCCGGGGCCGCCGCTGGCCTGGCCGCGCACCGGCACGATCCAGTACTCCCGGCCGGGATTGCCGGTCACCGGGTCATCACCTCCGTTGCGCACACTCCTCACCCCTCCCCAGCAGCCGTGACCCATTGTTTATCCGCAAACCCGCAAACTATACCGTACTGGAATGGGCAAGCCGACCGCAAGAGCGTTTGCACGCAAACCGGCGAACTAGTCGTAGGCTGGGGGCATGGAACCCCGGAAGACACCCGCACCGAGAGAGCAGGCAGCGCCCATGGGCCTCACCGGCCCCCTTGACCCCGCTCTGTTCGCGCGCGACGACATGCGCGCCGCCCTGGACGCCCGTGACATCGGCACGGTCTACCGGCTGCTCGGGCAAGCCGGGGTGAGCCAGCGCCGGATCGCGCAGCTGACCGGGCAGGCACAGTCAGAGGTATCCGAGATCCTCACGGGCCGCCAGGTACGCACCGTGGAAGTACTCGAACACATCGCCGACGGCCTCGCAATACCCCGGGAGTGGATGCGCCTGAGCCCCCGCGGGGATGGACCTCCGGCCGGGAAGGCCGTGGACGAGGACACGCAACGCCGCGCCCTGCACGCCGCCACCACGGAGCCCGGGTTCCTTCAATGCCTCCGATAATCTTCCCGTCCTCGCCGGATCCCTGGGTGCGTGGGCTGGAACCGCTCGACGAGGAACCCGTATCAGTGCACCCGCCCTACGTCATCGCGCCCGGTTACCGCCAGGACCGTAGGGAACGCTACGGAGCCCTGCTCACCGCCATTGGTGACGGGATCGAGCTGGGTTCCTATGACGTGCAGGTCCTGGGCTGGCTCGCCGAGGAAGCAACCTGCCTCGCCGCCGCCGTCTGCTCACTGTTTTACCGGGTCCGTGCCGCCGCGCTGGGTGAAGGGGCCGCGCTTCGTGAAGGGAACCAGAACCCGTGACTGAACGCGTCATCACCACCCACCCGGGTGGGATTGCCCTGGCTAGCAAGGCTATAAGGCGATAACGGAAAGCCGGCAGCGCCCGTTGTCTGACGGGAAAGCGGTGATCGCCGGTGAACCCCCCTTGACCCCGCTCCTTTCGCCCGGGACGACATGCGTGCCGCCCTGGACGCTCGTGACGTCGGCATAGGCTACCGGCTGCTCGGGCAGGCCGGGGTGAGCCAGCGCCGGATCGCGGCGCTGGCCGGGCAGGCACAGCCGGAGGTGTGTGAGATCCTCCAGGGCCGCCGGGTGCGGGATGTGGAGGTCCTCGAACGGATCGCGGACGAGCTGGGTGTGCCCCGGGGGTGGATGCGGCTCTGCCCTGGTGAGGATGGGCCTTCTGCGGGGAAGGAGGTGGCCGAGGACGTGAAACGCCGTGTCCTGATCTCCACCACCGCGGCTGCGCCCCTGGGCTGGGTGGCACCCGGGTCTGGGGAGCCGACGGCATGATCGTTCCCAGCGTGCTCTCACGCTGCGGTTCCTGACGGGTCCAGCTCACACCTGGCCCCGGTCTCAGCCCGGGACCGTCCAGAGTTCCGCGCGTGTGCCTGGATGTGATCGTTTGCGCACGCCGGGCGGTCCGCTGGAGGGCGTTGCCGTCTGCGGGATAGGTCGTGGTAGCGGTGTTCAGGTGGCTGTGCAGGCGCTCGGTGGCCGGAGTCCGGATCAGGCGGCTGGTAGTGGGCGGCTGGAGGGTGCGAAAGTTCGCGTGTGGGTGATGCAGGGACGAGCAGCGGTGGGAAGTTGCGGCCTGGGCGGCGCTGGGCCCCACCCGCGGTGGCATTCGCTGCGGCACTGACGCTGGCAGTGCTGGCGGTCGTGACCAATCTGGCCACCAATGCGGTCCCGAAATCGTGGGCCTGGGCCAGTGAGGGGCGGATCCTCTGGCCGCTGGCGGGGCTCCTGACGGTACTCAGTGCCATGCTGGCGGGGCGCGCGGCCCGGTCATCACAGGGCAACACCCCCACACAGGGTCCAGTGATCACGGTGGGCCACACCACCTCCGGTGTGACGATCATCGCCCCGGGCGGCCCGGTCAGCGTCGCGATTCCTGCTCCCGTGGCGGTGAGCACACCGGGTCAGCGGGTGGTGGGTGAGCTGCCCGGTGCGCCCCCCGCGTTCCAGGACCGCCCGCAGGTGGCGGAGCTGGGGCGGATGTTTGAGGCAGGTGCCCGGATTGCGGTGGTGTGCGCGCTGACGGGCGCCCGGGGAGTGGGGAAGACCCAGATCGCCGCCGCGTATGCCCGCGGCCAGGTCACCGCGGGATGCCCGCTGGTAGCGTGGGTGTCCGGGGAAACCCCCGACCGGTTGACCAGTGATCTGGCGGAGGTGGCCCACGCGGTGGGGGTCGCCGATCCGGAGGGCGAGTCAGCCCGGTCCGTGGCGCGGCTGCGGGCTCATTTGCAGACCCGGACTGAACCCGCCGTGTTAGTGATCGACAACGCGGGGGACGCCGATCAGGTGCGCCAGGTCCTCCCCGTCACCGGGCCCACCCGGGTGATCATCACCAGTACCGATCACGCCCTGGACCAGCTCGGTACCCCCCTGGACGTGACCATGTTCGACCCCGCACAATCCCGGAGGTATCTACGGGAACGCACCCACCTGGACGATGACCAGGGCGCCGACCAGGTGGCGGAGGAGGTGGGGAACCTGCCGCTGCCGCTGGTCCAGGCCGCCTCCGTCATCCAGCTCCACCGGATCAGCTACACCGACTATCTGACCAGGCTGCGCGCACTGCCCACCGGCCAGATGCTGGCACGTCACGCTGGTGACCCGTACCCCACGGGAGCCGCCGAGGCCATTGTGCTGTCGGTGCAGGCCGTCGAGGACACCGACGAGTCCGGCCTGACCACCCAATTGCTGGCCATGATGAGCGTGCTCTCACCCACGGGTGTGGACCGGGCCCTGCTCCACAAGGCATTCGCCGCAGGGGAGACGAGTGCCAGTCCCGCAGGCGTGATCAGCGTCGAGGAGATGCTGGCCCGCCTGGTGGGATTATCACTGCTGGTCTGGGGCCCCTCCGGGACCTCAGTCATCATGCACCGGCTGCTCGCCCGGGTCCTGCGCGACCGGCTGCACACCACCAGCGGTTTAACAGCCACGATTCTGAGCACTGCCGAGACCTTAAGCCAGCTGCACGTCCCCGAAGACCAGGCCTGGGCCCAGCGCGAACCAGGAGCCGAACTAGTCGCCCACACACTCACCCTGTGGGATCTCACCATCCACACCGCCAGGGATCAGCTCACCAGCACCCAGCTCGCCCGCTGCGCACAACTAGCCAACTGGGCCGTGCGCCACCTGACAGCCACCGCCGACCTCTCCCGGGCCATCAGTATTAATCTGCAGCTGCTGGCCGACTGCGAGCGGGTCCTGGGCACCGACCACCCCGACACCCTGAGCTCACGCAACAACCTCGCTGTGGCCTATGCGTCGGCGGGGCGGCTGGAGCAGGCCATCCCCCTGCACGAGGCGACCCTGGCCGACCGTGAGCGGGTCCTGGGCACCGACCACCCGACGACGCGCACCGTGCGGGACAATCTCCAGAGGGTACGGGCGCGGTAACCGCCCAGCTTGCCTTCTTCTTTCCAGTAAGTGAAATTGGAAATCATGGTGGCTTGATAGCCCGCCCGCACGGCCAGGGTGAGGGCCCCGGGCGGTGGCGGTCCGGGCCAGCCCAGCGGCCAACCCCAGAGTCCGGCGGGGTCGCGGTCGTCAACCAGCTCATGGGTTGGCGTCCCGGCGAAGGACCAGTCAGCATACGAGCACCTGCCGTCCCCGGCGGCGCACGCCGTTTCATGATGCAGCCACCGATGTTCGACGGGCGCTGCTGACCCCCACGCGATGTCAATCTCCCGGGATCAGTTGCGGCGATCACCGGAAACTGCATGGAGGGGCTCAGTTTGGGTCTCATTCACTGCCGACCGCTACCATCCGGGTGCGTTTGTCAAGGGCCAGTAGGATCTGCCCAGTGGCGGTCGTGGGATCTGCCCGGTGATGGCCATGGGATCTGCCCGGTGATGGCCATGGGATCTGCCCTG
>JBOHFT010000143.1:0-11670 GCA_050699815.1 Pseudonocardiaceae bacterium | reverse complement strand
CCCGGCGGGAGCTCCGCCGGGCCACGTCAATATATCCGGATTCGTCATGTGGTGTTGTCGGTGTCGTCCCTGAAGACCGGCACGATCTGATCCGGGTGGAACCGGCACCGGCCCGATGGCTTGATGATGACAGCGGCGAGCGTCTGCGCTATCGCGGCCTGCTTCTGCTCCATCGTGAAATCCGGCTTATCCCACTCCTCCGCCAGGTTCGCTACCGCGTGGCGGCGGGCCTGCGCCCGTCCCTCATGCTGGCGTCGCTCGCGCTTCAGCCCGGCCTCGATCGTTTCCATGCGAGCCAGAGAGGAGAAATGTCGCTCAGCGGAAATGTTACCCGCCTCAAAATTCTGCTGCTGGGCGTTTATGCGCTGTTGCAAATCGATAAGTTCTTGGGCTTTCGGCCACGGCGGAAGGTCCTCCAGCTTACGGAACTGGACTTTCTGCTGTTCCGCGATCACTAGCGCCCTGATGTAGGTATTGACCGGTTCAGCCGCCCGCGCCACGCCCCCACATCCCCCATTCCCGCTGGCCGGGCACCGGTAATACTCCTCCATCTCCCCACGCGTATTACGCCGACGTGAGCCGATCATCCGCGCGCTGCACTTGCCGCACCGCAGAAACGGAGACAACAGATACACCGTCCGCTGCCCACGTCCCTTAGCACCCAGCCGAGACGGCACGGCTGCAGGTGATGCCCCCCATGCCGCCACCACAGCGTTATATTCCTCTTCGGTCAAGATCGTTTCCCATTTTCCCCGGACCTTGTTCCCATCCGGACCGAACAGGACCTCGCCCTGGTAGACCACAAACCCACACAGACGCGGATTCAAAAACATTCGCCGGATCCTTATCCCACGCCATTGAGTACCCATCACGGTAGGTATTCCGCGTTCATTCCACTCACGGGCCAGAGTCAACGGACTCACCCCCGCCAAAATACGCGGAAGCTCCCGGCGGATATGCGCTGCCTCCCGCTTGTTCAGCCGAACACGATCTTTCCGCCATCCAAACGGACGCTTAGCACCACCATGGGGCCTGCCTTCCATCGCAGAGTGCCTGTGCCCATCAACGACACGCCGCGACGTGTTCCGCGATTCCTGATTCCGCTGATTAACTAGACTCCGCGCCGCCGAAATACCCGCATCCGTGGTCAGGTCCATATTTCCCGTCAAGCTGGCAACATAAACCCCATACAGCTCAACCACATCTATCAGATCTTCCAGCGTGCGCGGATCACGCATCGCCCGATCAATATCCGGCACCATCAGCGCATTGCACTCACCCCGGCGCAGCGCGGTCAGGATCTTTTCCCACTCCGGCCGCACCACCCGGTACCCAAACGTGCCATCAGGCAACGCGACCCGCTGCCGCCTAAACGCCGACACGGCATTCTCCGGGACCTCCCGGTCAATCCGCCCACCGATCCGCGCCACCTGCGCGCGAAGGTCGCCGAGCTGGTTGTCGATCTGCCGCTCACGGTCAGTCGACTCACGAGCGAGCAACACCCATATCAACTGGTCAGGGTCTACGGTGATGAGCGTGCGACCCCCGGCCCGGCGCGGCGTACTGGTAGCCATGCCGGTGAGTATGCACTAGGAGACCCGTGGGCACGTCGAGCGCGCTGCCTTCGACCCGGCGTGCACCAGCCCGCCGCCGGGGAGGATCAGTGCTGAGGTCCGCTGGCGCAGGGCCAGGCAGTCGCTGCTGAATCCCGCGATGTGGAGGATGTCGGCCCAGTCACTGCCCACCCGTTGCCCGATCAGCGGAGCGTCCTCGCCCGGCGCGGCCCGCCAGAACGTGAAACCGCGCAGCCTGGCCTGGTCGAGCAGCCCTTTGGCGATCACCACATCCGGGCTGTCCACCCCCATCGGCCACCACCCCCCTTGCGGCTGCCGCTGACACTCGGTCCCGTCTGCCCGGCCCGCTGGCGGTGGCGAACCACAGGTTCGCCCAGGTGCCAACCTCGGTGTCCATCCGGGCCGCCAGCCACGGCATCAGCGTGCTGCATGACGACGGCGACTCCGACGTGATCGCGGAGGTCACCGGCCAGCCCGTCGAGAGGGTCGTGCCACCCGGAACTGCCGGCTGAGCGCCGGGGTCACGAGTTTCCCCAGGCCAATACGGTGCTGAGCACGTTCAGCGGCGGCTGATAACATTCCGCGACCAGTGTGTCCCCTCAAGGAAGGTGGTGCGGTATGGCGCAACGCATGGTCCGCTTCTCGGACTTGACTAATAAGATCATCGAAGACGACGGCCATGTGGTACGCATCGTCGTTGAGCAGCACCCGGCTCTCGGCAATGGTCCCGTGGAAATCGAGGCCGCCCGTGACGAGGTTGAGCCCATCCGAAAGGGCACCTTGAGCGTCGTCCTTCTCAAGCTTTACCTGGGTGATGAGTCAGAGCCGGAAACTGTCACGATGGAGATCGGGGACTTCAACAATCTCGCTGGTGACTCGGACATGGCCGACATCATCCGGCGAGCAGAACCTGCGTACCCGCCGCGTAGGCAGGCCAGGCCAGCACCAGCATCAACCACCGATAAGCTGGACTACTCGACTTTGGAGCATGCCGGCAAGCCGCATCGGGGCAAGACCACGGAAGCCGAGAAGGAGATCATACGGGGCAATCTAGCTGCTATCAACGACCGGCTGCGGCGCGACGGCATCCGCACCATTGACCTGAACAACGCAGAGCACGTGACGCGGTATGACCTTCAGGATCTAACGAAGGAAGCCGGGCAATTTCTGCAGCAAAGCGATTGAACACCGGCGGCACCATATCGGCCGCTTCGGAGCTCGGTGCGGAGCGTCCCGCGATCGCGACGGCGCAGACCCACTCGAACATTTCGGTGGCGGCGGTGCCGAGGGGGCCGGTCGGTACACGACGTAGGCCGTGCATTTCTGGGGGTTGTTGCGGTCGGCAATAGTGTTGAGCCAGGAACTGCGGCCGGGCCGGTAGCTGATGCCCTCGCGGGCGAGCGCGTTCACGGCCGTGACAGTGCCCACCTCGGTGACCGCACACCGAGCACCACCGTGCGCCTGCAACGCCCAGTACGAGCCGCCTCCCGGCTGATCGTCGCCTGCCCGAACCGCTGCGCTGAGTCCACGCTCAGCAGGCTGCACGGGTCCGCTGTTCGAGGGTCACCGATCGGCGGTGGTGACGCGGGGCCGCCGCTGGTCGACCGGGCAGACCCCACATCCACGGTGGCCCGAACACGACCAGCAGGCCCCCACGAGCGAGAGCACCGCCACCACTGCGGCCGCGACCACCCACCACACCCGCTTCCTCCGGCCCGACCACCCCGCGCCGAGCTAACTCGTCGGCCATCGTCACCCCTGGTAGCAGCTCGGAAGCCACCCACAGATCGTCCGCGTCGAGGACCACGTCCATCGCCCGAGTAAGTCGATCATGCTGCAAGCCGCCGAGAGCGCGGACTTCGCCACCGATCTCGTGACGCGCGCGCAGCAGCTCGTCACCCACCAGGCCGGATACCGGCACCCGTGTGATCGCCACCAGCTGGCCAGATCACCGGTCCTGAGCGCGCCGACCGATGCCGGTGGCCGGTCCCGGCAACGACCGACCGACCTCGCAAGCTACCCGGGGGTCAGTCGAAGCGGGGGATACGTGCCCAACCGGCAACCAGGCTGTGCGATCGGCATGCTCAGTGGCGACTACCGACTTGCCCGTCTCAATGAGTCCGCCGAAACGTGTCGGTAAGCTCACGAGTATGCTTCGTGGTATGGCGAGGATTACGGTCACGATGGACGATCGGCTGGCCGAGGCGGTCCGAGCCACTGCGGGCGACAACGTGTCCGGTTGGCTGGCCAAGCTGGTCCGCACCGAGCTGCTGCGCCGCGCCGTCGCCGCGGAGATTGCCTGCGACCAGCAGCATCCCGACTATCTGGACTGGCGTGCCGACCGGCTGGACGAGATCGACGGGACGCAGGCTTGAGGCGCGGCGAGGTCTGGCGCTACCAGGGGATCTCCCGGTCCCGGCCGGTGCTGGTCGTCAGCTGCGACGAGCTCAACGACGCCGGCCAGCCGATCGTGGTCGACGTGACGTCGTTCAGCCCACAAGGGGCGGCTGCGCTGCTGACCGTGCACGTCGGTGACGAGCTGGGCGGCTACGCGCGGTGCCGCACGATCAGCTTCGCGGACACAAAACGGTTCACCGAACTGCTGGGCACCGTCCCGGAGTCGGCGATGGAACAGGTCGACATGGCGCTGCGAGCCGCACTCAACCTGTGAGCCCTTGGTAGGACGGGCGGGATGGGGGTCGGGCATGGCCTCCTGCTCTGGCGCACCTTCGCGCAGATCCGCCCCCTGGCCTGAGGTGAAACGCCGGTTCACGAGGCGTTGGTGTACAGCTTCGTTATCTCATAAAGGAAGTCACGCGCTTCGTAGAGCGAACGGACCGGGATGCGTTCGTTGAGACCGTGGTTATGATTGTCGCCGGGGCGGAAGAATCTGCCACTCAAGCCGTAGGTGGGGATACCCCCCTGGTTGAGATATCTACCATCGGTCGCTCCCACCGACATGGTCGGCAGCAGCGGGACGTTCGGCCACATCTTCGACGACACTTCCCGGACGGGCCCGAGGATTGCCTCCGATAATGGAGGTACCGGCGCGGCGGCGGTGTACGGTTCAACCGGTTCGACCGTGACCTTGGGGTCGTTCACGACGTTGAGCAGGGCCTGGCGCACCTCGGCGCCCGGCGTGCCGGGGAAAATCCGGCAGTTCACATTTGCCTGGGCCTGCTGCGGCAAAGCATTTGCGGCGTGCCCGCCCTGAATCTTGGTGACCACGCAGGTGGTGCGCAGCATCGCGTTGTAGAGCGGTGCCGTCGACAGGGCCGCTGCCGCCGCAGTGTCGTTGGGGTTGCTGACCAGCGCCTTCATGGCTTGACCGGTGGCGCCGCCGGTCAGCTCGCTCTGCCGGTCGAAGTAAGCCCGGGTTACTTCATTGAGCTGCACCGGAAAAGCGAGCGAATTGAGCCGGGCCAGTGCGGCACCCAGAGTTTGGATGGCGTTGACCGGCCCGGGCTGCGAGCTGTGCCCACCGTGATCCGTGGCTTGCAGCGTAAAATCCTGGTAAACTTTCTCGCCGACCTGGATTTCCAGGGATACCCGGTTGTTCTGATCATCCAGCGTGCCGTCAGCCCCCTCGTTGAGGGCAAAAGCGGCGTCGATCCAGTCGCGGTGGTTCTGCAACAGCCACTCGACGCCATTAACTTGCGCCCCGCCTTCCTCGCCGCACGTCAGCGCAACCTTGACATCGCGTGTGGGTTTGAATCCCTCCGCGCGGTAGCGAATCAGGCTGTCGACCCAGATCGCGGCCATGGCCTTGTCGTCATTGGCGCCGCGAGCGGTGAAGTATTCGCTGTCCTCGACCAGCGTGAACGGATCGCGGCCCCAGTCCTCCGCGCTGGCCTCGACCACATCGATATGGGCCAGCAACAGGATCGCCTTGCTCGCCGGGTCGGTTCCGCGCAGGGTAGCGATCAAGCCGCCGTCCTTCGGGTGGCCCGGCGGAACGAAGACGTTGAGGTCGCTGTCCGGATAACCGGCCTTCTTCAGGCGGTCGGCCATTCTCTGCGCGGCCAGGGTGCAGTCGCCGGCCGAGGCGGTGGTGTTGGTCTCCACCAGCTCCCGATAGAGCTCGCGGAACGCTGCCCGGTCTGTCTGCCCCACCACCACCGCCGGTGGTGGTGGGGCAGCGGACCCGCAACCTGCGAGGGCCAGCACACCGACGCAGGCCAGCACCGCGGCTCTCAGCACCATCAATACATACCATGTGTGTGCGGATCCTGTTTTGCCGCTCAGCGGCGAGCTGGTCGAGCTGGCGCAGGACATCGCGGCAGCCGCCCCAACCGCTTCTCCACCTCCTCGTCGGTGACCCGTTTGGTAACGACCTCGTCGATCAGGCCAAGGAACTCCGACACCGCCACCGGGGTCTGCGACTCACGCGGACTTGTGTCGTCAGGCTTCATCCGCTCGGCTCCTTCCCAGTCGGGGCTCACCGTGCAGTAGTGCCCAGAGCCGCTCCCGGGCGAGTTGCAGGTTCTTCCGGATGGCGTGCGGCGTCTTGCCGAGCAGCTCGGCGATCTCACCGGTGTCCAGGCCGACCAGCACAATGCAGCGCCGACCGCGCCAGCCAACGCGCGCTCATGCCGCTCACCGGCGACGGATGACCAGGACAGTCGAGTCGACCTGTGGTGCTGGCCGGAACGCGTGACGGGGAAGGGCTCGCCCAGCCCGCGCATCCCACCGCCGGTGCGGTTGGCCTGCGGTAGCGCGCCACCGGTCGACGTGGCGACACACCACAGCCCGCTGGAGCACCAGATCGGCCGCGACGAGCCACGAACGCGACCCGAGCAGCACCCGCAGCAGCGCGCTGGAGATCGCCTAGGGCGGACTGGCCCAGCGCCGATGTCCACGACCAGCTCCCCGGGCCGCAGATCGGCATCGGCGACGATGCGCCCGGCCCACTCATCAACGAGAGGGTGCCAGCCCCACGCCCGTCGTGACCGCCCGATGCCGGACACGACGGACCACTGTCATGAAGATCGTCATACGCCCACCGTAGGTGAGCATCACAAGCCGCGACAACCGAATTATTCGGCGGGTGTCACACGGTCGCGCCGTTGTCCTCTGCAGACCACCTCAGCAAGGCAAAGTGCCCGACCATGAATCATCCGCTTCTGCCGCTGACAGCGCGGCACCGCTTTCTCCGACGACGAAGTCGTCGCGTTGGCCCACACGAAGATCGGCCACGCGCTCCCGGGCAAGCGGTGCTAGCCTGCCTGCTTCTGCGCGGCGGCGAAGATGCGCTCGACGTTGTCGTCGGCGAAGAACTCAGCCGGGGAGGTCACCCCGGCGATCACACGTGCGAAGGCGTCCATCGCTTCGGAGCTGGCAGGTATCGCCTGCACCAACCGCTGGAGCTCAGGTGGCGGGGGCTCGAGGGTCGCGAGCTGGGTCGTGAACTCGTACATGGGCAGGACGTACTGGTCACGGCTGGACTGGTAGCTCGCCATCGCGACTTCGAAGGAACACACTCCGGAAAGCGCCTCGTCTAGGGCCGTGGCACACCATTCAGCGTCCCGGAAGGCGTCACTGATCCCCTGGGCCGTAATGGGGTCCTTGGTGTAGCCGACATCCCCCACCAGCGCCCAGCCGGGGCCGAAGGGCTTGCGGAAGAAGTTCGGCACGGCCGTGCCGACGAAGCGCTCCTCACGGCGGGCGGCCCGGATCCGTTCGGCGAAGAGCGGCGCCAGGTCAAACATCTTGAGGCAGGTGCCCCCGATGTTCTTCTTGTTGGCCTCGAATTCCGCAAACGGCCAGCCACCGACGACCAGCGTCAGGTCGTCGTTCGTGGGCCACGCCGCGAATCCGCGGCCGGGGCGGTCGTAGTTTTCGAACCGGCCGCCCATCGGCAGCCCGCTGTAATAGGTGTAGTAGAGGCAGAGCAGCCGCGGCTTGTCGTGGTACTGGTCGGGCCGCACGGACTGCGCGACGAGGGAGCGCCAGCCATCTGCCCCGACGACCACCCGGGCATGCTCGGTGACAGTCGAACCGTTGCGGCTGTGCCCGCGAACACCGGCCACGCGGCCGTCCTCGAAGACGACGTCGGAGACGATGAAGCCGTCCCGCACCTCGGCACCCGCCTCAGCTGCCGCGTCCACAAGCAGCTTGTCCAGCACCGTCCGTCGAGGCCCGTACGCGACCGGATTGTCGTCGGTTCCTGGCTTCCCGGAAATCGTGAACAGGCCGAAGTCGAACGAATAGGTATGGATCGGAGGACATCCCGTCGCCACGAGCCGGTCGAGCAGGCCCCAGCTCCGCAGCGCCGCCACCCCTGGCGGGTGCACCTGGTGCGTCGAGATCGTATCGCTGGGGAATGTCGCCCGGTCCACAACGAGGACCCGGTAGCCCATCCTGGCCAGCAGCATCGCGGTCGGTGACCCCGCGCAGCGCGCGCCCACCACGATGACGTCGTAACGGTTCTTGGTCATCCCTGGCTCCTGCTCGTTGACGTTGAGAGACAGGATGTAGGTACAGAGACGGGGAAGTGCCGGGGAAATACCCCACTCACAGGCTGGTTGATCATCCCGAACGACCTCGGCCCTGCCACGTGCGGTGACCTGGAGAATCTCGAGTGTCGCCAAGTCACAGGTGCCGACAACCCCCCGCGACGCGGTCCACGAGCCGTTCGACGAGGTCGTGCCCGGCAGGAGTGAGCGTCACGACGACGGCGCGGGAGCCTTCGGCGTCCGCGGCCCGTTCCACCAGGCCCTCGCGTTCGGCGCGGGCCACCCGTTAGCGGGCTTAAGCGGCCCAGCCGTCACTCTCGAGTCAACTGTGAGATGTGAGTCGACTCCACAGCGATGGCCAGGCGCGTGCCGTTGCTGCACCCCATGCACGACAGGAACCCAGGTGCCCGCAGTCCCGCCCGCGACGCACCGCGATATGGAGACTTATCGCTGTGGGGAGGGCACCTGGGACAGCGATAAGTCTCCATGTGACGGGTGGGCTTTGGCATGAGAGCGCTGAGCCGGCTCCCGGGCGCATGCTCAGTCGGGATGGGGCAGCGCCCGGTTAGTTATTACGTTCGCTCTGCTCGTAGACCGGCAGATCCCATCGGTCGCAGCTGATCGCCTCACCGGAGACTGCGGCCCTGCGGGCCGCATTGTCAAACGCTCATCGGCCGTGCCGAGCACCTCCAGGGCGCCTGGCCGACGGCCACCCCCGGTCGGCTGTCATGAAGATGGCCCACAACGGGTTGCTGATGCGGCGGTCGCGCGATGGTCGACGTGTGCTCGTCTGCACTGGACGTCACGCCGATCATGTTCGATGCTCTGCGGGTGACCTCATCGCAAGACCAAGGTACCCGGGTCGGCGTCCCCCGGGAGTCGCGAGCCGGGGAGCGCCGGGTTGCCCTGGTGCCCAAGATGGTCGAGAAGCTGGTTGGCCGGGGATTGCAGGTCGTCGTCGAGCCTGGTGCCGGGGTGGGCGCGCTGATGCCCGACGAGATGTTCACCGAGGCCGGCGCGGCCATCGACGACCCGTGGGGCGCCGACGTCGTGGTCAAGGTAGCACCGCCCACTGACGAGGAGATCGGGCGGCTGCGCCGCGGGACGGTGCTGATCGGGTTCCTGGCACCCCGGTCCGATCCGGAGATCGCCACCAAGCTCCGCACCGCGGGGGTGACCGGCTTCGCCATGGAAGCGATCCCCCGGATCTCCCGCGCGCAGTCGATGGACGCGCTGTCCTCGCAGGCCAACGTGGCCGGGTACAAGGCGGTGCTGCTGGCCGCCGACCAGTCCACCCGGTTTTTCCCGATGCTCACCACGGCCGCGGGCACCGTCAAGCCGGCGACCGTGCTGATCCTCGGCGTCGGGGTAGCCGGGCTGCAGGCGCTGGCCACCGCCAAGCGCCTGGGCGCCCGGACCACCGGCTACGACGTCCGGCCCGAGGTCGCCGACCAGGTCCGCTCGCTGGGTGCCAGGTGGCTCGACCTGGGCATCGAGGCGGCCGGTGAGGGCGGCTACGCCCGCGAGCTGACCGAAGACGAGCGGGCCGAGCAGAAGCAGCGGCTGACCGAGGCGATCAGCGGTTTCGACGTCGTGATCACCACCGCGCTGGTGCCCGGCCGCAAGGCCCCCATCCTGGTCACCGCCGAGGCGGTGAAGGGGATGCGCCCGGGCAGCGTGATCGTCGACCTGGCCGGGGAGACTGGTGGCAACTGCGAGCTGACCGAACCGGGCCAGATCGTGATCCGCCATGATGTGACGATCGCCTCACCACTGAACCTGCCGGCCACGATGCCCGAGCACGCCAGCGAGCTCTACGCCCGCAACGTGCAGTCGCTGCTGGAGCTGATGGTGGACAAACAGGGCCGGTTGACACCGGACTCTGATGACGAGGTGCTGGTGCGCTCCTGCATCACCCGGGAAGGGGACGACCGCTGATGCTGCTGGCCAATCTGGCGATCCTCGTGCTGGCCGGTTTCGTCGGCTTCGCGGTGATCTCCAAGGTGCCCAACACCCTGCACACGCCGCTGATGTCGGGCACGAATGCCATCCACGGCATCGTGCTGCTCGGCGGCATCCTGGTGCTGGGCCTGGGCCACGACCTCTCGGTGTTCGACAAGCTGCTGCTGGTGGTGGCGATCGTGTTCGGCACCATCAACGTGGTCGGTGGCTTCCTGGTGACCGACCGGATGCTGGCCATGTTCAAGGGCAGGCAACGATGATGACCCTGGTCCTGGTCCTCTACATCGTCGCCTTCGCGCTGTTCATCTACGGCTTGATGGGCCTGACCGGGCCGCGCACGGCCGTGCGCGGCAATCTCATCGCGGCGGCCGGGATGGGCATCGCGGTGGTGGCGACCGTGCTGATCCCCGGGATGAGCAACTGGGTGCTTATCGTGCTGGGGGTGGTGATCGGCACGCTGCTCGGGGTGCCGGCCGCCAAACAGGTGAAGATGACCGCGATGCCGCAGATGGTGGCGCTGTTCAACGGCGTCGGGGGCGGCGCGGTCGCGCTGATCGCCTGGGTGGAGTTCAACACCACGGCCGGCTTCAGTGCGGAACCGGTGTATGTGATGGTCGCCTCACTGTTCGGCGCAATCGTCGGCTCGGTGTCGTTCTGGGGCTCGTTGGTCGCCTACGGCAAGCTGCAGGAACTCATCCCCGGCCGGCCGATCAGCCTGGGCAAGCCCCAGCAGCTGGTCAACGGGCTGGTGCTGCTGGCGGCGCTGGCCTGCGCGGTCGCGATCGGGTTCGGCAGCGGCGCGCAGCTGCTGATCATCGGGACGCTGGTGTTCGCCGCGGCGTTGGGGCTGCTGGTCGTGCTGCCGATCGGTGGCGCTGACATGCCGGTAGTGATCTCGCTGCTCAACGCGGCGACCGGGCTCTCGGCCGCGGCCGCCGGGCTGGCACTGAACAACACCGCGATGATCGTCGCTGGCATGATCGTCGGCGCCTCGGGTTCGATCCTCACCAACCTGATGGCCAAGGCGATGAACCGGTCCATCCCGGCGATCGTGGCCGGCGGGTTCGGTGGAGGCAGCGTTGCGGCCGGCGGCCGTGAGCTCGGCGACAAGACCCACCGGGAGACCAACGCAGCCGACGCGGCGGTCCAGATGGCCTACGCCAACCAGGTCGTCGTAGTGCCCGGGTACGGCATGGCGGTGGCGCAGGCCCAGCACGCCGTGAAGGACATGGCCAGGCTGCTGGAGAACAAGGGCGTCGAGGTCAAGTACGCCATCCACCCGGTGGCCGGCCGGATGCCCGGGCACATGAACGTGCTGCTCGCCGAAGCCGACGTGCCCTACGAGCAGCTCAAGGAGATGGACGAGATCAACGGCGAGTTCAACCGCACCGACGTGGCCCTGGTGATCGGCGCCAACGACGTCACCAACCCCGCCGCCCGCAACGACCCAGGCTCCCCAATCCACGGCATGCCGATCCTCAACGTCGACGAGAGCAAGTCGGTCATCGTGCTCAAACGCTCGATGAACCCCGGCTTCGCCGGCATCGAGAACGAGCTGTACTACTCCCCCGGCACCGCGATGCTCTTCGGTGACGCCAAAACCTCCGTCGAATCAGTCATCGAAGAACTCAAAGCCCTGTGAGCGACCCGTGAGTGGCGATGCGAGCTATGACTCGCAT
>JBOHFT010000142.1:0-11721 GCA_050699815.1 Pseudonocardiaceae bacterium | reverse complement strand
GCTCAGCCCCACTCATCAATCATTCCCCCCAGAAGATCCCCCGGAAATGGGGTACCTTAGCAGAATCAAAATCTGCCAGGATAATGGGGTGTCGTTACGACCGTTTGAGCCCAAGGTGGCTTTCATATTGCACGCGTAGACCGTCAGCTCATCGTCAACGACATCACTGAGTCCGGCTTCGGCAGCGGTCCATTCCTCATGACCTAAGTTCCCGCAGGGTAGCGGCAACGTCGGCGTTCTGAGCACAGAGGAATCGCACAGGCTAAGCGACCGAGGTGTTCCTCACGGCTTCAATGTCTTCTTCACTCAACACCGGGAAAGAGTGCAGTATTTCGGCAGTGGACCTGCCGTGATCAAGATATCGACGAACTGTTTCAACGGGCACCCGTGTACCAGCGAGCACCTGCTTGTTACCAAGTGCGCCGCGACGCCGCTCAATTGTCCCAGCCAGTGCACTTGGCCGACGGGCCTTCTCTCTGATCTCCGCACGAAGAAGCTCAAGGTTCAGCACCTGCGACAGAACTGTCTGCCGGGTCGTAGGTCGCCTTCCCGACTGCCATCAGGGTGCTGGAAGTAAACGCGTTTGCCGTGAGTGGCCCAGGTCAGCTGCGCCAGAGGTTGCGCATAACCACGAGCCCGCAGATGGCTCACGATCTGCCGGATATGCGGCAGTGGCACTCCACGCTCGATGAGCTGTGCGGCAACCATCAGCCCGAGTAGATCCAAGAAATCGTAGAACCGGATCCGGCGACCAGGTGTCAGCTGATCGTCAGTGGACGGAGCAAGGAAGTCGGTACGTGCCCAGTGATCCAGCCGTCTCCGCGACAAACCAGTAATGCGAGCTGCCGTATCCCGGGTGACAGCTAGCCGCTGCTCATCCAAGATCACGAGACCTCCGCTCCGTCGACGAGATCACCCAGGTTGTCCACAGGCGCTCGGTGCTTATCCACAGCTCAGCAGGAATTACCCCCCATCCCTCTTGGATGGGACTCAGCCGAGCAGCTCGCGGAACTCGTCAGGTTTGATCCCAGCTTGTCGCAGGATTGATGCAAGGGTGCCGCGCTTGACGGTGCCGTGGTGCGGGATGACCACGGCCCGTCCATCTGGATGCCGGTACACGGCGTGGCTGCCCTTGGTGCGAACGTAGGCGAAACCAAGCGACTCGATGACGCGGGTGACCTTGCGGAGTGGCAGATCAGACAGGGCAGGGCTCACGCGGCGCCGAATACTTGGAACGAGGTGACGAGGGGAGTAGCGGTCACATACTGCTGAGAGTCGTCGACTTCTTCGAGGTACAGCTCGACAGCCTCAGCGAGATTCCTCAAGGCTTCGGGGATCGTCTGGCCTTGGCTGGCTACGTCGACCTCGAGACACTGTGCCACGTACCAGTCTTCTTCCTGGTGGACTGCGGCGGTGAAGTTCCGAGGCGTACCCATGGTCCCCATTGTGGCATGTTGCCTGATCCCGTCGTCTCCCCGCTGGTTGTGTCGGTCGGGGCGGCTACGGTACGCCGTGTGACCCATGCAACCGTGCTCGATCTGCCCCGGGAGCAGGAGATCCGGGACGAGCTGCAGCGGCTCGTGCTGGCGGACCTGCACGGTCCGCTCGGGGGGGACGACGAGGAGTTCTCCGGTGAGAACCCCATCGACCGCTACCCGCTGGGCCGTCTGGCGCCCCGGGGCGTGGTGCTGGAACCGGATACCCACGACGGGCTCGCGGCCGCCGACGCGGGGGATGCGAGCGAGGTGGACCCGGAGCCCAGCGCGCCGAATGTGCCCAGCCTCAACCCGTCCGCGGTGGGTTTCACCGCCCATGTGGAGGGCCGGGCAGCCGAGCTTCACCTCACCGCGACGTGGGCGCGCTACGAGCTCGGTACCTCCGATCGGGAGGAGACCCTCGGCCGGCGCCTGTGGCAGCGCGAGCGCCACGGCGGAACCGTCCGGGTTCGGCTCGCCGAAGGACCGCTCGCACCGTTGGCCCCTGATCCTGATCAGCCCGACGTTGTGGTGCGTGGCCGCGCCCGCCGGCACAACGGGAACTGGCTGGTCTCGGCGTTTGCTGAGGACGACGTCAGCACGCGGTTGACCCGAGCCGATGAACGCGACCTGGCCAAACGGTTCGACCCCGAGATCAGGGAACTGACCTCGCGGTTGTCCTCCGACCAGATCCGGCCGCTGCTCGACCTGCTCGCGATGCCGTTCCCGCGTGCCGCGGCGCCCCCCACCCGATCGACGTGCTGCTGGCCACCAACATGATCGCGGTGGGCGTCGACGTGTCGCGGCTGGGTGTCATGGTGGTCTGTAACCAACCCAAATCGACCGCGGAGTACATCCAGGCCACCAGCCGCGTCGGGCGCGCCGCGCCAGGCCTGGTGTTCACCGTGTACAACTGGGCCCGGCCCCGGGACCTGTCGCACTACGAGAGCTTCGAGCACTTCCACGCCACGGTCTACCGGCACGTCGAGGCGCTGTCGGTCACCCCGTTCGCGGAGCGCGCGGTAGACCGTGGTCTCACCGGTGTGCTGGTCGCCCTGGTCCGCGCGTTGGAGCCGGCTTACAACGGCAATCACCGGGCGCAGGAGTTCAACAAGAACTCCCAGCTCGCCGATCACGTCGTCCGGTACCTCAAGCGGCGCGCCGAGGAGGTCAGCGGCCGCGACACCAGCCGCCGGGTCGAGGACGAGCTGGAGGAACGGTTGGCCAACTGGGACCGGCAGCGCTCGACGGCAGGCCGCCGGCTGGCCTACGCCCAGCCGTTGCAGGCCGACGACGTCGCCGGTCTGCTGCACCGCCCCACCGAGGGGCAATGGCGGCAGATGACCTGCCCCACCTCGCTGCGCGACGTCGAGCCCGGCGTCCCGCTGCTGCTGGCGCCCCCTGGCGGCTACTTGGTCGCCGAACCACCGTTTCGCCCAGCGGACGATGCCGGTGCGGCGGGTGCCGAGCGATGACACCGGCGGCACAATGGCACCCACTGCGGGTCGGCGCACTGCGACCGAACCAGCTGCTGCACACCTACGGCGTCGGAGCCATGGCCGACCTGCCGAACCTCTCGGTGGTAATGCTGGGCCTGGACTTCTGGAACCTGGAGCGGTCCAGGACTGTGCCGGAGCAACGGCTGCTCGCTGCGGTACGGGTGAAGTTGGGTCAGCAGGTCGACGCGCTACGCCTACCTCCGTACCTTCCCGAGACCTCGGACCCGTTCGCCGAGTGGACAAGGGTGGGAGTGCCGGTCGGCCTGTTCCCCAGCTGGTTGCGGTGCTCGCGCTGCAACCGCCTTGGCCGAGCCGACGGAGGCTTCTTCGAGCTGTTGAGACACTCGGTTCAGCCCGACATGATCCGCTACGTGCATCCGTGTTCGGGCCGGGGCGGCAACCAGCCGGTCGCGGTACCCGCCCGGTTTGTGCTGGCCTGCGATGAGGGGCACCTGGACGACTTTCCCTGGCTGTACTACGCCCACCACGGTCTCGAACCTGAATCCGGACATTCCCTCAAGATGACCGAGCGAGGCAGCACCGGGGAGGCCGCCAACGTGTTCGTCTCCTGCGACGAAGACGGATGCGGGGTGAGCAGGCCGATGTCGCAGGCTTTCGGGGAAGACGCCGTGCTGAGCCTGCCCGCCTGCCGTGGCCGGCACCCGCACCTGGGCACCTTCGAGCGGTGCAACCGGCCGACCCGGACCCTGGTGCTCGGCTCGACCAACAGCTGGTTTCCCTTGCAATTGCGGGCATTCACCCTGCCCCGGGACCGGAACCCGCTCGATCACCTGATCATCGAGTTCTGGCGGCAGCTGGAACCGTTGGCTGGCCTGCCGGAAGCGATCGCTAAACAGCTCATGGCGACCCAGACCTGCTGGCCCGAGCTGGAGGCCTACGGTTCCGATCGCGTGTGGCACGGGATCCGATCGCGCGCCACGGCCGGGGAGCCCGACCAGCAGCAGCCGGGCGGGCTCGATCTGCTGACGCCCGAGTGGGCAGCTCTGGCCAGCGAGACTCCGGTGAACCTGCCCGACTTCACCACCCACCACGAGCCGGTTCCCGCCGGCGCCCGCTCCTGGCTGGACCGGGTCGTGCTGGTGTCCCGGCTACGCGAAGTCGCGGCGCTCTATGGCTTCACCCGCATCGACGCTCCCGAGTGGGAGGTGCAGGACACCCAGGACGACCGGCGAGCCCCCCTGTCAGCCACCGAGCCGACCTGGGTGCCCTGCGCCGAGATGCGGGGCGAGGGGATTTTCCTCCGTTTCAACGAAGTGGCGGTCGCCCAGTGGGAGCGCAGTGCGGCGGTGCTCCAGCGGGCGCAGAACCTGCTCATCCCGGCTCATCGAAGCTGGTGCGAGCAGCGGCGCTTGGACGCCACCCGGTGGCCTGGTCTGCGGTATGTCCTGCTGCACACCCTCATCCGCGAACTGGCGTTGGACTCCGGATACAGCGCGGCCGGGATCGGCGAACGGATCTATGCCCGTGGCGGGGATGCGCCGATGGCCGGGGTGCTGCTCTACACAGCGGCACCGGACAGCGAGGGCACCCTCGGCGGCCTGGTCTCGCTGGGTCGTACCGATCGGCTCGGAAGGCTCATCAACCGTGCGCTGGAGGCCGCCCGGTTGTGCAGCTCTGATCCGCTGTGCGCGGGGAGCACGATCCGGGCGTGCACGGACGGCTCTACGGTGCGGCCTGCCATGCCTGCCTGTTCGCTGCCGAGACGTCCTGCGAGCGGGGCAACCAGTACCTGGACCGGGCGTTGCTCGTCGACACGCTGGCGAGCGCCGGCTGCGGGTTCTTCTCCTGAGCAGTGCCGCACCGGCGTCAACTGGGCGGTGGCGGGACGATCTCGACACTGGACACCCGGCTGATCTCGAACTGGCGTCCGGTGTGCCGTAGCTCACCGACCACCCGCAGCAGCTGCCCGGCGCCGTGCGCGGAGACCGCGAGGTCGTAGTCCCGGCGCACCAGCCGCATGGTCACCCGGTCTTCGTATCGCTGGCCGCCCGCCGCCACTACACCCTCGACCTGCACCCTGCCCAGCCGGTCCGTGGGGGTGCGGTGCAGGTCCACCACTCGTCCCAGGACGGTCGCCGTCTCGGTGACGGGGAGTTCGCGCAGGTGGCGCATTCCCGTGGTCATCACCAACCAGACCAGGGTGCCCCATGAGGCGTCCTGCGCCAACGCCGCGGTGACCAGGACGGCTGCCTGGTCAGGGGTGGGTGGATCCGGGTGGGGCGCTGACAGCTTCGGTCGCTTGGCCGCACGGGCCACGTTGACGCTGACCCAGTCCCACCGCACGGCGGCCTCGAGTGCGCCGCTGAGGATGGCGTGCAGCACGAGCACCGAGGAAGGAGCCAGCGGCCGGCACTCATGCGGCCCGCAGTGGGCCTTGGCACAGTCGTGCTCGCCAGCTCGGCGGTGCTCGACGAACGGCCGCCCGTCGCAGCGAGCCCGGCAGCGGCGCAGCTCGCCGTAGAAGCGCTCGATCCGTTGCGGCGTGAGCCTGCCGCTCAGCGGCAGCGCGCCGAGCGCGGGCCGGATGAAGCGCTCGATGAGCCCGGCGTAGTTGTCCCGGGTGTTGGGCCCGAGTTCCGCAGTGGGCAGCCACTGGTCAAGCAGCGCGCCGAGGCTGGCGCGGGTCCGTCCGGCCGGCCGTCCGCTCATCGACCTGGCCGAGGAACCTCGTGCGGAGCTTCTCCGCCTCCTGCAGGCTGCCCCGGGTGCCGCACAGCCAGAGCCGTCTGCCGGTGACCGGGTCGGTGCCTGCGGAGACCCGGACCAGCCACGAGTCGCCGCGCTGCGTGACGCTGCCTCGCTCACGCCTCTTGGTCATGATCAAGACGCTACTGGTGAACAGTGTGGTGAACAGGCGATGCGTACCAGCCTCCCACACTGCGGGAAACCGCAGGTGAAGGTGGAGCCGCCTCGGGGAATCGAACCCCGGACCTGCTCATTACGAGATAAGTCCGTCACTCACCATCGGTGACCGCGTTACCCCATCTTCGCAGGTCAGTGGCGCAGCAACGCCCCACGCTTGCCCGCCCGTACCCAGCGGTGACCACGCCTCGTGCGACCACATCGCGACCACAGACGGCGACGGCTCGGCTCTGCCCGCTACGCCTGACGACAGCCGTCGTCACCGGCAACACCACTTGCCCCCGCTGGAGTGCCTGGACTCTTCAGGCGCCACCGGTGAAACCCAACCCAGTGAGGCGGCCGGCATGACCGAGACGACCCTGCCGCCCTGGCAAGCCGCCCGGCTGACCGTTCTGCTCGACGCGTTGGGCGGCGTCTCGATCTCCGACGCCGAACGCCAGTCACTGGTGTGGTTGGCCGGGTTCGAGGCGCACACCGTGGCGAACATCGCAGCGGTGATCACCCGTGCCCGGCAGACCCCGTAGCCGAGGTGTCCGATTTGCCCACTACCGGTGATCTTGCGGAAAGTGGCCTGTGACCTGCGTCGATCCTGCAATCGGGATTTTCGTTTCTCCAGGTCGTGAGAACGGACACCGCGCCCGCACAGGTATCGCTGGCAGAGGGCAGCGGCAGCCGTGCGCCGCTGTTGGAGGATCTCGGCGATCCCGCGTCGGGTCGGCTGGCCGGGGATCTCGTCATACAGCTCGTACCGGCCGCGGCAGGCGGCCCGGGCAGGCTCGGTGTACCGCGCAGGATCGCGCCGACCAGCCTGATCGTGCCGTCGGGGTTCATGGTGCGCAGTGTTCACCACCAGGCGCGGTTGACCACCCAGACGCCGCGTAGTGTGGCGCTCGCACCCCTCACTGGAGTGTTCCGCCCCGGGGCGACGGTCCCGGGGCACTGGTGAGGGCCCCCCTTACTCCGGTGAATGAAGTGGTGTTTTGTGAAAGTTGAGGAAGCGCGGTCGATTGGCGCGCGGCTGCGCGAGATCCGGATCTGGCGCGATAAGCCGCTGCGGGTGATCGCAGAGCTGGCCGGGATCACCGAGTCTTATCTTTCGAAGATCGAGCGCGGGCTGCGCCCCTTGAACAGCCGCTCTCTCCTAGAGGCGCTCGCCCGGGCGTTGGAGGTCGCGCCCGGGGAGCTGACCGGTGTCTATGAGTTGATGTCGGCCGAGGGCATGGGTGAAGCGCACACGGCGGTGGTGGCGCTGCGGGTCGCGCTTGCTGACAATGCGCTCGATGACCCGGCCGACGATCTGTCGCGGCCGTGGCCCGAACTGGCCGCGGGGCTGCAGCGAGTGAATTTCGAACTACGCCCTGCGGCGGACTACGCGGCGATGGGCCTTGTGCTGCCGGGTCTGATCACCGACCTGCACGCGGTCGCGGCCAGCGATCCAGGCCACCGCCGCAAGGCACTTGGCGGCCTGCTCGACGTGTACACCGCAGCCACCGTCACCGCCAAGCAGCTCGGTGAGCCGGACCTGGCAGCACTCGCGGCGATGCATGCCCGCGCGGTGGCTGCCGAGCTGGGCTCACCGGCACACACCGCATTGGCCGAATACGTGCGCGCGCAGGCGGTGTCCAGCCCGGCCCGGGAGCGCAGCCTGGCGCTGGCTGCCCGAGCGGCCGACCGGGTGGCGCCCTGGGTGGGCACCGACGAGGGCGCCACCGAGATGTACGGGATGCTGCACCTGACGTGCGCGCTCAACGCAGCCGCATTGCGGCGGCCTGCCGAGTCGGCCGACCACCAAGCCGAGGCTGCTGAGATAGCCGCGCGAGTCGGCGCTGGGACCAACTTCGGCCACCAGGCCTTTGGGCTGGCTAACTACGGCTTCTGGCGGGTTCACCTTGCCGTGGGGCGCGGTGAGGGCGCCAAGGTCCGGGAGCTGGCTCGCGGCGTCGACCCGACTGCGGTGAAATCGGCGTCGCGGCAAGCAGCGTTCTATGCCGACCTCGGCCAGGGCCTGGCTACCGAGCGGGCACACCGGCACGAGGCAGTGGCCGCGCTACGTACCGCCGAGCGGCTCGCGCCGCAGCGGGTCCGGGCCAACCCATTCGTCAGGGAAACTGTCGTGGATTTGATGCGCCGTGCCCGGCGGGATGCGATAGGCCGTGAACTGCGAGGCATGGCCTACAGGATGGGTCTCGCCCACTAATTCGGCTGCACTTGACTCCATGTCAAGTTTGCGGCCGAGATCGCCTCCACCCTCGTCAACCGTGATCGACATACCCGACGTACCCAAGACGCTGCACTCAGAGCGCGAGCGTGGCCGGCTGCACGCCCAAGGCCATCGCACCGACGACACCGACAGCAGGTGCACGCTGCTGGTAATCCATGAAGCGGACGGCTCGTGGGCCATCCACGGCCTGGGCGCACCCGGCGTGCGCCTGACCAAAGACAAGATGATCAACCTGGCCGAGGCGATCCTGAAGGCAGCTCGGTGAACACCACTGAGGCCGAGCACCCGGCGTGGTGCTCACCGGAGCACTGTTACCACACCGACGACGGTGTCCGGGTCCACCAGCAGGCACCCAGCCGCTGGGAGGGGGAGTGCGCGGTCCCGTTGCGGTTTGAGACCTGCCTGCTCGACCCGGGCGACGACGACACCACCTACCTGGAACTGCGCCTGCGGAATCTGAAGCTGCCGGATGAGTTCTATGGCCTCCTGCCGCTGGACGTCGCGCGGCGACTGCGCGACCGGCTGACCGCGCACCTGGACACCGTGCAGTGAGGGGCGGCTACGCGAGGTACGACACGCCACGGGGCGAGGCCGGCTACGCCGTCGAGGACGTCTGCCACCACGACGGCTGCGACGCGCAGATCGACCGCGGCCTGTCCTACCTGTGCGGCGAACAGCCCGGCATCGCAGCAGACGGCGCCTGTGGCAGATGGTATTGCGCTGACCACCTCAAGCCTCAGGGCCAAAGCCAGCGGTGCCAAGCGTGCTCCCGATGACCGGCCCGTCCACGGTGACCGACCACACCGACCAGACGTGCCCACACTGCGGGACCACCCACGGTGTGCAACCCATACCCGCCCCGCTCACGGTCCAGGCGTGGGCGTGCACGGCGTGCGGCCTGGACTGGGCGATCACGGTGGTCAACCCCGGCCTATCCATCGTGGGCCTACTCCCCACACCGCAGCTGCGCACCGCCGCTCTCCTGGCCGTCCTGCGCACCGAGGTCACCCGACGCTCAGGGAAGGGAACAGCACCATGACCGTGACTCTCTGCCTGCCCGTCACCGAGGTAATCAGCATCGACGCGATGGCGTCGGTGGACACCGTGGTCTGGCGGTGCCGGCTCTGTGACCAACACGGCACTGCGACCACCCGGCCCACGGCGCACACCGAGGGCGTCGAGCACCTGACCGCCCAGCACCACGCCACGACCAGCATCGCCCCCTAAAGCCCCGGCCGGCTGCCGGTTGAGCCCCATCCCCGTGCTGCGCTCCCGGCGGCCGGCCGGTCCCAAATCGTTCATGGGGGGACCTGCTCACCAGCATCAAGCATCTCTTGACCCCCGATGCCGCCGCTGCGGGTCGCACGATGGTCGCTGAGCCAAAGATCATGGAGGCGAGACCACACCGCGCGGCACCAACCGTGATGTTTGCCGGCCCTAGACCGATGTACCGGGCGTGATCAGTCGATGGAAGCAGCGAGAACACCAGCCGACGCGGCCACTGTCCACTCAAGCGATCGCGCTGTACGCCCTGGCCGTGCTAGTGATCGGGGTAACAGCCTTCATCGTGCTGTGGTGGCGTTATAGCGGCGCCGGTCCCGGCGTGGAACTGGACGCGGTCCGCACCGCCGGTGCTCTCATGGCCGGCGCCGGGGGCGCTATCGCGCTTTTTCTAGCCGCCCGCCGACAGCGGTCTACCGAGATGACCTTGGAGCACCAGCGTGAAGTCGCCGAAGCTACCGAACGGGACGCCACCGAGCAACGCATCACCGAGCTGTACAGCCGCGCGGTTGATCAGCTCGGCTCCGAGAAAGCCCCGGTCCGACTCGGCGGTTTGCATGCTCTAGAACGTCTTGCGCAGAACAATCCGGCCCAGCGACAGACTATTGTCGATGTGATCTGTTCCTACCTCCGGATGCCCTTTACGCCTCCGGATAATCAAGCGCCTAGTGATGACGCCCCTATGGACACACATAACCGTTACGAGCAACGCCGCCAGGAACTACAAGTCCGGCTGACCGCCCAGCGTATCCTGGCCGCCCACCTCAACCCCGAGGCGCCAGCAGTCTTCTGGGCCGATATCGATCTGAACTTGACCGAGGCCCACCTGCACCAGTTCAATCTAAGCGCCTGTCACATACGGAGTGCCCTATTCGAGAGGGCGACGTTCGCCGGAGGCGCGGAATTCCGTCAGGCAAAGTTCGCCAATGACGCATTTTTCGACGAGGCGAAATTCACTGGATACGCGGGATTCAAAGGAGTGGAGTTCATCGGGAACGCAAGATTCGTCGGAGTGGAATTTGCCGGAACCGCAGATTTCGTCGAGGCGAAGTTCGTCGGGAAAGTGTGGTTCTGCAGGGCAGAGTTCGCCGGGTTCCACGTGTGGTTCCGCGAGGCAACATTCGCTGAGGACGCGGACTTCTCCAGGGCGAAATTCACCCTGGATGTGAAGATCACTCCGGATGAGACATTCACCCTTGACGGGAAGGCTTCTCTGGATGAGACGCTCACCCAGGCCCCGCTGTTTGACGGGGCGAAGTTCACCGGTTACGCGAGATTCGACGTGGTGGAGTTCGCTAGGAGCGCGAGTTTTGCCGGGGCAGTATTCTCCGGGAACGCACTGTTCCACTGGACGAAGTTCGCCAGAAGCCCGGTATTCGATGAGGCGACGTTTAGCGGGAAGACGGAGTTCCGTGGCGCGCGCGTGGGATCGAGTCCCCGTCGCGTCATGTTGCCGATGAGATGGACTACCCGCACCGCGCAGCTCGGGAAGGGAGAGGAAGAAGGCTGGCTCTACTTGGTGCGGGACCAGGATTCGAGCGAGCAGCACACCGAGGCGACGGATGACGGGGAAGACCAGAAGGGTAGCAAGGCCGGACCCTGAAGAGCACGACGAGCCCTTTACTCCCAATCGTAAGACAGCTTCGGCTTGGAGCCGGGCGACACCTGTACCCAGACATCACCAGGACGTGCAAAACCGGCATTATCAAGTCGATGTTCTACTCAAGGACATCGACAGCATCCAACTGGTTACATTACAGAAAGATATGCCGACCTACCATGTTGCGTCGCCGACACTGAGAGAACTCGCCGTCATGGGTGATCAAAACATCCTGTTGATCATCTGCGTAGACCATTAAGTCGTCGTCGTCCGCTTCACTAAGTCCAGCCTTAGCTGCAGTCCACGCGTCATGTCCGAGCTTGCGTAGTCGTGCGGCCACACCAGCGTCGACGTCTTGGTCACACACAAAACGCAACGTCAGGCGGACCGTCTCGTTCCGAGCCGCCTCCACGTCCTCGGCGGTAAGCACCGGGAAAGCTTCCAGGATCTCGTTAGTTGAGCGTCCCGCAGCCAGGTACCGCCGAACGGTCTCAACCGGAACTCTGGTTGGCTCTTCGCTGTTTTCCGTGGGTTACTCAGCGTGAGGTCATGTTACTCAGCGTGATGTCATGTAGGCGGGTGTGGGATTGACGAGGGTGGGCAGGCGGAGTTTGGCTGCGGCGAGGTAGACGATAGTGATCATTTTGTTTTTGTTGCGGTAGCCCCGGGCGCGGGCTTTGGCGGCCTGGATGAGGGAGTTGATCCCTTTGAGCAGGCCGTTGCTGAGGTGGTTTGTGTGCCAGGCGATGATGCCGTCCCAGT
>JBOHFT010000141.1:0-11798 GCA_050699815.1 Pseudonocardiaceae bacterium | reverse complement strand
GCGCCAGCACGTGCGCCGCGGGCATCGCATCCCCCACCGCGGCGCGCGCCGGCGGCCGGCCGGGGCGCCGCAGCACGTCGGCGACCAGGGCGTAAGGGTCGTCACCGTCGGGCCACTCGGCGATCTCCAGGCCGAGCCCGGGCACCGGGGTGCCGTCCATGCCTGGCCGTTCCAGCGCCGGGACCACCAGCACCGGGTCTCCGTCGGCGGGCAGCACCAGGCAGGTCAGCCGCTCATGGGTCTCGCCGGCCATCCCCAGCAGGTAGCGCAGGTCGGCGCTCGGGGTGACCAGCAGGGCGTCCAGGCCAGCGACCCGGGTAGCGTGGCGCACCCGCGCCAGGCGGGAAGTGAGCGTGTCGAATAGGGCGGGCACACCAACAGCATAGGACCGGCCGGGGCAGGAGCTGGCAGGCTCTGCGCTCATGGACGCACCCCTGCTGCTGCTCGACGCCGCGAGCCTGTATTTCCGGGCCTACTACGGGGTCCCGGAGTCGATCACCGCCCCGGACGGCACCCCGGTGAACGCGGTGCGGGGCTTCACGGACATGGTTGCCCGGCTGATCGAGCTGCGCCGCCCGTCCCGGCTGGTCGCCTGCCTGGACCTGGACTGGCGGCCGGCCTTCCGGGTCGCCGCGATCCCCTCCTACAAGGCGCACCGGGTCGCGCAGGAGACTGAGCCCGGCGCTGCCGACGTCGAGCAGGTGCCGGACACCCTGAGCCCGCAGGTCCCGCTGATTCTCGAGCTGCTGGCCGCCGCCGGCCTGGCCACCGCGGGCGCGGAAGGGTACGAGGCCGATGACGTGATCGGCGCGCTGGCCGCGGCCGAGCGCCGTGACCCGGTCGAGGTGGTCAGCGGTGACCGGGACCTGTTCCAGGTGGTGCGCACCGAGCCCACGGTGGTGCGGGTGGTCTACCTCGGGCGGGGGCTGGCCAAGGCGGAGGTGATCGGCCCCGCCGAGCTCGCGAGCCGGTACGGGCTGCCCGAAACCGGCGCCGGGCCGGCCTATGCGGATCTGGCCGCGCTGCGCGGCGACCCGTCCGACGGGCTGCCCGGGGTGCCGGGCATCGGCGAGAAGACCGCGGCCACGCTGATCAGCCGGTTCGGCTCGGTGGAGGGCCTGCTCGCAGCACTCGACGATCCGGCAGCGGCGATTGCCCCGGGGATCCGGGCCACGCTGCGGGCCTCCCGGGGCTACCTGGAGCTGGCCCCCGCAGTGGTGCGGGTGGCCACCGACGCCCCGGTGCGACCCGACCGCGACGATGCACTGCCCTCGACGCCAGCCGACCCCGGCGCGCTGGCTGCGCTGCGGCGGAGATGGGGGCTGGGCACCGCGGTGGACCGCCTCGTCGCGGCACTTCAGGCGCGGGGCTGACCCGCGTCCTCGGTGAGGAGACCGCTGGCCTTCTCCCCGATCATCATCGTGGTGATATTCGGGTTGACGGCGGGCAGGAACGGCATGATGGAGCCGTCCGCGACCCGCAGTCCGGTCACCCCCTTGACCCGCAGCTGCGGGTCGACCACGGCCTCCGGGTCGGTCACGGCGCCCATTCTCGCGGTGCCCGCGGGGTGGTAGACGGTGTTGTGGGTCTTGCGGAGGTAGTCGATGAGCTCGTGGTCGGTGACGGCGTCCGGGCCGGGTGCCAGCTCGCGGTCGATCCAGCCCTTCAGCACCGGCTGCTCGGCGATCCGGCGCGCGAATCTGATCCCGGCGAGCAGCACGCGGATGTCGTGATCCTCGGGGTCGGTGAAGTAGCGCGGGTCCACCTTGGCGCGGTCCCGGAAGTCCCGGGTCCGGAGCCGGACCGTCCCCCGGGACCGGCCGCGGGTGACGTTAGGTGTCAGGCAGAAGCCGTTCGACGTGGTCGGATAGCCCCAGCGCAGGGTGTTCAGGTCGAAGGGCACCGAGCCGTAGTGCATCATCAGGTCCGGCCGGTCGAGTCCCGGCTCGGTCCGGGTGAACAGGCCGATCTCCCACCACTGCGTGGAGCGGGTGACCATCGGCTGCGCGGCCTCCCACATCACCAGGCCCTCGACGTGGTCGTCCAGGTTGGACCCGACGCCGGGGCTGTCCACCAGCACGTCGATGCCGACGTCCCGCAGGTGCCCGGCCGGGCCGATGCCGGACAGCATGAGCAGCTTGGGGGTATCGATCGCCCCGGCGGACAGGATCACCTCACGCCGGGCGTGCACGGTGACGGTGTCGGAGTCGAGGTAGGCCACCCCGGTCGCCCGCTTGTCCGCGTCGAAGAGCACCTGCGTGACCCAGGCGTTCGTGCGGACGGCGAGGTTGCGCCGCCGGCCCATGATCGGGTGCAGGTACCCGCGTGAGGACGACATGCGGGTGTTGCCGGCGGCGGCGTTGATCTGGAAGAAGCCCGCGCCCTCGGTGATCGTGACGCCCTCGTTGAAGCGCACGGTGGGCAGGCCGACCTCGGCCGCGGCCGCCAGCACAGCGACACCGCACGGGTCGTCCGGCGGGATCTGCCGCAGCGTCACGGGGCCTGAGCGGCCGTGGTGGTCGCCCGGGCCGTCGTTGCTCTCCAATCGCGTGAGAAGCGGCCAGCACTCGTCGGCACTCCAGCCAGCGCACCCCATCGCAGCCCACTCGTCGAGATCCTCGTGGGGGGGCCAGAAGGCGATGCAGGAGTTGTGCGACGAGCAGCCACCGAGGACCTTGCCCCGGGAGTGCCGCACGAAGCTGTTGCCCTTGTCCTGGGGCTCGATCGGGTAGTCCCAGTCGTAGCCCGAGCCCAGCAGGTGCGGCCACTGCTCCAGCCGCAGGATCTTCGCGTCGTCGACGTCGGACGGACCCGCCTCAAGCAGGCAGACCGTGACCGACGGATCCTCCGACAGCCGGGCCGCCAGGACGCAGCCCGCCGAGCCACCGCCGACGACGACGTAGTCGTACTCGTCGATCCCGTTCATGCCTCGATCCTCCCGTCGGCCGCGAAGTGGGCGCGCCTGGAACGCGCCGGGACCGGCTGCGGCATCATCGGTACCGGGTGCCCACCAGAATGCCCCGGCCCACCAGGTTTGGGCCGGGGCATTCGTCCGAGTTGGGCAGGTTACCGGGTCAGTTGCCCGTCCTGGACCGCCGTGACGAACGCGGCGAACTGCTGCGTGGGCACGGCCAGCGTGGTCCGCTGTCGGCTGTCGGCGTGCTCTTTGGTGTCCTGCACACCGGTCCATTTCGCGGCGTGGCCGATGGCGACGCACGCCTGTGCGCCGCTGGAGCGGCTGGACTTGCGGTAGTGCGCGCTGCGCAGTACCTCGATGCCTCGGTAGTCGTTCATCTGTCTCCTCTTCGGCCGTGACCAGGCATTTTCGGCTGGCTTGCGCTGTCCTGGTCACTGAACAATGATCGTCCTGCCCGCCGCCCAGGAGAACGCAGTCTGAGCAGCCTAGGACAGCCACGTTCGCCGCGATCTCACTCGTGGGTTAGGTGAACGTGGCCGCGATCTCGGCGATCTTGCGGACCGAGTCGTCAGGGTTGAGCGCCTTGGAGGTGACGGCGCCAAACACGCTGGCGTGCTGGCGGATCTCGTGGGCCTTCTCCAGGAAACCGCTGGCATGCGCGTAGTCGAGGAACACGATGGCGGGGTCTTCGGGTTCCGGGAAGGTCAGCAGGATGAAGGACTGCCCCTGGGCGGGATGCGCGCCGGCCTCATACGGCAGCACGAGCACCTCCACCGTGGCGGTGTGCTGGGCGTCGAGCAGGTGGCGCAGCTGCGCGTGCATGACCTCGCGTCCGCCGACCCAGCGGCGCAGCGCGGCCTCGTTGATCACCGCCGTCAACCGGAAGTCGGTGGCGGTCAGCTGTTGCTGGCGGTCGGCGCGCAATTGCACCAGCCTCGGCAGGTCGGCTGAGCGGAGAAAGGGTGCGGCCGAACTGACGACAGCCCTGGCGTACTCAGGTGTTTGGAGCAGCCCCGGGATGAAGGCGTCCTCGTAGGTCTGTTCCCAGGCGGCTCCGGCCTCCAGCCCGATCAGCAACTCGACGTTGTCGGGCAGCACGTCGGAGTACTGCTCCCACCAGCCGAGCACGTCACCGTCGCGACGCAGCGTGCGCATCTCCTCGGCCGTGCGCTCGTCCACCCCGAACACTTTGATCAACTTCTCCAGTTGCACGGCGCTGAGCTGGCCGCGAGCGTTCTCGACCCGGCTGAGCTGCGGTTGGGACATGCTGATCTTCTTGGCAAGAGCGCTTCCGGACATGTCTGCGGCATCCCGGAGGCGCTTGATCTCCGAGCCGAGCCGTCGCCTGCGCACGGTCGGGCTGATCGCCATGCTGTCTCCTCGCGTTGCTGTTCTGATCCACGTCGCGGTCCACCAACTACACCCGTTCGGGCCCCTTGCGCCCCATCAAGATATACTCAAGAATATCCATTGCTATCCGGTGGATGACCGCACGAAGTCGGCACAGGGTAGTCCGACCAGGGGTGCTGCCCCGAGGTGGGCACCCGCGTTGCGTCGGGCGGTGCTCCTGACTCGGAACAGGCAGCAGCTCCGGTACCGCCGCCGCATCGGAGCTGCTGCCCACCAACAGCCATTGAGGAGGCACGACTTATGCTCGACCTGCTGGTCCGGATCGTGACCGCCCTGGAGTGCCGGGGCCGGGCGGTCCAGTGAGTGACCGACTCCGGTCACCGGGTGCCCACCAGCGCCCAGCCCACCGCGCGCCCGTGCCCGACCTGCCAGGCACTGCCGGGCGTGGCGGTACCCGCCCCGCGGTTCGGCCACCCCGCAGCCAGCCACCCGGCGGGCTGCGGGGTGGCGGATGGTGATTGCCGTGGCTGAGTGGCGGGACACGATCCCGATCACCTGCCGCGTCGACGGCCAGGCACACGACGTGACCGACGGCAACGTGGCCACCGGCCGGCGAACCGGGCAGTTCCCGGCGCTGTGTGGCTACGTCGTCATGGCCGCGCCGATCGGCCAGCCGTGCCCGAGGTGCACCGCGATCATGATCGCGCGCCGGTCGGCATCGGCGGTGACCGGGGTTCGCCGGTCGCGGCATCGGTACCGGCGGTATCGGAAGGGGGGTGACTGGTGGGGGTGGATAGCCCGGATGTGGTGATCGCCAAAGGGCTGCTTGATCAGGCGAAGCTGAGCGGTTTTGCGTTCCGCCGGGTCGCCCCGGGCGAAGACGGGCCACTGGTGGGGCAACGGGCGGGCAGCGACTGGGTCGATGTCCTGCTCATCGCGGGATTCAGCCGCGACTGCCTGGCCCTGCGCCAGCGGACATCATCGCTGATCCTGCTCGGAGGCGGACTGGTGCAACGCCGAGTCGAAGGCAGCGCGCTCGAGGTGCTGAACGAGGTGCTGACCTGGGAGCCACCACCGTGATTGTTTCCGACGCCATACGATTCTCAACGTGAAAACCAATACAACCCTCACCATGGAAGACACGGTGTTGGCCCAGGCGCGGCAGGCCGCCGCCGAGGGCCGGACACTGTCTGCCTGGGCCGAGTTCACCCAAGTACTGCGCCGCTTCCTGCCGCTGGGACGAGCGTGAGGTCGTCGGGGTGGTGTTCGTCGATGTTAGCGCGGTGGAGGAGGCGCCAGGAGAAGGCTTCCACCATGGCTTTCATCAGTGATGAGGGCAGCAGGGGGTTGACAGCGGCCCAGGCGTTTGCCAACAGTGTGTGGGCGTCGTTGAGGCAGGAGTCGAGCGCGCCGCTGGCTTCGATGGTGTGGACGCATGCGGCGATGTCCTGGGGTGAGCCGTCCATGGTGCGGATGCGGCGCAGCAGGCTGGGGCCGGCGGGATCGCCTAGCAGCACGGCCGCCCTCGCGATGGGCAGGCTGAGTTTCCGGGCGCGCAGGTCGTCGCAGGGCGGCCTGCGCAACGGCCGGTGCGGCGCGGGTCGCAGATCCAGCACGTCATCGACGATCTGGTAGGCGAGGCCGAGTGCTTCGAAGAAGTCGCACAGTGGCTCGGCTAGCGGCGGGGGTGCTTCGCCGAGGAGCGCACCCATCTGTCCCAGGCGCCGAGCCGGGACCGCTGTTTTGAGGCGGTGCACGGCGAGGATGCGTTTCTCCAGCAGCTCTAGATCGCCGTCCTTGAGCGCTTGCTCGGCCGACGGCCAGTGACCGGCGATGTCCAGGGCCTGCCCTATGTGGGCGGCGCGCATCGCGTCGAAGTAAATCTCGTGCAGGACAAGCCGCTTCGCATCGGAGACATGCAGGTCGGTCCGGATGATGTGCTCGAACGCGAAGTAAGCGGCCGAGCCGGCGTTGATCGCTTGCGCGGTGCCGAACAGTGTGTGGACGGCGGGGACGCCGCGCCGCACGGTCGATCCGTCCTGGACGTCGTCCACGATCAAGCTGCCTGAGTGCAGCAGCTCGGCAGCGGCAAGCAGGCCACGGTACGGGTTGGCGTCGCCTCCAGCCAGCTCGATCGCTGCCAGCACGACGAAGCCGCGCCACGCCTTGCCCCCGGCGTCCACCAGATACCGCACCGGCTGGATCAGCGAGCGCGTGATCTCCTCGCAATCCAGCTCTTCCGGGGGAACATCACCGCCCACCATGGCGGAGGCCTCGGCTGCGGTGAGCGCGTCCGGGTAGAAACGCCGTACCTGTCTGCGGCTCTCATCGGCGCCCGCGTCCAGGCAGCGTTCGATATCGGTCACGAGTTGGGCGGGTAGCACCTCCACGAATCCCAGACCGCCGACGCGCGCACCGTCCATGACGCCCTCGACGGTGACTCGACCCTCCCAAAATCCGCGTTTTGCCGCCAGGGTGCGAAACTCCTGTTCCAGGAAGGCGGGCCGCAGTATCAGGTCGATGCCATGGTTGGCAGCGATCACGCGCCACGCGGTGGGGTATGAGTTGTAGGAGCGCACCGACGTCCAGGGGTCACTTCCTTCGATCCGGTGCACGTCCAGAACGATCCGCTTCCCGTCGGGTGAGACGGCGATCCCCAGGTTCTGCCGGACGGTGTCGCTGCTGGTGCGGCTGTCGACGTCGTGCAGGCTGTAGAGGGTGAGGTCCCATCCGTTGTCCAGCTGCAGGCCGGCCCACTCCCACGCGGCCTCCACAGCGGACGCGCCCTCGTGCCGGTTGCGGGGTGCTCCGCCGAACTCGTGGTCGTACCAGCCGCTACCCGCAGTGATCCGCTTCTGCCGCCCGTCGACGATGACGCTGCCGTGCACGGCACATCGCGGGATGAAGTAGTAGAACATGCCGTCGCGGTTGTCCTCGTGTGTGCCCTGGACGATCCCGTCGACCCCGTGCAGTGTCGCGGGCTTCTCCGGTATCAGCCGCACATCCAAGCCGTGTCGTCCGTCTGCGGTGGTCATGCGCAACCGGTAGTAGTTGCCCATTCGGTCCTTGGAAAAATGTGCGTCACGGCCGTAATCCAGTGACAGGCTGTCCTGCCCCACGACCACGGGTCCGGCCATGGGACGGTCCGGCAGTGGGACCGTGCCGCCGTCCAGGCCGGTGACGAACGACCGGGCGAAGTCGCGGTCGAGCACGCCATCCGCCCGCACCATGTCTCGTACCGCCTGCACGGTCGCGCTGTCCACCGACGAGTCCTGCAGGTACCGGTCGTGCTCGACGTCGGTCAATGCCCAGTGCGCCACGTGACAGTGCACGACCGCCGGGCTGTCCGCACCAGACACTGCCGAGCGGAAAAACGCAGCAAAGGCGGAGTACTCGGCTCCGTCCTCGGTCACGAAATGGATGTTCTGATACCACCATTCGATCCCTGCCGAGAAGTGCGGAAGGTCGTGTATGTCCAGATCAAGGGGCTCGCCCGCTCGGGGCCAGTCCGCATGCAAGGCGCGCAACTCGTGATCGACCACTATCCGTCACCACTCCTCCACTATCTGTCACTATTCCCTTAGCTGTGCCAACATTCCGTTGCCGGGGGACGAAAGAATTGCAGAGCAAGGCCACGCCCCCTCCCTCGGGGGCCGAAGTCTCCCGCCGAGAGCTCCGCGCCGTTGTTCTCCGCAGCCGTCAGCACCGCCGACAACGACTCCCCGCGCGCCCACCCGGCGTCGGAGTCAAGGACCTCCGGCCGCTACGTGGCTGTCTTTTATGAGGTTTGTCACAATCTCCTGCACAACTGCTGGACTTCTCCTGTTCACATTCGGGACAAAACGCCGCGCGAAGGAGATGATCGCAATGCCTGAAAGAGACAATCAAGACAACACCTTCATCGAACCGAGACGACGGGCTCCGTCTTCGTCGGCTGCTTCACTGAGGTATCGGCACTCGAACCGCGTTCTGGATGCAGAACGCGGAAACGGGCGTCGGGGGTCAGACGGTGCTCAGGGCGACTACGCCGCGGCGTAGGGAGCGGACTGCGGTGGTGGCGGCGGCGCCGACTCCGGAGGTCTCTCCGGCGACGCCGCGTACCTGGTCGAGCACGTCCACTACCTGGCGGCACCAGCGGACGAAGTCTCCCGCCGAGAGTTCGGCGCCGTTGTTCGCCGCGGCCGTCAGCACCGCTGACAGCGACTCCCCGCGCGCCCACCGGTACACCGGCCAGGCGAAACCCAGATCAGGCTCCCGGGTGCGCTCCAGCCGGTGCCGCCGCTCGTCGGCCTCCAGATCCGCCCACAACCGCACGGTGGCTACCAGCGCATCGCTCACCGGTCCGGGAGGAACCCGAGGCGAGGCAACGTCTCGGCGGGCCTCGAAGACCAGCGCTGAGATCACCGCGGCCAGCTCGGGAGGCTCCAGGCCGTCCCAGACCTGGTGACGCAGGCACTCCGCGGTGAGCAGATCGGTCTCCGACCACAACCGGGCCAGCGCCCGGCCATGCTCGGTGAGCTGATCACCATCGAGGTATCCGCGCTCGGTCAGCAGGCCCCGGATCCGGTCGAAGGCGCGCACCAGGGAATGCGTCGTGGCCGCGACCTGCTGGCGCAGCGTGTCGGTCTCCCGCTCCAGCTGATCGAGCCGTTGCGCCCACCGGGCGTGCGCCTCCCGGTCGTCGCAGCCGTGGCAGGGGTGGTCCCGCAGCGCCCGGCGCAGGGCAGCCAGCTCGGTGTCGTCGGCCGCGTCACTGCGCCACCGCGACCGTGGCGGCACCGCGATGCCGGTCTCGCGCAGCGCTGAGGCGAGGTCGCGGCGCACCCGGGGCACCCGGTGCTCGACCCGCTTGGGCAGCCGCATCCGGCCGAGCACCTGGACCGGGGTCGGGAAGTCGGCGATCGAGAGCCGGCCCGCCCAGCGGTCCTCGGTGAGCACCAGCGGGCGGGGATCCTCGCTGGGGCCGTCGCCGAGATCGAGGACCACGGCCAGACCTGACCGGCGCCCGCCGGGAACCGCGATGACGTCGCCGCGCTCAAGCCGTTGCAGCGACGCGGCAGCCTCAGCCCGGCGCGCCGCGCCACTGTGGCGGGCCAGCGACCGCTCCCGGTCCGAGATCTGCCTGCGCAACCGGGCGTACTCGGCGAAGTCACCCACGTGGCAGGTCATCGCAGCGGCATAACCCGCCAAGCCCTCGACGTTGCGGGCGATCCGGCGGGCCAGGCCCACCACCGAGCGGTCGGCCTGGAACTGGGCGAAGGACTGCTCGAGCAGTGCCCGCCCGGCGGCCACCCCGACCCGGTCGACCAAGTTGACGGCCATGTTGTAGCCGGGCCGAAACGAGCTGCGCAGCGGGTAGGTGCGGGCCGATGCCAGCCCGGCCACCTGCGCCGGGTCCACTCCTGGTTGCCAGAGCACCACGGCATGGCCCTCGACGTCGATGCCGCGCCGCCCGGCCCGCCCGGTGAGCTGGGTGTACTCACCGGGGGTGAGATCGAGGTGGGCCTCCCCGTTGAACTTGACCAGCCGCTCCAGCACCACCGTGCGGGCCGGCATGTTGATCCCCAACGCGAGGGTCTCGGTGGCGAACACCGCCTTGACCAACCCGCGGACGAACAGCTCCTCCACGGTTTCCTTGAACGCGGGCAGCATCCCGGCGTGGTGCGCCGCGACGCCCCGCTCCAGCGCGTCGCGCCACTCCCAGAAACCGAGCACACCGAGGTCGCCCTCGGGCAGGTCGGCGGTGCGGGTGTCCACCATCTCGCGGATCTGCGCGGACTCCTCGGGAGTGGTCAGCCGCAGCCCGCTGCGGACGCACTGGCTCACCGCCGCCTCGCAGCCGGCCCGGCTGAAGATGAACGTGATCGCCGGCAGCAACGCGTCGCGATCCAGCCGCGCCACCACGTCCACCCGGGCCGGCGGCCGGAACCGGGGTCCACCGTCGCGGCCGCGGCGCGGCCGGTCCCACCCGGCGTGGCGCTCGAGCTCCTGCACGCGCCGGACCAGGTGCGGGTCGACGGCGGGGCGGCCAGTGTCCTCGGCGAACAGGTCGAACAGCTGCGAACCGACCAGCATGTGCGGCCACAGCGGCACCGGGCGGTGCTCGTCGACCACCACCGCGGTGTCGCCGCGCACGTCGATCAGCCACTCACCAAACTCCTCGGCATTGCTCACCGTGGCGGACAGGCCGACCAGCGCCACGCTGCCCGGGAGGTTGAGGATCACCTCCTCCCAGACCGCGCCACGGAACCGGTCGGCGAGGTAGTGCACCTCGTCCATCACCACGTAGGCCAGCCCGTCGAGCGTGCCCGACTCGGCGTAGAGCATGTTGCGCAGCACCTCGGTGGTCATCACGACCACCGGCGCAGTCCCGTTGATCGAGGTGTCCCCGGTGAGCAGGCCGACGGTGTCCGCGCCGTGCCGGGCCGCCAGATCGGCGTACTTCTGGTTGGACAGTGCCTTGATCGGCGTCGTGTAGAAGCACTTGCGGCGCTGCGCCAGCGCCAGGTGCACGGCGAACTCACCGACCACGGTCTTGCCCGCACCAGTGGGTGCGCACACCAGCACGCCGTGCCCGTCCTCCAGAGCCTCGCACGCGTCCCGCTGAAACGGGTCGAGCTGGAAGCTCAGGCCGCCGGCGAACTCCGTCAGGTGCGGGCGGGTGGCCCGCGGGCAGGTCACTGCGTACGCCTCGGCGGGAGAGTTGGCCACCGCCCCAGGCTAGGCGACGAGGGTGCGGGCACCAGGTTCGCCGTGCACGGTCACCGGCAGGGTGCCCTGCGGCTCACCGTCGCCGTACCCAGGCCAGCGCATCGCGTTGGCCCGCGCGTTCACCGAGGCATCGAAACCGGGGCGGTTCAGTCCCGCCGAGACAACGGTCGCCTGCCTCGCCGACAGGCAACTAACACGCTATTCGGCAATCTCAACGATGTCGATGTGATTGATTCCCTCAAACGTCCGCTCATCGGCAGATGAGTACGTCCAGAGGGTCTCGTTGGGGGAGGACCACGTGGCCGGGGTGGGGATAGATCGCGATGAGGTCAGCGGAGTCGCCGGTATCGACCTCGATGAAGTCGGTCAGCCCGGGGTTGGTGACGATGACCTGATGGCCGCGGCTCGACCAGCCACGGGCCCCAGAGGGCACCGGCCACGGCGGACGTGGTCACCTCGGTCGGCTCGGCGGTGCGGACCACGACGGGGTAGCCGGCTTCGGCGAGGGTGACGGCAGTACTCAAGCCGATCACCCCGGCACCGATCACCAAGACCGGGGGCAGGGCCGCCATCAGGCGGGCACGGGTTGCCGGGCCAGGGCGGCGTCGAGGGCGGGGAGGAAATCGCGGACGTACTCGTTGCGGGCGCAGCGGTGTAACCGCTGAGCAAGCAGGCGCAGAACCTGGGCACTGCGGGGGGACTGGACTGCGTCCAGGCGGGTGACCGCGAGGCTGCCGATCGTGCAGGCCTGCTCCAGATCGCCCTGCCCGGCGGCGGCGACGGACAGCCAAGCGCCCTCGAACAGCGCCCGACTCTGGGC